>DYGV01000002.1:29618-74287 GCA_020724505.1 Anaerolinea thermophila
TGTCGCGGGGTAGCCTTCGGGCATTCCCATTGCGGACGGTGAAACTATATTGCCGTTTTCATCGGATGGGCTTTCGGTATAAACGAGACGCTCGTTCGGAACGATCTCCTTGTATTCGCCGACTGTCCACATTTTCATACGGCCGTCGGGTGATGCCATGCAAATCAAGCGTCTGCCGCCGACTCGTAGGTCCATCTCGGCAACAGGGGCGGTAAAGCCTTTCGGACCGTACCAGTTTTTAAAGTGGTTGGGATCCGCCCACATCTGCCAGATGAGATCCACATTGGCCTCCAATGTCCGTTCGACAACAACTGCGTTCTCTTTGGAAGTAGTCAGATTACTCATTGTTTTTCTCCTTTGGGTTGAGTTGGTTGATATAGTCATCCAATTGGTCAAAGCGTTCCTCCCAGATGTGGCGGTATTGCTCTGTCCACTTGGAAATTTCCTGCAGGGGAGCGACGTTGATGGTGCAGGGACGGTACTGCGCTTTTTGTCCCTGTATGATCAGCCCTGCGTGCTCCAATACTTTAATATGTTTGGAAATGGCGGGTAGGCTCATATTGAATGGTTCTGCCAGTTCGTTCACGGTCGCTTCGCCTTCCGCCAAACGCCCTAGGATGGCACGTCGTGTTGGGTTTGCCAATGCGGAAAAAGTTAGGTCTAGTTTGTCATCCTTGCTCCTGGTCATATAAAATTCCTTATTTTACCAAATGGTTAATTAACTTATAGGTATAATACAATGATGTGAATTATTTGTCAAGTAGCCTACCCGGCAGATATGAAATTGATGGGGATAAGATTTTTAGCAAAAGGATTATACGGTAAGAATTTTGGCAAGGTCTATCTCTATTGGGCAGAGCGTTGCACGCAGTGCGCGCATTAACCTTAGAAGGAGAAAAGACCGTGACAACTACAACCTATTCCCTGACAAAAATTAACGCCCGTAACCTCTCGTTAGGCGCCATTGGCGGACTTGTGGGAGGTGTGCCATTCGGCATGATGATGGCAATGATGGGCATGATGCCGATGATCGGCATGTTGATCCGAGTGGAAAACGCCACCGTGGGCTGGGTCGTCCACCTGGTAATCAGCGTGGTAGTCGGTGCGCTTTATGGTCACTTTGCCCCCGCCTTCTCGCAAACATGGAAATCCGCCACAATAGCAGGCGTAGTCTATGGCGTGATCTGGTGGGTGCTGGGCGCACTGATTCTGATGCCCGCCATGCTCGGCATGTTCCAGATGATCTTCGTCATTGGGCAGACGCAGTGGCTCAGCTTGATGGGTCACATCATTTACACAACGATCACAGCCTGGGTGTTCAAAGCGCTGATTGATCGTGGCGGATAGACTTGGGGCGAACCAATACACTTCAATTACAATAGCATAGATCCCGCAGGTTGAATGCACGAATTTCTGTGACACACCTGCGGGAAATCTTTTAATGCGAGATGTCGATGAAAAATATCCCTTCCTCAAACAAATGGCGGACTCTCCTCCTGCTGGCTTTCGCCGAATTGCTTGGCATGTCGGTCTGGTTTTCAGCGTCGGCAGTCGTCCCTGCGTTGACACAAGCCTGGTCGTTGACCGATTCGGGGCGCGCCTGGTTGACGATGTCGGTACAGATCGGTTTTGTGGTCGGGGCGTTTGGTTCGGCGCTCTTCAATCTCTCTGACCTCATCCCTGCCCGCCGCTTTTTTACGGCATCTGCAATGCTGGCGGCAATATCAACTGCCCTGATCCCGTTGATCGCGTTCAATCTATTTCCTGCGCTGATCCTTCGTTTTCTTACTGGTTTATTTCTCGCAGGTGTTTACCCCGTTGGTATGAAAATCATGGCAACCTGGACTCAAAAGGATCGCGGGCTTGGCATCGGTCTCCTGGTTGGCGCTCTCACGATTGGTTCTGCTGCGCCTCACCTTCTCAATGCTTTTGGCGGGGTGAACGACTGGAAGTCCGTTATGTTGTGGGCAGCAACGCTGGCAGGAAGCGGCGGTTTGATCGCATTGCTTTTTGTAGAAGAAGGTCCGTATAAAACTTCTTTACCAAAATTCAATTGGAAATACGTTGGTGAAATCTTCACCGAACGACCACTTCTCATGGCGAACCTGGGCTATCTCGGTCATATGTGGGAGTTGTATGCCATGTGGGCGTGGGTTCCTGTTTTTCTGAGCGCGAGTTTCAAACTTACGGGACAAAACCCAACCTTTGCAGGTCTGGCGGCGTTTGCGACGATAGGCATGGGCGGAGTCGGGAGTCTGGCGGCGGGTCAACTTGCAGATCGGCTGGGCAGGACGAAGGTCACGATTGCCGCGTTGCTCGTCAGCGGAACATGCGCGTTGTGCGTGGGATTCTTCTTCGGGCAGAATCCCATCTGGCTGATTCTCATCTGCCTCATCTGGGGCTTTGCCGTCGTTGCCGACTCCGCCCAGTTTTCCGCCGCCATCAGCGAGATGTGTCGGACGGAATACACTGGCACTGCCCTGACTCTACAAACCAGCCTGGGCTTTCTCCTGACCCTTATCACCATCCGCCTCATCCCGACGCTCGAAGGCTGGTTCGGCTGGCGCTGGGCATTTTCCTTTCTGACGATTGGTCCCGCGCTTGGCATATGGGCGATGTACACATTGCGAAAGCTGCCAGAAGCAAAATCTCTGGCTGGGGGAAAGGGATAATCTCAACCCTTGACCTTCCAGTGACTGGAAGGTGTACACTGGTTTTGCCTTGCAAGGAGCGAGCATGAAAATTCAAGAGTTGACAAAAAGCACAGGCATAAGCGCCAAGACAATTCGCTATTACGAAGGGATTGGTATCTTGCCTGCACCTGCCCGCACCGAAAATAACTATCGCCGCTATACCGAACAGGATGTAGAACGTTTGCGTCTCGTGGCAGGTGCACGGCGGCTGGATTTGTCTTTGGATGACATTCAGGAAATCATTGCTCTGCGTGATCGCCGCGAAGCGCCGTGCCGTGTGTTGCTGGAGCGGTTGGAACACAAAGCCGATGAAATTGCCGAACGTATCCTTGAATTGAAGCGGCTTGAGCATGAACTGCGCGAACTGTACGCGCTCGGTTCAACCTTCCCTGTGGATGATGTGGAAGGCAAGCATTGCGTCTGTCACCTTGTAAGCGAACATGCCAAAGAGTAGGAGCAATGTATGTCAAATCTATTCAAGAATTTCAATCCGCTCAAAACGGGAATCATTGGCTCGCGCGTCGCCGCCCTGTGCTGTTTCACCCCCATTCTGGTTATCCTGTTAAGTACACTGGGAGTGAGTTGGCTAACGGGTTATCTCGATTATGTGCTTTTTCCAGTGATGTTTATCTTTATTGGTCTGACTGCTTATGGTCTTTATCGCCAATCAAAATCAAAAGCCACAAACGAATAACTCTGTCTTCGGAGAAATAAATGTGGATTCTTCTTGCCTTGAGCGCAGCAACGCTGACTTCCTTCAACCCCATTCTTTATAAGCGAATATTGAAAGATGCAGACTCGTTGATCGTTGTGTGGGGCGTTACCCTGCTGGCATTGCCGTTGTTGGGTTTGTTTGCGATTGCACTCACACCGCAATTTCCCAAAGTGGATCGGCTATTTGCGATTGGCGTGTTGGGGTCGGCAGGCATGAATGCTGTGGCGCATCTTGCTTCAACGCGCGCATTGAAACTGGCGGATGTTTCATTGGTCACGCCGTTGCTGATCTTTAGCCCAGTATTTACTGTGTTGATTTCTGCTTTCTTTCTCGGCGAGATTCCCTCTCTGCGCGGATTGGTCGGCGTGGGACTGGTTCTCCTTGGGGCATATTGGCTCAATTATCGTTCAGGCACAAATTGGTTCACGCCGTTCAAATCGCTTGCCTTCACACCCGCTGTTGCACTTGTTCTGCTGGCTGGATTGCTCTGGGCAATTACACCGCTATTGGAGAAAACAGCCATCCTGCATACAAACCCAGAAAGCCCGCGCTTTGCGGCATTCGTAGTAGACGCTCTCTTAACCATCACATTAACTCCAGCGGTCATTGCGCGCGGCAAGTCAGCCATTATCAAACTTTCTCTCCATCGCCGTGAATTTTTTCTTGCAGGTCTGATCGCGGGCATTGCGCCCGTGTTGGGGTATACCGCGTTCAGCCTCGGCTTCGTTGGATACGTAACAACACTTTTCAAGCTCAGCGCGCTGATGACTGTGTTCTGGGGTTTTCTCTTTCTCAAAGAAGGCGGGATGACGCAACGATTGCCCGCTTCATTGGTGATGGTGACAGGCGTCATCCTGATCGCGTCGTAATTCTGTTTAATCGCAGGAGTTCAAAATGGAAAATGAATTCGACCTTGTAATTCTAGGTTCAGGCTCCACCGCCTTTGCCGCGGCAATCCGCGCGGCGGAACTGGACAGGACCGCCGCCATGACCGAAATGCGGACGCTGGGCGGAACGTGCGTCAATCGGGGCTGCCTTCCGAGCAAGAATCTCATCGAAGCGGCGCGCATTGTCTGGGAGGCGGCGCATCCGCGCTATAAGGGACTCAAGTCCGCCAAAATGGATTTCAACTTTGCGGAACTGATCTCCCAAAAGCAGGATGTCGTTCATGCCTATCGAGATAAAAAATATCAATCCATTTTGACGGACGATGACAACATCAAGGTCTTTGAAGGCAAGGCGGAATTGATTGACGCGCACACTGTCCGCATGGGAGAAAGCATCTTAAGCGGCGACCAGATTCTCGTCGCGACAGGGACGCGTCCTGTCATCCCCCAGATTGAAGGCTTGGACAATGTGCCTTATCTCACCTCCGACCTGCTCACTTCAGACGAAGCGCAGGAGTTAAAGGAACTGCCTGAATCGCTGGTCATCGTCGGCGCGGGATATATCGCGCTCGAACTGGGGCAGATGTTCCACCGCTTCGGAACGCGCGTCACGATTTTGGAACGCAGTCAGGTCATCCTGCCGCGCTATGAACCCGAAGTATCGGATTCGTTGACGTTCATTCTGCGCAAGGAAGGATTGAAAATTGTTACTGAAGCGCAGGTCACGCGCGTTTCTCATAACTCCCAAAATGAAATCGAAGTGACGGCAAACGTGGGCGGGAAGGCGCAAACATTCAAGGCGCAGAAACTTCTGATTGCCGCAGGTAGACAGCCGAACACCGATGGCATTGGCTTGGAGAAAGTCGGCGTGCAATTGGATGAACATGGTTTTGTGAAGGTGAACGACGAACTGCAAACCAGCGCCCCAAACATCTGGGCGGCAGGCGATGTAATTGGGAATCAGACTGAAAGCCAGCCTGCCACACCTGTCGGCGCGCATGACGGCGTGATCGTTGCAAAGAATGCGCTTGCAGGCGCGCATCAAATGATTGACCATCGTGTGATCCCGCGTGTAATTTTCACTGACCCACAGGTGGCGGTTGTCGGTCAGACAGATGAGGAAGTTGTCGGTTCAGGTGTGCGTTGTTGGTGCGGAACAATTCCGCTGGAATATGTCCCACGTGGAGGCGCGACCCATCAAACCGACGGCATTGCCAAAATCGTGATTGACCGCGACACACAGGAAGTGAAGGGCGTCTCGCTGGTCATGCCCAACGCAGGAGAAGTGATCCACGAGGCGGCGATGGCGATGCGCTTTCGCGCCAGACTAGAGGACTTCATTGACATGATTCACGTCTATCCCACAATGGCGGAGGCATTGAAGATCGCGGCGATTTCGTACTTCAAAGACCCCGCCAAGTTATCGTGCTGCGCGGAATAGGCACAATTTTTGGAAATGAAAATGCGGGTTGATTCCAGCCCTCTTTTTTCATTCACCCAAACAGGATCCCTGACGGTTACGAAAATTTTCTTTTGAATTGCTGAATGAGTTTCGGTAAAAACAGATACCCCAATAACACGATATTGATTCCCAACTCGACCCAGAAGAATTGACTCGCGTAATGTGCCCTGTCCCAGTAACTGACAGGACTATTGAAGCGCGTATGCCAATCAAAAGGGAAGAAGAGCACGGGACCATCGTTGTAATGAGTGAAGATGTCAATCACGGAATGCACCATGCAGCCAAAGACAAAGGATAGCCACCAATGTCCACGTGTGTTGGGTTGGTTTCTATGGCGCCAGAGAAAAATGGCATACAACAGCAAGGCGGTTGGCGAATGCAGCAAATTATGGCTGGCGACCCACAATGGATTGTTGAAGTACAGATTGTCAAATGCGTTGTTCATCATTCCAGATACTGGCTGGGTGGCAACATGGCGGTTGTAAAGAAAATACCCAATCGACAATAACCCAAGTGGAATATCAGGTGCGACAGAACCCCACAGAAAAGGGGATTTGGCTAGTTTGAACTTTGTTCCAATCCTTTTCTCAATGGCGGCATTGATAACAAGATGAGTGGGAAATGTGTTCAAAATGTTTTCAACACCTTCAGCAACGCATCCACAGACGGTCTGTCTGTCGGATCGTGACTCGGATGGACGAGACGCAGGATGCCATCCTTATCCACAATGAAGTCGCCGCCGAGTTGGGATGTATCGTCGCCGTGGGAGTCGTAGAATGTGCCGCGCTGAAACCAGCGTTTGATGTAAACCCAGACTACGCGGGGATGCCATGAACGCCAACGGGAGCGTTCGAGTCGGTAGGCTTTGTAGATTGTTCGGTCGTGGTCAACGAGGACAGTGAATGTATGACAGACTTCATCCAGCCATTGTTGGAGCGCGGGAAGCGTTCCAAAGGAAATGATGAAGACGCGTGTATTGAGTTCTGCAAATTCTTCCTGGCGCGCGCACAACTGTGCGGCATGTTCGCGGCAGGGAATTCAGCCGAGGTGACGGAGGAAAACTAACAGGGCGTTTCCGTTTTTGAGTACATCGCTAAGTGTGACTTGTTCGCCGTCGAGGGTTTGCATGGTGAAGTCGGGGGCTGGTGAATTGAGTTTCATGTGTCAGGTTCCAAGTCTCAGGTGTCAAGTTTTGTTTTGCCCATAGAAGTCGTTGAACAATAGTGACGAATACAAACGCGGCAAATATGGAAAACAATACCGTGATGTATGTGGGAAAGAGCAGGAAGATTCCATAAGCGATGATCGTTTCAAATCCGCCGATGAGACCTGCTGGCATGACGATGGCGGTTTGTGTATCGGGCGTATGTAAGGCGCGTTTTTCAAGAATAGCGGCGAGATACATCCACGAGGCAGAGTTGATGTAGAAGGACGCGAGCATTAAGGCTAAGGCGAGATAACGCTCCATCGTCGGCGAACCAGCTACCAGTCCAATGGGAAGCGCGGCGTAGACGATGAAATCGGTCAGGATGTCCACGTATCCGCCGAAGTCGGATTGCCTGTCGTGCAGACGCGCGATCAAGCCGTCGAGCCCATCCAGGACGCGGTTGAGAATCCAAAATCCAAGTGCAACGAAATAGGATTGGGTGAAAGCGAACCACGCGGCGAGCAGACCTGCAACAAGAGCGAGGATAGTAATAAGGATGGGGGGGACGCGGCTCAAACTCTGCGCAAGCGGCGCACCAACTTGATCCTTGAATTTGCGAAGAGGTGTATCGAGCATCTATTTTTTCCTGATTTGCCACGCGAGGCGGGCTTGAGATTTACGTCTGCGATTCAAGGCGGGAACGGAATATTTCAACTGATCATCAATCGCTTTCTTCAATAATTCCGGCATGGATTTCTCGCCAAAGAAATGTTTGCGATATTCGCCGCTGCCCATGAATCCCACACGGCGGCTGAGCAGATTGAAACGCAGTTTGTTGTCGGGCAGATGATTTTTCCCATTGAGCAAATCCTTGAAGGCGGATGACATCCACGGGAAACGCTCGAACTGTTTCTTGATCTCGGCGACCGTACGATCCACATCCGCTTCATCTTCGGGGTTGACCTGATCCATCAAGGCGTCGATCTTTTCCTGAATCTCGAAGAAGAGTGGAAAGCCGCCGCCTGCCAGTTTATGCCCCCGCATGAGTTGGATGTACTCATCCCGATTATTGGCGCGATAGCGATTCGTGATCAGACTCAAATATTCAAGATATGCACCGAGCAGCCAGAGCACTTCATATACATTCCAGAGTTTGAAATTGTGCCATGACTTGAATGAGCTTGCCACAATACGGTCATGCATGTTGATGTAATCCAGCGTGATCGGCTCGAGTGAAGAAAATGCCTTGGCTGAATAATCGCCCGTTTGTTTGGCTTTCAACAGCAAATCGGCGATAAGAAAAATTTGCGCGTGAGTGACGTACAACCCTTTCGAGTAGAGCGGGTCAATGAACCCTGCGGCGTGAGCGAGCAAAGCGAATCTATCGCCGACAATGTGATGTGCGGAATATTGCAGGCGGTTAATTCTCCTCCAATCGCGGACGGGTTTGGCGTTTTTCAGTTGCGCTTCCATATCGGGGAATTGCTGGATGAATTCGCGGAATTCCTCCTCGGGAGTCAAATCGTCCCGTTGCGGGTACAGGCGCGGATCAAGTTGCAGACCCACACTGCACAAAGGATTTGTGGAAGCAGGATGATTATTGAACGGAATGATCCACAGCCAGCCACCCTTGAAGATATGATGAAGCGTCCCTTGTGAAAGCGGGTATGGATGTCCGTAATCCTGATGAGGCATGGTCACTTCGTTGAAACCGGGCACATCGATCATGTGCGTAAAGATGGTGCGGGAGTGTGACATCAGGTCGCGGTGGCGCCAGTTGAATTTCTGCGCCAGAATGGATTTCATCCCACCCGCGTCGATGATGTATTCGGCGCGATAAGGCTTATCCTTGCTGGTGATGATCTCCACACCATCAAGCTGGACGTTGATATCTTTTATGAAGGTGTTTTGTAAGATCGTTGCACCGTAAGAGATGGCAACCGAAGTCAGGAAGTAATCCGAGTCCTGCCGCGTGATATGAATCTCATGTCCGTAGGGCATTTTAGGAATCACGGCTTGCAGGGTTTTGCGCGGGTCAACTCTTTGACCTGGGGTGTGATGCACGAAACTGAAATGACGCTTCACTCCGTGTTGCGTACCGATATAGTTGTAAAAGTTTTCAGAGGAATAATAGGCAAGTTCGGGCACATCGTAAAATTCCGCCAGCGCGCGCATGGCTTCGGATGTTTCCAGAATCATCGACTCGCCGATGGTGAAGCGGGGATGCTGTCCGCCCTCAAAGACAATCACAGACAAGCCCTGGCGAGCCAACACGCTCGCCAGGGTCGAACCGCCGATGCCAGAGCCAATGATGGCGACATCATATTTCTTTTGTTCATTTGCCATACAGTTATGCTCTCACTGGAGCTTTGAGCAACCCATCCACCTTGGCTTTGATAGCGGGAGCGGGCGCGGCACCAACGATGGTATCCCTGACCAACCCATCCCTGATAAAGAGCAGGGTTGGAATCCCTTGTATGCCATATTTCATCGCCCATTGCGGATTCTCATCCGTATTGACCTTGGCGATGGTCAGTTTGTCTCCGTACTCTGCGGCTAATTTTTCTAGGACAGGTGCGATCATTTTACAGGGGGTACACCAGGGCGCCCAGAAATCCACAACCACAGGGGTAGTCGATTTAATGACCGTGGTTTCAAATTCAGCATCAGTTATATGTAAGGGTGTATTCATTTTGGTTCTCCTTGTTGTTTAGTGTTCAAATATTTTTTCGCCGGCGCGGACAGCCACCTTGATACGATTTTCGGCTGGCGTAATTGGACAGGACCATTGTTCGTTGTAGGCGCAGTATGGGTTGTATGCTAGATTGAAATCCACGAGGAATTTTCCATCGGGGAGTTTTTCAGGTTCAAGATAGCGCCCTGCGGGATAAGATTCTTTCCCTGCCAGCGTATCTACAAAGGGAAGAAAGTATCCGTGCCCATTTTTGTAGATCGTGAGTTCCGCCGACTGCCCATCCACTTGAAACTTGAATTTGCCGAAACGTTGATAAGTTTGAGGCTGTCCGCCTGTGGTCTGGATTGTGATACTTTCTGAGGTTGGCAAGATTTCCACGTTCACTTCGAGGCGCAATGCATTATTTTCAGGGAAATAATCGAGTCCCTTGAAATGCTGTTTCTGGAACGGTGTCAATGGACTTTGATGGTGGCGCGCATAGAATTGGTCTTTTTCAGCGCGGAAGGTTTTGAGGGATTGCATGTTTTGTCTCCTTATTCTTCAACCACAGAGAGGACAATCGAGGTCTTTTTCTTACCTGCCAACTGAGACGCGTAATTGGATCACGATTGCCCCTTCTTGATGCTGAGAACTGTGGAAGCGCTAGAAACTGTGGAAACAATATACGGTACACAAACCGTCAGGATGATTTTCAACACGCGGGTAGGATCCATTTGCCCATGCAGCAATGCGTCTCCATGATTGATAGCTGTCAGTATGGCGCCTACGATGAGCGCGGTGTAGCTTGCCCGCCGTACAATATCCCTAGAAAAACATAGTGTAAGAAAATCTTTCATATTCCTATATCAGACGGGTTTCGAAGAGTTTTTCAGATAACCTGGTATTGGTTGGCTCGACTAAAATGGAGCCATCGCCAAAGACAATGGTTGGAACACTGCGATTGCCACGGTTTGTAGTTTTGACGAATTTTTCGCCTTCACGATCTTTGTCAATATCAATCCAGTTATAGGGAATCTGGTGTTCGTCCAGCAGGCGTTTTGTGCGTCTGCAATCCCCGCACCAATCGGTGCCATAGACAGTGATGCCAGGTTGGTGGTTCATTGGTTCCTCTTTCAGTTCTGGCTCAGTTGAGCGATTTGTTCAGAAGTCATACCATCCACAACGGGGAGGTCGCCCTGCTCCTGCAGATGGAGTTTCCCGAATGTATCGAGCATGTGACCGGACTTTTCGGCTTTGGTCTTTAGATAAAATTCGTTGTGCGGATTGGGCGGGATGATGACGGGAATGCGTCCGTTGACTTTCACGCCGTGCTGGGTCAGGTTTTCGATTTTGCGCGGGTTGTTGGTCATCAACTGAATCGATTTGACCTTCAAGGAAAACAGCATGTGCGCGGCAACACTGTATTCGCGCTCGTCATCGCGAAAGCCCAGGGCAAGGTTGGCATCCACGGTATCGTAGCCATGATCCTGCAATCCATAGGCGCGGATTTTATTGATCAAGCCAATACCGCGCCCCTCCTGACGCATGTAGAGCAGAATGCCCTTGTCCATTTTCCCAATTTCCTTGAGCGCGGTTTCCAACTGGTCGCGGCAGTCACAACGCAGGGAGCCTATCGCATCGCCGGTCAGGCATTCCGAATGGACGCGGACTGGCACGTTTTCCGCATTCGTCACATCGCCGCGTACGATGGCGGTATGTTCCTTACCATCCCGGTTGTTGTAGAAAGCAAAGATGTGAAAGTCTCCAAAGCGCGAGGGTAACTCGCCGATGGCGGCGATGCGTACACAGACCTTGTCCGGTCCGAAGCCTTCGCATTCGTGTTTCAGGTTTTCATCGAGCAGTTCCTTGATTTGCATGTGTGTGAGTGACATCATGTCTCCTTGTGAAATCAATAATTGAGTATAGATTGGGTGGATATGATCTATCCTGTTAATGCTGTTTGGGGATAGCCTACATAAACAGTGACATCTTCCATAAAATCACAACTTTCCTGCCAGGTCTCGAAGGGCAGGTCTTCGAAATCTCCGGCAAGTTGATGAAAGGGTTCGGTCATCATGATGTATTCATGGGACGGAATTGAGTTTTTCAATAACTGATGAATTAGGATCACATCCTCACCTGCCATTTCATCGAATTGTCGAATCTTCCTGAACACAGCCTCGCCGAGATGCAGAATGGCTTTCAAGCGCAGGTCAAAGATGCGCTGGCAGGCGTCGCAGTCGCAGTCCGCTCTTTCAATGGACAAGGAATGAACGCGTTCGTAAAAGACCCTGAAAAATTCCCGTACCTGGCGAGCCACATCCCGGGCGACCTCGATCTGGTCTCCTGCATTTACTTCTGCATATAGAAATGCCGCATCGCCCTCCAGCTTGTTCAAAGTCAATGGATACGCGGCGTGATCGATTACCGCCTCCAGCAATTCGAAGACGATCTCCTCGGCATGGATGGCGCTCAACTTTTGTGAGCGAATGAACTGTGTGTAACCGCTGATGTCCACCATAACCAGCGCCACTTTTCTTGTGTCCATCATCCTTCCTTTCAACTAGCATAGAGCGGAATGCGTGCGCCGTTGATCATCCGCGCCTCGCCTGAACTTAGGAACAGGAGAGCCGAAGCAATATCCTCCGGCGTTGTCCAACTTGAATTCTCATCGTCGGGTTTTTGATCGCGTACATGTTCGGTGTCGATCTTTTTTACAAGCAGAATGTTGGCAGTGATCCCGCTTCCCTTGACCTCTTCTGCAATCGTTCTGAGCAAAATCTCCTGTGCCGACTTGCCGATGGCGTATGGTGCCATATCCGCCACCGGGTCGGAGGCAAGTGGCGATGAAACGGCGAGAATACGCCCCCAATGGTTGGAGAGCATTAACGGGAGCACGTCCCTCGTCAAGTGATAAGTTGTCCATAAATGCTGTTGAAGCATGGACTCCACCTGTTCGCGGTCCGATTCGACCACAGACTTGCCTCCGCTCCATCCCCCCACCAAGTGAAGCAGGATATCAATTCGCCCGAATTTATCCATCGCCTGCCGCACCAGGTCGGAGGTTCGTTCGGGTTGGCATAAATCGGCGACGCTGATCAGGACGCGTTCCCTGGGTAATTTCAATTCCTCCTCGAGCGACTGGACCCTTTCCAGGTTGGTCCCGACTAGTACGAGCCGGACGCCCCGATCTGCAAACTGCCTGGTGACAATCTGCCCCAGCCTGCCTGTGGCGCCGGTAATAACAGCGACGCGATTATTGATGCTCATTATGAATCTCCAAAAGATTGTTGATTTCGGTTGACGCTGCCGAAAATCTATACTGGTGATACCGACCTCGCCATTATTCTTACCCGCCCATGATTCTTGCAAAATAGCAATGTTGGATTCCAACAGGCGAACACACTGTAATTGAATCGGGATGTAAGTCATTCACCTCAAGCTGCGTCAATGGGATAAAACCCGACTGGGAAGGAAAAGCCCATGAACGAACACACTCAAAAACTGCAAGCCATCCTTGAAAAAGAATCCCTGACTGCCAAAGAGGTGCAAGATGGTGTCGTTACCTGCTTCTTTGCCATCAACCGCGATTTTGTGAAGCGCCGCATGGGTGACATCCCAGTTGAACAGGTGGATGGGGTACTGCAAGAATTGGTCACTCAGGTTCTTGATGAACATCACATTGATCCTGAAAAGCCCGAACTCTATCTATTACAACAGGCAGAGTTGGCGCTGGAGGAACAGACTGGATTCGAGACTGAACCGGACCTGCTCCAGATGCACAAAGGCATTGTCCAAACCTTGTTCTCGCGAGCAAAAAATTGAAGCGCGGTTTTCTTCATTCCCAGATTTTGATTGGAGACCCACATGGATGATCGGTTGACCCGCTACAACTACGATAGTTTCGTACCCGAGAAATTCGAGCCGTGGATGAACTTCGAAGCCAGCCCGAAGACAGGCACCGTTGGGTTGGATTTCCCGTTATGGGATTTGGATCAAACGCCCACAAGGCTCAGTGAGATCTGGTCGCGGCACGATTACACCATTGTGGAGTTCGGCAGTTTCACCTGACCGTATTGCGGGATGGCGGCGCCATCCATGAATGCTATGGCGGATAAGTACGGAGAATACAAAGTTGGGTCAATATTTCTTTATTCTCACGAAGCCCACCCTGGGGAAAATTATCCACACCTGACCTCAATGGAACAGAAATTCCGTCACGCGCGGGACCTGCGGGATGTCCTCGACGTGACGCGCCCGATCCTGGTGGATTCTCTCGACGGCGCGTGTCACCGCGCCTACGGCTCGATGCCCAATATGACCTGGATCTTCGCCCGATCAGGTCTGATCGTTTACAAGTCGGACTGGACGGACGCGCACAGCGTGGAAAATGCGATCCAATATTTCAGCCAAATTCCAAGCCGACGAAAGGTAGGTGAACGACTGGCGCCCTTCCACGTGGAGCGGCTGGATTACCGCAATCAGGAACGCGAACAGTTTTACAAATGCCTCGAACGCAACGGCCCCAAAGCCGTGGCGGAGTTTCGCAAGGCGTTTCCTACAGGTTGATTCTTTTCTCACGATAACGGACGATGCGATAAAAACCTATGCTGACTGCGAACATCGCCGCAGAGATCACCAATGAAAGTGGATCAAGCCTGACGCTTTGAGATGCAAAATCGCCTTGAATGGACGCGCCTAACATGCCGAATGAAATCGTGCCAGGGATACTGCCCAGTACCGTCGCCAACATGAACCAACCCAGGTCAATCCGCAGGAAGCCTGAAAAGTAACTGACCAGATCGTAGGGCAGGAACAGGAAGCGCAAAATCATTGTCGTTTGGAAACTTTCACGCCGAAGACGGTCGGCGTAGATGCCAACTGTTTTATTTTGCTCGATGTTATGCAGAAAGCCGCTCCCGAAAAAACGCCCGATGAAATAAGCGATCATGGAAGAGAGATTGCTGGCGATCATGGCGTAGGCAATTCCCCGGACAGGACCGTACAGGTAGGTGGCGGTCATCGTCACCAGTGTGGCGGGGAAAAGAAAAATGGGGCGAATCATATAAACCAGAACATACAGCGGAAACCCATACGGGCTGTCCGAAACAAAATGAATTAGCGCCTGCATGGTCTCCATTGGCGTCAAACCGTTGGCGGTTGTGTACCACCAGTAGCTCGCCAGCAGGATCGCCCAGGCAATCATGGCGATCACTTTGCTCTTGTAGCGCGGGGGCTTTGCGGTTTCTGTGTTCATGCTTCGACTCGGATGATGTCGCTCTCGGCGAACAAAGGCGGGACGACAATGCCCATGTTCGCATACAGTTCTGGCGGGACACTGATGTCGGCGAGATATAAGTCGCCGACGAATTTTTTTGCATCAGGATGCAGCAACCCCTGTTTGGGCAGGGCAAGGGTTAGAGTTGCTGTCGCACAGATGGTCGGATCGTGCGCTGTGCCACTGGTGACATCCAGCCCTGAGGGCGTGTCAAGAGAGATGATTGGGACATTTTGATTATTTGCCCAGCGGATCAAATCCGCCGCGGTGCCGCGCGGAGATCCGCTCAGGCTGTAGCCAATGATCGAGTCGAGGATCAGGTTTGGGGTAGGAAGAAGCGAGGCAGAGTCCACGATGGGAAGCTTCATCCGTTGCAGGATATCCAGTTGATGGGCTGGGACTCCGCGAATTTCATCCCTAGGTTTTGTCAAAACGACAGTGACCTGCACGCCCCAATTATGCAGACGACCCGCGGCGGTCATCCCGCCCCCGCCATTGTTTCCACTTCCACAGAGGATGACCACGCTGGAGCCTTGTATCGCTCCGCGCAGTTGACGGCGCGCCAGTTCCGCGAAAGCGCGACCTGCATTTTCCATCATCTGAACCAACTCGATGTGATAATCCTCGATCATGGCGCGGTCCACTTCGATCATTTGGGCGGTGGTTAGGGTTGGAAGCATGTTGTTCTCCACTTTATGCATCAAAGATAGTATTCACGGGCGAACTATTACCTGCTGGTTTATAATCCACTTATGGATAAGCGAACCAACGAAGAATGGGTTGCAGATTTACGCGCCGGTGGGGATCGGCAGGCACAGGCATTGGAGGATTTACGCGCCATCATATTGCGAGGATTGCCGTATGCCATTGCAGGAAGACTGGACCCCAACAGCCCCGAGTCGGAAGCGCTGACCGAGGAAGTGGTGCAGGAAACCTTGATGCGTGTTTTGGAATACCTTGACTCTTTTGAAGGACGCAGTCAATTCACGACTTGGGCACATAAAATTGCTGTGCGCGCCGCACTGACCGAGTTACGCCGCGTGCGCTGGCGCGAAGTACCCCTGCCCGAAATGAATATGAATGAGGAAAGTGATACTTCCTATCGCGAAACGCCAGATGATCAGGCGAATCCTGAAGAGCAGGTGTCGCAGGCTGAAATGATGGCGCGGGTCAACCGAATCATCATGGAGGAACTCACCGATAAACAGCGCCAGGCACTGACGGCCATCATGGAAGGTTTCCCGCTGGAGGAAGCTGCACAACGAATGGGAACCAATCGCAACGCGCTCTACAAGATGCTGCATGATGCCCGTCTGCGGCTGAAGAAACGCTTGGAAAAAGAAGGACTGACCCCGCAGGAGATTTTGTCTGTATTTGAGCAAGCTCGCAAGTAAGAGATTGAATGGGCATTGCTATCCATGTGTGGAAGGAATTTAGTAGCATGAAAATAAAACAGTTCATCCAGAGGATTTTGGGTTCCAAAAAACAAAAACCAGCATCTGGTGGAATGTCGGCGAACCCGTCCGAAAAGATGCAAAAGATGATGTCGATGTTATCCAATACGCGGGAGGAAGAACTGACCTGTGACGAGGTCTTTGCCCTGCTCGATCAATTTACTGAACTCGCGGCGCAGGGAGAGGATGTCGCGCAACTGATGCCGCTGGTGCAACAGCACCTGGATATGTGTGAGGATTGCCGGGAGGAATACAAGGTGTTGCAGAGTATCTTGCATGGCACGGCGTAAAGAAATGCCGTGAAAGAACGCACTCTTTGATGATTTCTGGAAAATCAAAAAAGCTGTTATCCACAACAATTTGGAAACAGCTTTTTTGATTTAATGAGGCAGGAAAATTGGGAACACAAAAATGGTGACATTTCAAATTCGTCGATTTCTGAAAGTGGGTAAGGGAAATCAGGCGCTTCGCTATCAGGTGGGTATGAAACCAAATTCAACAGGAGAATCAAAATGAATATTCTTAGCGCAGTTATCGCTGGCGTGGTTGCCAGCCTTGTTTTCTCAATGATCCTTGCAATGGCGCCCAAAATGGGAATGCCAAAAATGGATATCGTCAGCCTTTTGGGCAGCATGTTCAGCACCAAATCGAATCTCGCCTTGGGATGGATGATGCACCTGATGATGGGAATCGTCTTTGCTCTCATCTATGCTTTTCTCTGGTCATCGGGGATTAGCGGCGCGACCTGGTTGGGCGGATTGATCCTTGGCGCTGCACAGTGGCTGATTGTCGGCATGGTGATGGGCATGATCCCAATGATGCACGTTGGAATCAAGAGCGGTGCTGTCAAGTCTCCAGGCTTGTGGATGACGAACAACGGCGGTCTCATGGCTTTCATGGGCGGGCTGGTCGGTCACATGATCTTTGGCGTTTCAATTGCGCTGATGTATGCGGCGCTCTAACTTCTGGTTTTCTTCTCCTCACGGTAGGCAGCTCGTCCGTGAACGGGCTGCCTACCAACTCTCGACATTTGAAAGGAATTTCTTTTCATGACCGATCCCCGTTTGACTCCTGAGATCATCACGCTTTACGGAACGGGCTGGTGCCCCGACTGCAAACGCTCCAAGCAATTCTTTGGTGAACAGCGCGTTCCTTATCATTACGTGGACATTGACAATGACCCCGAAGCGACGGCTTTTGTCGAGGAAGTGAACAAAGGCTATCGCAGTATCCCAACCATTGTGTTTCCTGATGGAAGCGTGCTGGTCGAGCCATCGAACGCACAACTTGCAGAAAAACTGGGCATGCAGACTCGCGCCAAGCGCGCCTTTTATGATGCGATCATCATCGGCAGTGGACCCACGGGCCTAACCGCGGCGACCTACCTGGCACGCGAGGGCGTGGAAACGCTCGTGATCGAAAAGGCTGGTCTGGGTGGTCAGGCGGGTATTACCCAGACGTTGGATAACTTCCCAGGTTTCGATGAAGGAATCCCGGGTGCAGAATTTGCCGCCCGTTTAACCCGCCAGGCACAACGCTTTGGCGCGGAGATCCTGCAAGCACAGGATGTGGTATCCATCGAACAGGATGGACAATACCAATGTGTGCATACCGCTGATGGATCGGAGTATGGCGCAACCGCCGTATTGCTTGCCACAGGTGCACGCTATCGCCGTCTTGGAATCCTTGGCGAGGATGATCTGGTCGGCTCAAACGTCCATTTTTGCGCCACCTGTGATGGAGCCTTTTATAAAGGAAAGAAGGTGTTGGTGGTCGGCGGCGGCAACAGTGGATTCGAGGAAGGTTTGTTTCTGACCAAGTTCGCCAGCCAGGTGGATATCGTCGAATTTCTGCCGCAGGTGAAAGCCAGCAAGACCCTGAGAGACAAAGTAGCGGAGATGCAAAACATGTCCGTGACTATCAATCATGCGGTCAGGGAACTGCGCGCGAAAAATGGTAAATTGGACACAGTGTTTGTCGAAGACCGTGCCACAGGTGAACAAAAGGAATGGCACTACGATGGTGTATTTGTTTTTGTTGGTTTATCGCCTAACAGCGCTCTGGTAAAAGGCAAGGCGGAAGTCGATCAGTGGGGGGCAATCGTCACCGATGGCACCCTCATGACATCCTTGCCAGGGTTGTTTGCGGCAGGCGACGTGCGTGCAGGTTCCACCAAACAGGCGGTGTCCGCGGCGGGCGAGGGAGCGACTGTGGCTTTGATGATGCGCCAGTATTTGCAAAAGAATGGCTAAATTTGCCTCTGGTTTTGAAGAATCACAAGTGTTGGAGTTTCCATACTTGCAGCAATCTCCGCTACAATGTTAGGCGGAGATTGCCACTACCCTTGCAGGGTTTTGCGATGAAATAATATGAACATGACATCAACCAAACCTCAATTCGGTTATTTCCTTCTGGCGGATATTTCGGGATTTTCCTCATACCTTACGAAGGTTGAATTGGAACATGCGGGGGGTATCCTGCAAAAATTGCTGGAGGGTATTGCCCGGAAGATTGAGCCTGTCTTTCGTGTGCAGGGTTTTGATATTGATTCCGTGTTTGCCTTTGTGCCCAAAGCAGGAATTCATCGTTTCGAAAACCTATACAGGCTTGTTGAAGACACTTATGTCGAGTTCAAGGGAAATCTCACTGAGATCAGCAGCCACATTACCTGCAACTGTGCTGCTTGTCGGGATGTGACTTCCCTTGATCTGAAATTCATGGTTCACTATGGCGAATACATTCTGTCGAGTGTCCAGAATAAGTCCGTGCTATATGGTCTGGACCCGACCTTTGTCCGTAATCGCGGTTGGAAGGACTCCGTGTCTGTTTCCGTCGGCTGGCGAGGCTATGTATTATTCACGGGACCTTGCCTCGCAAACCTGCATGTACATGCTGACAAATTTCAAGGTAAAAAGTTTTTTCAGGATCAAATCAGCATGTTTGGATCGGAGTTGAAAAGTAATGACACGTAATTTGAAAATACAACTGCTTTACTTTGGCGATTGCCCATCATGGCAATCAGGTTTGAAGAACCTGCACACTGCTTTAAAGGCAAATGGATTGGATGAGTCCGTGGAGCTGATTCAGGTAATGGATAATGACGATGCGGCACGAAGGAAATTTCTAGGCTCACCGTCTTTCCGTATCAATGGGACTGATCTATGGAATGAAGACCGTGATACGTATTCGCTCAGTTGTCGCGTCTATGCCACGCCTGAAGGGATGAAGGGCAGTTCTTCAGTTTCTATGTTGCAGGAGGCAATTCGTCAAAAGGCAAATAGTTCTTAGGGCGTTCAAGCAGATCGAAGCAACTCCTTCGGCAATCGTTCTTGCCAAAAAGTCTGGCTCAATCCAAAACATAAATCCATAGACTTTCCCTACATTCCGCTGACGGGGTGGTCAGTTTTCGCCACGCAATCGCGAGTTCAAGATCGAAAAGTATGCCGACATTAAGAACTGAACATTCATAGGCAGAAGAGTTTCTGGGTAATGATAATAGTGGGTTGGTATCCGAATATCGAAAAACCCGATTGCGCCTGGCGCGTTGAATTGCCCGAATTTCGTTCGGCGGAATCATCGTGAAAACAAACTTGCCGTTATTGTCCCCGTTCAAACAAACCAGTACATCTGGATTATCAACTTGCTCGATTACGCTGAGATTAACAGGAGAGCCGCATACTTTTGATGTAACTTGGTTCAACCAAACTAAAGCGTCAGGGACTTGCACCGTCTGTGCCAGATGTTCGCGTTTTATCTTCAAATCCTGGACCGACCAGAGGACCACCTGTTCCCTCAATCCATCAATCGCCTTCCTCTGTCGTTCATTCCCCATGCTGATCAATGCTCCAAAAAAGATCACCGCAGATGCTACAACAATTGCAAGAAGTATTTCCATTTTTACTTTTCCTTTTCGTTATTTGTTTTTTACAAAATCATCTTTTGATCGTGCAGACTTAGCCTTGAACGTTTCGCTCAACCGTTTCAAAGCCTTGGGGCGCGGATCAACCACACTAGCCGATGCGATTACCATGAATAAACCCAGCAAGCCGACGATCTGCCAGACCGGTAGGGATGGTTGAACAGGCTCAGGAGTTTTTTCAGGCATTGGCGTGATGAATAAGAGTGTTGGCGTCGGCAATATTTGTGTTGCGGTTGGTGTCACCGAAGGAATCAAAGTGCTTGTCGCCGTCGGGAATGGGGTAATTGTGGCGGTAGAGGTCGCCACCTGCGGTATCACGATCCTACCCGCATCCTGCCCACACAGTTCATTCACATCACAAGCCTCTGCCAGAACCGGGTATTCTCCTGCTGGAGCCAACGTCCCATCCCCAAAGCGCCGATCCCATTTCACGGGATGGGATTTTTTTCCGGGATCGAATTCCAATCTCACCTCCGGCCAGCGATTTTGAGGATCACGGATCGTTACCTGAATGGTCGCGATTGGGAAATGGTTGGGGGATATCTTCAACTGCCCAGTTTCCCAAATCCACCACCGTTCCGTGATGGACACAGCAGGCGGGGCATTATCTACAGTCAGCCTAACTGAAACCACATCGCCAGCATTGCCGGCACGATCCCTGCCGCGCATTTGCAGGATGTACTCTCCGTTTGGCACTTCATTGGAATGCCATATATAAGACCAGGTACTCCCCGTCCCCATATACACAGCCTGCCAGGTAGCTCCGTTATCGAGGGAAATTTCGCCGCTGGCAGGACCGGACATTTCATCTTCCAACGATCCTGCTACATGCGCCTCTCCCTGCATCACCTCACCATTTGAATGCGATGTAATTTGAGCCACGGGGGCAATCGTATCCACACGGATTACCTTGGATACCACCACTTCATTTCCAGCCACATCCCTGGCATGGATCAATACCCGTTGGTTTCCATCCATGAATTGGATAGGGAATGAGATCCAGGTCGCGCCTTCATCCATGCTGCCATTTAGGGAAGAAAGCCCGGAGATTGCGTCGGCGGCGGTTGCCGACAGAGTCACTTGTGACACATACCAGCCATTCCTGCCATCCACCGGAGGAAGGATCACATTGAGGTTTGGAGATGTGGCATCGCGTTGCCATGCGGAAGAGCCATTGGCTGTACGTCCGCTAGTTGAAGTTACCTGATAATTGGCAGATCCAATTCCTTCCGGCACGGGTAGACTGCAGGTACTTCCACAGGTGAAAGGGACACCATTCAAGTCTCCAGTAATCGTCACATCAAACCCTTGCGGATCGCTGGCCATCAATTCGAGACCCTCATTCCCTCTGCACCAGCCGGCGTCTCCCCAGAGATCGCAGACCACCGACCCCGTGATTTGTGGGGGCAGAGGTGTTGGAGTGGGCGAAGGTGTGTTGGTGTATGTGGCTGTTGGTGTAAAGGTCAGGGTCGGCGTAAACGTCAGTGTAGGTGTAAGACTGGGCGTAAAGGTTGCGGTCGGAGTCAGCGTTGCTGTGGGAGTAAATGTGGGTGTCCGCGAAGGGGTGGGTGTGGCAGTGGAAGGCGGACCGACATATTCCACATCAATGGAACGAAAATCCACATAGCCGCCCGAAGCGGTCAGGGACCAGGATCGACAACCCGCTGGAACGGGGATGTCCATGCTGACAAATCCCGGCAGACCTGAGCCAGTGCGTAGGTACCATGTATTCACTGAGGAACATGCCCGCAGCACGGCGCTGCCC
Organism: Anaerolinea thermophila; assembly: GCA_020724505.1. Lineage (GTDB taxonomy): Bacteria > Chloroflexota > Anaerolineae > Anaerolineales > UBA4823 > RBG-16-57-11. Next base: position 51,613 of record DYGV01000002.1, read on the forward strand.
ACACTTGAGTCAGGGGTAAAGCCGACCATGATCTCGAAGTATGAGACATCCCGGTCAAAGGAACCGCTGGCAACACCACCATTGCCCAGCCGTGTGACCCACTCGGAACAGTTGGAACCGCAAAATGTTCCACCTTCCTCAGGTGGAAGCGAGGATCCATCGCGATGCGTAATGTACACATACTGGGTAGAACCACTCCAATCGATATATCCCAAGTCATGCGCCTGGTCATAGGTGCGACCTTCCTGCAAAACAATTCCCGCAAGGGGTGCTGCATGAGTGGAGGCGGATGTCCATAAAAAGAAAATTGGAAGGAATAGGATTATCTCAATCCATCGAAAACGCTTCATAACTAACTCCTAATATTCCTGGAAATCCTGGATGCCGAGATGGAAGAGGAAGAGCAACAAAACCACCAATGCCAGGAGCACCAGACAGGCGATCATGAAAACCCTGATCGGGATCACCAGCCCGAGCAAATACCCGGCAAAGATACCGATCCCAACCCCTGCAAAGAACCTGAGCATTTCACTCCCCTGCTTCCGATTTCAGGATCATTTTCAAGCGGTGCGCATCCAGGTTATGCCACCAGACAATCTCATCCAGGATGAGGTGATATTCCCAAAGCAACCCCTGCATGGGCAGGGACTCAAACCAGGTTTTCAGACCGAACCTGAGTCGCTCTTTCGAGCCTCCCTGCCAAAGCAGGCCACCCTCCATTTGAATCAGAGTTTGCCCTGGCGCCAAGGCAGATTGCACTTGGCTGCTATGAGCGTTCAACCAGTTCAGGAATAACTGCAGGCGAACGTCATCCAGCCGAAGTACCTGCCCGGAAATATCCTCCGCCATCTGATCGAGCAATTCTTTCCATTCATTCATCGATCCCATCCATTGTCCCTTCGAGACATGATCCAGGCTGCATAAAGGACGACCGCACCCACAACCACACAGGCAAGCGGAACGCCACACACCACTACTATCAAACGCAACACCATCGCGATCATCAGAATCCCAGCCTCCGTTCATCTTCCCGGGGTGAAGGCTGGTGAATCTGGGTGTTGTTCTGTTCCTCGATTCGCACTGCCAGGAATTCATCCAATAATTTGGAAAGGGCTGTCGGAAGCATGTTCTCCAATGCGGCGGATGCCTTTTCCTGCCATCCATCAGCAGGCAGATAATCGGTCGGATGAGAAGCAATCACTTCCTCGATCAACGCCTTCACTCTGCCTGTATCGGCTCGTGGCAGTGGCTTGATTTGAGTCAACGTGGGTGGCTGCCAGCGACCACCGATACGCGCGCGCAACCAGCATTGCAGGGAAGGCAGGTCAAGGGTCATATTGCCGTAGCGCACCGTGGAACTTAACGTAGCGCGGATCAAGTCGGCATCCTCGGGATCGGGCGAGAAGAACATCTGGGTGGAAGTGTTGGCAAGCATGGCTTGCACGACCGGCTCCATGCCTTCCACCTTGCGCATCATGGATAAGGACTGTGCCAGCACGAACATGCGTGCTCCGAACTTCGCTCCCTCCGCCAGCATGGACTCCAACCTCATGCCCGAACCGATCTCCTGCGCTTCATCCACGATGAAATAAAAAGGCACACTCTTTTCAAGAGTCGCCTTGCGATAGGCGGCATCGAAAACGTTGTACAAGACACTTGCCGTAAGCCTTGCGCCTTCGCGTCCCATCTCACCGGAAGGCAACCGCAATACAATCCAAGCGCGCTCCTCGATCCATTGGTTCATCGCCACAAAGCGATCCTGGTGCATGGCGGAAAACAACCAGGGGGAGAGTTCCAATGCCATCACTTTCGAGAGCACCGGACTGATCACTTCCGTGACCCAGCCCTGACTCCACTTATCCCCTTCGCCAGTTTGTCCAAGCAGGGCATCCAATGCCAAGGCTCCCATGCGTTCGCCGGGAGGCAATAGCGCCATCGCCTTGTGCCGCCAGGTCTTGTTGAACGCCATGAAGACCACATGCAGCAGTCCAAGCCCGGCTTCGGGATGATGCTGGTTCCAAACATGTGCGAGACGGAATAAGCCCAGCAAGGCTGCCTGCATACGCGGACCCCAGTAATCATCCCAAATGCGCCGACCGATCTGTACGATGGCATTACCCGCCCAGGTGAAATCGGGAACAGCCAGCAAGTTCAATGGAATAACCTGCGGTTGATCCGGCGTGATAATTCTTAATCTCTTGATCGCCTTGCTTCTTTGCTCTTCCGGCAATTGGGCAATCGCATCCAAAAATGCATCTGCCAATGACACATGCGGATCGGTGAGGAAGATGCCAGGCGCATCATCACCCCGGGCGAGCAGTTGTTCCAGCATGGCAAAGACGAAGGATGATTTACCACTGCGACTGCCACCGGTTGCCAGTCCATGACCATCCGGATCCACACCCACGAGTTCACCTGTGGCGACACTCTGCCCGATCTTGAAGCCTGCCTCGAGTAACGGCTGGGAAGGCGGAGGCGCAGGTACTTCCTGCCAGACGGCACGATCCAACAATCCAGACCCTTCTCCCAATTGCAGGGGAGCGATGAGTCCGGCGAGTTCACCCGCGGGTAATGGGAAGGTATGTTTTTGGATATCTGGCCAGACCTCGCCCAATGGACTCCAGGACTGTCGTCCTGCAAGCAATGGCAGTTCAAACGGAGCGGATAGAGTGATAGCCGTTTTCAACAAGGGTTCTTGAATGCGCCGCTCCAATACTTCCTTCGGGATCGAGCGCCATTCCAACCAGTTACGAATGCCCCAAGCTGAGGCAAGACAGATTGCAATTCCCGCGATCACGAACATCAGCACAGGCAACGGATTGAACCAGCCAGCAAACAGGATGCCACCGCTGATGCCCGCCATCAACATGCCAAGGAATAGTCCGGCGCGCAGGAAGTCTAACTGCAAGCCCCATGAATTTGGGGTATTGTTTTCCACACCGCCTTCGGTTCCATACGAATAAGAAGAAAGACTGCGCAGCTGTTCCTGTAGTTCATCCTCATTTCCCAGCAACCACAACCGCAGACTGGACTCCTTTCCTTCACGTGCCGCACTGATCAAGCGACTGCCGATGGCAAGCAGGGGATCACTATCTTTGGCAGAGGCAATCAGGGAGGGCAGACGATTGGAGGAATGCAAGGCATGACCACTCCCCTGAATGGCGACGATCCCCAATGCCCGCCAACGGGAATGTTGTCCCGTCATGGCAGACCAGGATTGCACAACGCCCTCCGCTACATGAGGAGGTAGATACAAACGCACGCGCATTCCTTTGGGTGAAGCGATCCATTCCACAATCGAAGGATAGGGAAGTTGTCCCATCCAGCTCATGACCTGCGCGCGAAGATCATCCAGGGCATGCGGAGCAAAGAGCAATTCCCAGCTCTGCCATTCTCCTTTGCACAACGGACAATTTTCAGGAGTGGATGCAAACTCATAACCACAATGAATGCACATGTACCCGTTCTTTGGGTAAATCATCGTGTGACTCCTGTAGCGCCTAACTGCTTCCAAAACTGGATCCATGTGGGAGGAATGGAGACCAATACCGGGAACAATGCACCACGACCCGCAGAGGGAGCGGCGAGGAATACACGCGGAGGCAGGCGCGAAGTAGTCTCAGCATTCTTGCGTGCTTCACTTTCCGGCACACCCAGTGAACGATAGAAGGCAAAAGCCTCATCAGGTCCAAGCCGACCGATGAACGCGGTGGATGCCAGACTCAACGAAGTAGGATTCTTCATCAGATCGGCAGGCAGGTGCGTGATGAGGGTGACGCCGACGCCACGCTTGCGCGCCCGCCTGCCTAATTCATCCAGCAGATCGGTGAAAGGACCACTGCGCAACAAACGCCAACCTTCATCAATGAAGATGTCCATCGGCTGTTTGCCGACCGTGACCGCATGATAGAGAAACCATGCCAATATCGAATGAACAATGGCGCGGTTCTCTTCGCGCAGGGAGGAGAGATCGAAGTTCCACCATTGACCGGCAGGAAAGTGCGGAGAGAAAAGTGCCTTGGGTCTATCGAAGAACCCCTCGAATAATCCACCGCGCATGAAGGGTCTGAGCAGCGCCAATGGCATGGCGGCTTCGGGTGCATTGATCGTTCCCAACGTCTCCACGAATTCAGCAATGGACATCGTACCGGGCCTGCGCTCCCATCTGCGCTTCACGGCTTCATGCAAGGCCGCCTGTACACCTGGTGATAAAACAGATTCACCTGCAAGAGCCGCAATAAGGAAACGCACCGCCAGCAAAAGTTCAGCAGGGTTCTCCCCTTGAAGCGGATGGATCAAACAAGTGTCTTTATCCTCTGGGATTCCTGCCGGCACAACCCTGCCGCCAACTGTATCGCAGAGTTTGTTGTTCTCGCCCTCTGGATCAATCGAGATGACCGTGCGTCCCTGTAATAATCTTTGCAGCATGATCCAACGCAAGAGACTGGTCTTGCCTGCGCCGGGTTCGCCAAGAATTAAAGTTGTCGCATGGGGTGGGGGTGGAACAGCCGGATCAAGCCCCTTGGTAAAGGAGAAATGCACATCGCGTCCATCACGGGCATGCGTGCCAATCCAGACTGAATCATCCACAGGCAGGACCTGTCTGGAAGGTGCAGGCATGAGTGGCAGAGTCTCTTCAAGAAATAAGGTCGGCTCATCCAGTCCGGGGAAAAGTTTTCCACCTGGTTGAAAATGATGTAACGCACGCTCGGCGATATAGAAGAGGCGTTGCGCCGTGAGACCACGAGCACGCAAATTGGATTCGATGACTCTGCGCGCGGCTTCGGCTTCCTCAAAGCGATTACGCTCCACAAAGAGCGCCGACATCAGGGCAATCTTGAAGGCTGGCTTGCCGAAGGTTAGTTCCGACTCGGCGGCATCCATCGCATGATCAGCGGATCGTTCTGCCAGTGAAGGCCTGCGACCGGTCTTCTCCGCCAGCGCCATCATGAAACCTTCGAAGAGCGTGCGGCGTGCCCGCAGGAAACCGCGTAACACATCCGGCGGTTCGCGTCGCAAAGCAAGGGAGTATATGACCGGCAGATTGGGATAGAAGACATCCGAGGTCAAACGTGACCAGGGGCGATCTGTCATACCCGGCACACCTGTGCCGCGCGCAGAGAGCGGCAAGAGATAACCACCCGGAAAGAGCAGATGATCTTCCAACACTTCCACGGCTTCGGAGGCAATCGAAGCAACAAATTGATCTTGATGTTCAGGCATGGATGGCATGATACAAAAAGACACGGATGGGTGGTCCGTCCGTGTCGGTAAAGTGTATAATCCAAGGTGGTTAATGTTTGATGGAGAATGATCCTTGCCTAATGAAGGCAAATTCTTCCGTTCAAGGATAAGCGCAAAGAATCTTGTTAGTTACAATCTATAATTAGTGGGCCATAAAGGTCATTCATCATGAGAGAAAAACCTGAACACATAAAATGGTTAGTGGACACTGGGGAGCGCATTACTACAGTGGATGGAAAAGTTGTGGCTATATGGGAATTTCAACACCAGAAAGACGAAAGGACTTTATCCGGATGGGCAAAATACTTCCGAAATCACTATTGTTTGGATGATCAGATTGATGAATTGCGTAATGGAACAGGATACTCTCGTGCTGACTACTTACTGAATATTAAATTTCCCGATGAAAAAGATGCACCGGGTCCTAGTATTCGCGCTGGCGACTTTGGAGAAATTCTGGTTGCAGATTATGTCGAATTTGTTCTTGACTTTTGGGTGCCAAGGACTCGTTATATTGACAAAGCTGTTAGAAATGAGTCTACTAAGGGCTCAGACATTATAGGGTTTCATTTTCTCCACGATGGTGAATTTTCACCTCAAGATGTGCTCGCGATTTTTGAAGTTAAAGCTCAATTTTCGGGAAGTATGGCCAATCCAAGGCTTCAAGATGCTATCGATGGCTCTAAGAAAGACCAAATAAGAAAAAGCGAAACGCTGAACGCGATGAAACAGCGCTTTCTTGACATTAAAGATTTTCCAGCCAAAAAACGAATTGAACGATTTCAATCTGATGAAGATAACCCTTATCAAGAAATTTCAGGCGCCGTGGCACTGTTCTCGATTCAACAGTTTGATCCGGAAGTCATCCATGTGACGTCATCAGCGGATCATCCGAATAATACAAATTTAGTTTTGCTTGTTATTCGTGGTGATTGTCTGATGGAATTGGTACATGAATTATACAGAAGAGCTACTCATGAAGCCTGAAGCTAGATCACAGCGTCTTCTGAGCATTACTCAATCGAAGGCAAAAATGTATGAATACAATGTGCCTTTGGAGGATCATATTGAAATACCTACGGGTACTAACCCGGAAAGGTTGTTTCCTTTATCAATTGGTTTATTAGGTGACATTGCGGCTAGAATAAACAGTGGTGATCAAGCTGCTGAAGAGATAATCGAGTTGCGTCAAAGCATTCCGTTTTCGGCACGTTTTTTTGATGCCTTTGTTCAAACTCGCCTGAATCAAGAAATCAATACGTATTTGCTTTTACTTGGTTCGGCTGCCTATTATCTATGTGATTTGCCTGGAAGTTCAATTCTTCTCGCTAATCGTGTTGATAATGGGCAATTAAATTTGGATGGGTTAGGGTTGGAGAATTTATTGGATTGGTTACTTCAAGGAAATACGTCTATTCCCATACCTAAGATTTCGGCTGGTCCGTATGCATCTGCAAGTGAGACAACCTGGTCGCAACTTCAACGATTCGCCGACTCTGGATTGCAAACACCAGAGGCCGTTGATGCAATAGGATTCCTAAGAAACATCGCCTACCGTCATGGAACGCCAAGACAATTATTATTAGCTGATTTGATTGGAGCGATTGTCAGACGTAAGATTGAGAACTCAACATGGAGTTGCCTTCCCAAATACACTGACCTTCCTGCATCAGCATGGTCTGATGCAATAAGGAAAGCAACCTTTATACGCGAATTTTGGCCAGCTCAACACATGCTGGGCGAAAAGGGTGTTTTCCGTGGAAAATCTGCCATAGTTCAAATGCCAACGAGCGCTGGAAAAACCAAGGCGACGGAAATAATTATTCGAAGTGCATTTATGGCGAACCGCACGACCCTCGCCGTTATTATTGCCCCATTTCGCGCTCTGTGTCATGAAATTAGACAAGGCTTATTGAAAGCATTTCAAGGTGAAGCAATTCAAATTGATGAATTGTCCGATGTTCTTCAGATGGACTTGTCTATCGCGAGAATATTGGTTGGCAAGGAGGTGCTCGTCGCTACACCAGAGAAGCTTAACTATGTTTTGCGGCATGAGCCTGATCTGGCGCAGAGGATTGGGTTGATTATTTATGATGAAGGACATCAATTTGATAATGGTACAAGAGGCATTACTTATGAGCTTTTACTTACATCGCTTAAGTCAAAAATCTCCGCTAATGCTCAAACAGTGTTGATATCGGCTGTGATTAGTAATGCCGAACAAATCGGAAAGTGGCTTGTTGGGGATGGGGTTGAAGTTGTTGAAGGATTAGATCTTGTTCCGACATTTCGAACTATTGGCTTTTCAACGATCAGTGACCCAAGGAGAAATCTTTATTTTGTAAATCCGCGCGATTTGGATGAAAGCGAATTCTGGGTTCCAAGAATTTTTACCGATTACCAACTTGAGGACGACAGGATTTTCCCTGACCTTTCAAAGGGTAGAGAAATTGCATTATTTCTGGGTTTGAAACTTTCCAATCAAGGGAGCATAGCTATCTTTTGCGGCACGAAGGATGCCGTGAATAGCATGTGTGGAACGATTGTAGATGCTTATGCAAGAGGTCTTCCATTGTCAGCACCAATAGAGTTTGCAGACAGGCCAGAAATTCAAAAATTGAAATATCTTCATGAAGTCAATCTGGGTTCTGAATCTGTTTTGACAAAAAGCGCTGAATTGGGAATCTTAGCTCACCATAGTAGCGTACCTCATGGGGTACGTTTATCGATAGAGTATGCGGTTAAAGAACGTATGGCCAGCTTCGTTGTTTGCACTTCAACTTTGGCACAAGGGGTTAATTTACCGATTCGCTATTTGATTATTACCAGCGTGTATCAGGGGAGAGAGCAAATCAAAGTCAGAGATTTCCAAAATCTAATCGGTCGTTCGGGTCGATCCGGCATGCATACCGAAGGTAGCATTTTATTTGCAGACCCTGTAGTATACGATGAGCGAAATAGGAGAGGCTTTGGGAAGACTCGTTGGTCGAAAGTTAAAGAGCTGTTAGATCCATCACGCTCTGAACAATGTCAAAGTACTTTGTTTTCATTGTTTGAGCCTTTTGAAGTGGAAATACCAAGATTGGTGGAGATATATTTGCTAGACAAGGATGCTCAGAAAATTGCACTAGAAGAGATTGCGTCTCAATATGCGGATGACCAGTCAACCTTGGATAGGTTGATAGGTTTGTTTGCATGGAAAATTAATATCTTGTCTGCGATTGAGAGCTACCTTATGGCAAACTGGAATCCAGATCAAGCTGTTTTTCAACGGGAAGATGTAGTTTCGTTATCAAAAGGTACTTTGGCTTATTTCTTGGCAAATGATGATCAGAAAAGGCAAATTGAGGAGTTGTTCATTCTTTTGGCTCAAAATATCGAAACAAATATTCCAGAAGTCCCAAAAAGAATTGTTTTTGGTAAAACTCTTTACGGTGTTCCTGACAGCATTGCAATCTCAAAATGGCTGGATGAACATAATTCTGAGTTAGATCCAGAGCTTGACGATCTGGAATTGTTTAACGTTCTTTGGCCCCTTTTGGCGGATTATATCCGTAATAAAAATTTTAGAAACTGCGATCAACCTGAAGTAATGAAAAATCTCGCGGTTGCATGGGTGAGAGGCGATCCATTTTATGATATTTTTCAAGCTCTCGGAACAGCAAAGTTAATTGCAAAGACAAGAAGATATAAATACAAACTCGAAAATGTGGTCGATATATGTGAAAATGGTTTAGCGTACGACGGGATCCTGGTAATGGGAGCCTTGATTGAGTTGATACCGACTTTGCAAATGGACGCTCCGGACTTAGTGATAAATTCGCTCCAACAACTGCAAAAGCGACTTAAATATGGCCTGCCAAATCGGATAGCGGTCATTCTTTACGAATTGGGTTTTGCTGATCGTGTGGTTGCAATAGACTTGAGTTTGACCTTGTCAGAAGTTTTGCCAGATAAAGATTTGGTGGTTCAGGCTTTGATACTTCAAAGAGAAGCAGTTTTTGCCAAGCTTAATCTATATCCATCCTACTTTAGTTATGTTTATCAAAATGTAGCAGCATAGAGCGATCTTTTATCCGTGCCGCCAGACGTAAATTTCGCCTCTTTCTTTACGATAATTATGTTGAGATACAACAAAAAATAGCATTATAGTAATCTCAATTTCGGAACTAACTATTATCGTCCAACGCGGTCGTAATCCAAATTCGGGTTGAGCACCCAGCGCGTCAATCCTTCAACGGCAGACTGGTCGAGATACCGAACACGCAATCCAAAGCCGGCACACAATCCAGTAAGTCCTTCCCACCAAGCGATCCCATCATCGCCTGGTAATACAAATTCCAAAACCGTGCGACGAACAAAGGGCAGGGAATATTCCTGTATTGCAAGCAGCAGGCCCTGATGCAAAATATCCAATCCTTCTGTACCAGGCGATTTCCAATTTTGTACTTGTTTTTGAAACTCCAATCTTGGCTCAGGATCCGGCCAGAACAATTGTAGAAGCCGTAAAGTCCAACCAGGTTGCATGGAAGCTAGAATCGCCTGATACCCCTCCTGCGGTCTTACTTCTGGTCGATCAGGATCGGCATATACTTCGGCAAACAAACGGCGCGTATCATCCTCACCGATCAAAGCCGCTTGTTTGCCGACCTGCGTAAAGCCCTTCGCCAATACAAACGTGCGCGTGGAGCCAATAGTCTGTTCCGCCATTACAGAACTCCCTTGAAGATGGATTCAGGAATATTCAGGTCCGTTGCGCGAAAGCCAGGTCGCATGGGACGATTGCCGGTGGGGACCAGTCCTTTGCCCTGCTCAAATTTGAATAAGGGTGAGAACGAAGGACGCGCGGCAGTGCGTTCTACGATGGTGGAGACTTCCACGATCTCACGCACGATCTGTCCATGCTGGGGATTACGTTCGATATATACCGCAGCCGTTATTGCTTCTGCAAATGATTGGGCAATCTGAATTTCAGACATACGTGCCGCATCGGGATGCGCCTGCACCACCTGCAGAAAACGCGGCCAGACATGTTCGGCGCTGGTGGCATGAATCGTAAACGCCGAATGTCCATGCCCGGTCGCTGCCGCACGGATCAATTCCCAGGCTTCCGCACCACGCGCTTCCCCGATCACCACTCCATGCGGACGGGAACGCAGGGCCGAACGGATCAGGTCATACATCGTTACCGGCGGAGGACCGCCGCGAATTTCAGGGCGGGTCACCGTATAAATGATATTGCCTGTATCTGCCTTACCATCGCCATTCCAACCGTTCAAGACAATTTCGTTGCTGTCTTCCACAATAAACAAACGGATCGCACCGCGAGGATAGTAGTCCAGCATCTCCTGAAGGATGCGTTGCCCGACAAAGGTCTTGCCTGAACCCGTTGTGCCGGCGATGACCAACGTCCCACCATGTACCATCACACTCAGTAAATAGTTGGCAGCTTCGGGGGTAAGAATTCCATTGCCACGCGGAAAATCCTTTGGATCGAATTTAGGTCTCGGCACAGGCGGAAGTCTGTTCTGACACAGTAGAGCCAGACTTCCATGAGTCAAGTCGGACGCTGTTCGGTAATTGGAGACACGCAAAGTGATCGTATCCCCATAGGGTGACGCAGGCGGCATGACGTAGTTGATTCGCACGCCCTTCCTCCGTACTGTTCCATCGACGAGTGGGACCATGACTTGCAACATCGCATCCGCAATTGGATAATCGGGAGTCGGCGCGCGTTGTCCCGCACGGTCGATCATGACTCTGAGCGCATCGCCAATTCCATCCGGCGCGGGACCAGCATGTTCCCAACCACTGCTGGTCGTATACACGTAGATATGCCCCAGGTTGATGGCAATGTCTTCAATGTCGGATCGCGCAATGAGTTCCAACAACGGTCCCATGCCGGAGAGCTCACCGATCAAGCGCAATATGTACTCAGGCGGTAACGTAACGCCAGCATCAATTGCTTGTGTGCTCACTTCTTCAAAGACTTTACGTGCCAGGGCTTCGATCTCCGTGGAGGTCAAACTGCGCTGTAATGATTCGATGGCTTTCTTTGCACGTCCTTCCTCGGCAAGGATATTCCACCAACGCTCCATCTCATCCGAAGAGCGAGCTTCAGTAACGGGTTTCAGGGTTTTGCCGGCAATATCAAACATGGCTCATCCTTTCCCGAACCAGCCGCGCTTTTTGGTTACGTTTGGCAACAAGCCAATGCGTGATGCGCCTTCTCGAACAGCGGGAACAAAATGAGCGGCAAATCCCAAAAGTGAATCCACAAACGGTCCAAGTTCCTCCAACTTTTCTTTTTTGTATCTCCAGACCAGGATGTCATCTCGACGATCAGAGTTCACGGCCTGTGCCGCAAGGCGCGGATCAACAATAGGCAGAATGCCATTCGGGATCAATGCCAATTCAATTTTGTCTTCACTCAAAGCTTGTTGCAGCATTTTGTGTGCCGCCTTGAAACCATCGCCCACCACCTGGTTGTAGCAGAGCTTGACACGGCTGCCCACAAATTCTTGTGCACTGCCTTTGCCAACCGCACTTGCCAATGAATTGATCATCCTCGCGATCCAACGGCGTGTCTCTGCCAGATCAGGAATCTCCGGCTTGATGACAATCGCAATGCCTTCGGCTGCTTTCAACGCAGCACGATGTACGACATGCGCGGGATTGATGCCCACATCCATGATGACCACTCCACCGGCTGCGACCCCGGCTTCGTATAATCCTTGAATGACTTCCGCAACTTTGCCTTCTTGTTGCAGAACTTCATCACCGAGATCATCGGTGATGAGACCAGGCAGGACTCGTAAGGTGGGCAGGTTATCCAAAGGTGTAAACGCATTGAGATAGGCTGCCCCCGATGCCACATCGGCCATCACGCCCTTGTTGGCTTTGGCGATCTCACGTCGCAACAAACCGATCATAGTCGTATTCACACGTTCCATGCGCATGTGATATTGCAACGCGCCGGCGTTACCATCCGCGTCCACCAGATAGGTGGTGATACCACTGAGCGCTAATGCCACAGCAAGATTAACCGCTACGGTGGTCTTCCCTGTTCCACCTTTCGGGGATGTAATAGCGATCTTCCTCACCGCCATGCCAGATTGAATGCGGGCAGACATATCACTACCCAACACGGCCCGACGATACTGATCATCCGCTGCCAGGTTGCCAGCATCCGCACGGCGCATCTCTTCATATAGTTTATTGATGTCTACATCCGAAGGTGGATATGCCAAGGCTGGTACGCCAACACCATTCGCCCATGACGCCATGCCATCCCCCACACCAGCGATTACAAAGATCAACTTACCGCGCTCGGCGGCCTTGACTAGACTCTCCGGCGATACGGATGATTCGGGGGAAACCACGATCAAAGCGCGAAAGTCAAACAGGTCAATGTGCTGCGGTGTAAAGGCCGCGATCTGTGCAATAACAGAATGACCCTGCTCCGCCAGCTGCATATTTAATCGGGATGTCACTGTTCCCGCACCCAATAGCAGAACTTGCATTACTGTCCTCCTCCCAAAACATCTTCGCGATCCTGCTTGAATAAGTCTTCGAAGTCCCAGTAGGTAAAGCCGGCAGACGGCATTTCATCACCGCGCGCCATCAGGGAAACGATAAGTCTGTCTCCTTGTTGAAGCGCAAGGGATAACACTTCCCGGCTTTCATTCGGCACAAGCAGGATCAACATTTGCGGCTGGTCCTGGAGATTGAAAGATGCGTTGGAGTTGCTGTCATCGGTTGAGTCAGTCTGTACGGGCAATCCCTGTACAGCAATGACACGCACACCCATCGGGAACAGGTCCTTGGCAAGCGGAGGCAGTGCGCGACTCAATGCATCAGCCTGTTCAAGATCAAGCGGTGAAGGAGGCGCCGTGGGTTCGACGTTGGTTCCCGGTTGAAGGATCAATTCCGGCATGGGGGTGGGCGTGCTCATCTGCTGCGGACGGGTGCTGATCACCACCGTCACGCCAACCAGGTCTCCGGGCAAAAATGCTTCTGCATCTGGTGACACTAGGTTCATCGCATCCAGGGGTAGGGGGAATAAACTGTATCCAGGATATTTCGCCAGCACCGCAGAGAGTCGCGTGCCTTCCGCAGCCTGTGCCATAATCGCGGAACGAAAGATGGGTTGTCCATTGAAAATCGGTTGGGCAACCACCCCACCGACCACACCGGTTACTTCCTCACCGGGAATATACAGACTGGCATTGTCATCCTGAAAGACAGTCTTCACTGCCAGGTCACCCGCTGTGATGACATCGCCGATATTAAGATCACGGGTTGCCGACAGAACTGAAATAGTCGGTGGTTTCTGCGCGGCACCGAGAGCGTTTAAGGCAATGAACGCCACCAAAAAAATTCCAACCGACACACCCAGCACCACCAGGTTCACGCCGGTCGAGGCAATACGTTTCAACATGTTTCGTTTCTCCATTCGTTAGGTTTCCAGGGCAGATCTCCCTGGCTGAATGCCTGCCTTACGGCAGGCGTATTTTCAATGAGTTCTTCCAATTGTTCGAGCGTTTGACGCATAAGCCCATATACGGTCAACATGACAAAATCCGTTTGTATATGATTCGACTTGAACAGCTGTTGATGAGCCTGTGCAAGTGTCCGCGCAATCTCCATGACATCAGCATTAGCCAGCGCTTCCGCCGACACGCGCGGCATATCCGGAAAGCACTCCTGGATTAGATCCGCCACTTCCTGTTGGACGGTTGACGAGTCCGGTTGGATGAAAAGTTCCGCTACAGGTTGAGAGGGTGGATTGAGCAGGTCGGCGACGGATGTATCCGGATTGGCGCGTAATTGATCAATGGCTCGCGGTAAACGTTTGAGCCCGGCTTGAATGGCCTCCAACAAACTTGCTTGTGCCTGTGTGGAAAGGGCTGCCACGGCTTCGATATTTCGCACGGAAACATGCGGACGCAGGCTGGCAGGCAGCGACTCCAGCAACCGCTGTCGGCGTTCCTGTTTGGACTGATACGTCTCACTCATGAGGCGCATGATACAAAAGTGTATCGGCGGGTGTGGTTCCCGTGTCGCTTGGTGTGTCGGAAGTATCTGTCTACCTGGCAGCAATCTCCAATACCGCGCGCTGCAAATCATCCACCGGCGCCGGCTTGGTCAAAGCGTTCGCACCCAAAGCCCGATAGTGTTCCACCAACTGCACATCCGCACTACACAGTAATACCCGTCGTCCTTCGCCGCGCGCTTTCAGTGCTGCGTAAATCTCCTCTCCCGATACACCTGGCAGGTGCATATCCAGCATTACGACATCTGGCAGGGATTGATCCGTGAGGACATCCAATCCCTGCCTGCCATCATGAATCATTTGCACATCGAACCCGCACATCTCCATCACGATCTTGAATAGATTCGCCAGATCACGATCATCTTCAACGATCAACATTGTTTTCATATCAACCATTCACTTTCTTCAAAGGAAGTGTGATGGTGAAGACTGAACCCTGTCCCACAATACTTTGAACTTCGATCCGTCCATCCATCAGGACGACCAGTTTTTTCACAATGGATAACCCCAGCCCAGCACCTTGATGATTTCTCGTGGCGTAGTCCGAGCCGCGCCGGAAGGGTTCAAAGATGTCTGGCAGGCGTTCGGCAGGAATTCCTATCCCCGTATCCTGCACGATCATTTGCCATTCCGTCGCGAGCATGCTGCATGTCACACTGACCGCACCGTATTCTGTGAACTTGATTGCGTTACCTAATAGGTTCACAAGAATCTGTTGCAGTTGGCTGCTATCACCGAGGATGAGCTCAGGCAAGGCAGTATCCACATGCGTAATGAGTTTGAGACTCTTTTGCTCGGCGAGCCCCGATAACAAGTTCTTCACCAGCAGCAACAACGACGCGGGTGAGAAAGGTTCATTGTGTACTTTCAAAGTGCCGGCTTGCATTTGCGCATGATCCAGCAGGTCGTTGACCATGTACGTCAGACGCTGGGCGTTGACGCGAATGCGTTCTGCGAATGGTGTCGCCATATCGTTGCGCAAGGCAATCACCTCTGCAAATCCAATAATGGCTGCCAACGGCGTGCGCATCTCATGACTGACCACACCCAACATGGCTTCCTTGGCGCGTTCAACCTCCACCTGGCGCGAAACATCCCGCACGATGGCGACACGTCCAACACCTTTCACTTCACTCCATTCAAAAGCTAAAACACGCCCGCGCATTTCCTGTTGACCTTTGCCTTGTGAAGCCAGTTGAGTCAAGCCACTGCCCATCAGGGAGAGGGCAACTGGATTTGCAAGCACCACCTGATTCTCATCATTCAACACCACCACACCATCCGCCACGCCATCCAGAATGGCGGCATTCTTTTGGGCTTCCATTCGTGCAGTTCGGATCGCGCTGTTGGCAATCGACATGCCCAACCAAGTCAAAGCCGCCAACACAAAATAGGTTGCAACGGCATAGGGATTGGTGGATATATTCAAAACAATTACGGAGATGTACAGGTTCGTGATGGAAACAAGAGTTGCAACAATGAATACAGCCAGCGGCGGCAGGACAATTCCGCCGGCCAGAATCGGCAGCGTCCAAACGATTAAGCCGCGTTCCACCAGCTCATTGGGAGTATCTGAGATGGATATGATGGCGATCAAGGAGAGAACCAACAACCAGCCTGCGAGCGATCCCGTGCGTTCCCAGCGATTGATCGCAAACAGGACGAGGAATACAACTACGACCGACAGGCTGCTGATCAGGATGAGGGATGCCTCTGGATCATGGATGACTTCCATGAACGGATCGCCATAACTGAACGTGGCAATGATAGAGAAGAATCCTCCAGCAATGAATAACGACAGGATGATATTGAGAATCTGTCGACGGCGCCGATCATCCGGCTCAAAGGTATCCGGAAGCTGGAGGAATTTGGGAAGTTTCATCGAGCCTCTGCAAAGACCCGAATGTACTTAATGGAAAACTGTTTATCCCCACCATCCTGGAAATTCAAATTCATTGAAGGCGCGATCTCCCACCAGCGTTGAGGTTTGTCACTCACCAGGTAGTTGTCGCTCCAGACATGCACCTCCACCGGTCCGAAGGCCGGCATCGGCATCTCGTACATCACAACTCCATCAACACTCATAAAACCCAGCCATTCCGTTTTGCTGATCCAACGCAAACGGATTTCATAGTCATGCCAGACATCTACCTCCACAGGCAACGGATTCACTTTCACCGGCACCCAATTGAGGGCGAGATAACACAGCGCGCCATTGACGCCCTGGATGGATGATTCTTTCCCAACGACTGAAAATCCAAACATGTCAAAGGGCTTTTCAAATAAACCGTCCGCCTGCAACGTGCCAACGGGCTGGAAGATCACGCCAGCTGAGCCGTAGAAGGACTCGCTTACTTGTGATGAAAATTGCAGGACTATGTCGCTGGAAGGTGTGGGGCGAAAGCCGCCCGCCCCGATCAGTGTGACATTGTTGTATTGGTCTGCGGCTGGTGGATGTGAACGCGAACTTTCATTCGCGAATTGCGTGTCAGGAAAATGATTGATCGTCAAACCATCTTCCAATGTTATGGAGGCAGCGTGCCAGGCGCTTTCATTGGAAACTTTTCCGCCTCCGTTGGTGATGGAGAAGTTCCAGAAGTCTGGAGATAACTCCCCATCAAACTTGTCTTCCAGTGGCGCAGGGTTTTCGTATCCCTCGGCGGCATTCGCAGCCGATTTTTCGAGCCGGCTGGTTTCGACTCGAATCATCCAGGCAGAGATGATTTGGCGGTAGTTCAATCCAATCAGCAGGAGCAACACAACGATGGGCAGGAGCAAAATGTAGACGGTTTTCATATCATTCCTTTTTCGAAATATGCATGAGGAAATCAACATCCTTGGGAAGTTGGTCTCCTACATGCCGGGCATATGATATGAAAGTGTGTCGGGAGGTATCCTGAACGTGTCGGTAATAAACCTGACTGCTTTTTTCAAGGTTTCGAACAACTCGACCAGGTTAATGAAATATGAAACACATGTTGCATCTTTTTGAGGATAATGTTATAAATGAGTTGTAACACTTATTTCACATCAGGAGACCAATATGGAATGGTTGCTTTTTACCTCCCAACTTCCCGTTTCCCCCTCCAGCCTGCGTGTCATGGTCTGGCGGCGGATGAAGGCGGCAGGAGCCGTCAGCCTGCAAAATGGCGTTTGGGTGCTGCCACGATCAAAAGAGCAGGAACGCCTAGTACAGGAGCTAATAGATCATCTCGAAAAACAAGGAGCAGAGGGACAATCGTTTGCAGCAACCGCGCTTGGGGAAAAGGCTGAAAAGGATCTCATCAAACGATTCCGAGGGCAGCGCGATGAAGAATACGCGGAACTGATCGAACGCTGTCAAGGAATGCTCCAGGAGTTAACGAAAGAAACGAAGAAGAAGAAATTTACCTTTGCGGAACTGGAAGAAAATGAAGATGACCTGCAAAAACTGGAAAGCTGGATGAAGAGAATCAATGCCCGCGATCTAGTCGGCGGAGAACGTGCTGCCGAAGCGGCCCGTGCGCTGGATGCCTGCCGAAAGGCATTCCATACGTTCGCTGATCACGTCTACGCCCAGGAACAAGTCACCCCCAAGAAAGATTCATCGAAGTGAGGTTGGGAAGAAAGCATGTTATCCAAATCAGATTTCAAGCCACAAAAGTGGCAAACATTAACTATTGAAGAAACTGTTACTACCTTGAAGGGGAATATTTCTGCGGGACTCACCCATGCTGAGGCCATGAATCGCCAGCATCTCTTTGGACCGAATCGATTGACGGAAGAAAAACACGAATCCTTCTGGCAGGAATTTTTGGAAGAGTTACGTGAGCCGTTGATCCTCATGTTGATCGGTACGGGGATTCTGTACGCCCTGTGGGGCGAACTGAGCGATGCAATCACCATCTTTGTTGTCATCTTAACTTTGAATACGATTGAAGTCGTCAATGAACAGCGCGCCAAGAAGGCGATTTCATCCCTGCACAAGATGGCAGAACCAACCTCCGCGGTTTTGCGGGATGGACATACGCAGGAAACCCCTGCTGAACAGGTTGTGATCGGGGATGTCGTTCAGCTTGAAGCGGGAAGGCGCATCCCTGCAGACGCGCGTCTGATAGAGGCGTATGGATTGGCTGCTGATGAGTCATCGCTTACCGGTGAATCTGTGCCAGTGGATAAGAATGCGGATGCGACGTTGAACAGCGATGTTCCTCTGGCTGAACAGTCGAACATGGTTTTTGCGGGGACACTCGTGACCCGCGGACGCGGCACTGCCATTGTGGTAGGAATTGGCATGTTTACCGAGTTGGGCCGTGTTGCAGGCTTGACGCGTCAGGTCAAACAGCCACGCACGCCACTGCAAAAGGCGATGGATGAACTCAGCCGTTGGATGGTTTGGCTTGCGATTGGGTTTAGTGTAATTGTTCCGATACTTGGATACTTTGTCGCAAAGCAACCTTTGAAGACGATGGTTTTGACCGGACTGTCGCTTGCCTTTGCAACCATACCCGAGGAAATGCCGATCATCATCACGATGGTCATGGGACTGGGCGCCTATCGGCTGTCCCAAAAGAAAGCGATCGTCCGCAAACTCAAAGCCGTCGAGACATTGGGCGTCGTGACGGTGATTGCCACGGATAAGACGGGTACGCTCACTGAAAACCGCATGGAAGTCAGCACCTGGTTTCCTGAAGATCATCAAGAACGCATCGCTGAGATTGGCGTACTATGCAATGATGCCTCTTTGAATGGTGGGGAATATGCCGGCGACCCTGTGGATACAGCGTTACTACGCGCGGCTTCACAGGCAGGCATTGATCCAGCTGCACTGCAATCCAAGTCGCAACTGCAAAATGAATTTACTTTCGACAATACGCGCAAGCGCATGTCGATGATCCGCAAAGATGGTAAGGAGTTTCTTGTAGCGGTAAAAGGCGCACCAGAGGCAATCCTGAGTTTATGCACTCAACGTTGGGCGTCAAAAGGCGAGGAAGCATTTACTTCTCAAAGTCAGGAAGCAATTCTGAAACAAGCTGAACAAATGGCTGCTCAGGGTTTGCGCGTACTGGCGTTTGCGGAGAAAAAAACGACTTCTGCTCCAATGAGTCAGGAACAAGCGGAAGCAGAATTAACCTTCGTAGGATTGGCTGGACTGGCTGACCCGCCGCGTCTGGAAGTCCGCGCTGCCATTCAAGCTTGTCAGGAGGCTGGCATTCGCACTCTGATGGTGACGGGCGATCATCCCATTACTGCCAAATCCATAGCGCAGCAGGTTGGCTTGAACAGTGGCGGCGAGGTCTTGACGGGTCCCGAACTGGACCAACTCAGTGATGAACAGTTGCGAGAAACAGTTACAAAGGTCTCCATCTACGCACGAACTACTCCGGAGCACAAACTTCGCATTGTTCAGGCTTTGCAAGAAAATGGTGAACGCGTCGCAGTCACAGGTGATGGTACCAATGATGCGCCGGCATTGGTGGCTGGTGACATCGGTGTGGCAATGGGCGAATCGGGTAGTGACGTGGCGCGCGAAGCGGGTGACATCGTGCTAGCGGATGACAACTTCACCACAATTACGAATGCAATCCATGAAGGCCGTGTCCTATTCGAGAATCTCAAGAAGGGTGTGCGGTATTACCTGACCTGCAAGGTCGCCCTCGTTTCCATCACACTATTACCGGTCTTATTGAAAATTCCTGTTCCTTTCGCCCCAGTACAGATCATCTTGATGGAACTCTTCATGGATCTGGCCGCGGCAGCAACCTTTACTGTGGAACCATCTGAAGGCGATGTGATGAAACTGCCTCCGCGCAATCCAAAGGAACGGTTTATGAACCGTGCGATGGTGATCAGTATCTTTACCTCAGCCGCTGGTTTGTTCCTGGCAGTGTCATTCGTTTATTTGTTGACCTGGTATGGTGGTGCCGACCCGGTGACCGCTCAGACCGTTGCTTTTGCGGCCTGGTTACTGGGGCATGTGCTTCTAGCCTTCAATATGCGGTCGGTGCGTCAGCCTCTGTATCAGGTGGGCTTTTTCTCCAACCGCCTGATGATTGTCTGGGGTGTGGTAGCCACATTATTCATCCTTTTGGCAGTGTATCTGAAGCCGCTGCAAACCGTATTGAAGACAGCGACTCTCAGCGGTCCCCAATGGGTTTTGATCCTGGCTGCCATTAGCGTTGGAACGTTCTGGATGGAGATTTACAAAATGTTCGCTTTCCGCAGAAAAGTTTAGACTTTGCTATTTGAAGGATCAGGTCAATGATATGAACAAAGTTATTACAAGTTCGCCAAATGATAAAACAATCCAACTTCGCGATGGAAGAACACTTGGATACAGGGAATACGGCTCTCCGCAAGGGAAAGCCCTATTCTATTTTCATGGTCACCCTGGTTCCCGCTTGGAGGCAAGGTTTCTGGCCGAGGCGGCAGCACAACACGGCGTTCGTCTCATTGGAATTGATCGACCTGGAATGGGACTTTCGAGTTTTCAAAAGGGTCGCCACATTTTGGATTGGCCGGATGATGTGGTTGAGTTGGCGGACAAGTTACAAATCGAGCATTTCGCCATTGTCGGATATTCTGGCGGAGGCCCGTATGCCCTTGCTTGCGCTTATAAGATTCCCCAGGGCCTGACCGCTTGCCGAATTATTGCTGGGGTAGGACATATTAGTCCCTTCCTCTCTTTCCTCTCGCAATGGCTACCCTGGTTGATGCTACCTATCACCAGACGTTTCTTTCAAGATGAAGAACAGGCCCGGAAGACCTTGGTACGATTCGCCGGAAGGTGGGTAGAACCAGACAGGCAAAGTTTTCTCCAGCCTGGGATCAAGGAACTCATGGCAGCCTCATTAGTGGAAGCTCAACATCAGGGAACCAGAGGATCAGCCTACGATGGCGCGCTGTTAGGACGCTCTTGGGGATTCAGATTTGAAGACATTAAATTCCCCTCGACCGTTCTTTGGCACGGCGAACTGGATACGCAAATTCCCATTGCAATTGGGAAGGCAATGGCGAACAGCATTCCCCAGTGCAAAGCGAGCTACTATCCAGATGAAGGTCATATTTCCTTGATCGTCAATCATGCTGAGGAGATCGTAAGAACTCTCACCTGAAGATGAACAAACTACATCGGAATGTACGCGAAGGAAATACAGTGACGGCAAAACAGTATACTTCGCCTTCACCCACATTTAGTGTGTTACACAGTGATTCATTTCGACAGAAAACGCGAAATTAGAAAAGTATGAAATTCAGCCTTTATTCAGATGTGCAAAACTTCTACTCGACTCTGGTGGATGCGTTAAAACGCGCAGAGGAATCCATTACTATGATGTACTACGAGTTCCACGCCGGGACATGGGCGACGGAAATCAGTCGGGTTCTGATGGAAAAACAGGCGGCCGGCGTAACCGTCCGTTTGATGGTGGATGAATTCGGTCTGCTTGAACTTCCACCACTGCAAGCCATTAGAAACCGAATGCTGATTGAAGAGGTGGCCGCGGCCGGCGTGAAGGTGCATGTGTTCCGTCCGACGCTGAGCAGGACCTCCCATTTCAACCGGCTGCATTTCAAGGTATGCGCGATTGACGATCAAAC
Source organism: Anaerolinea thermophila (assembly GCA_020724505.1). Taxonomy (GTDB): domain Bacteria; phylum Chloroflexota; class Anaerolineae; order Anaerolineales; family UBA4823; genus RBG-16-57-11. The sequence continues at coordinate 73,490 of DYGV01000002.1, forward strand.
CCTCTTTCTGGGCGGCTCGAACATTGCAGACGATTATCTGACGATGCAGGATCTGAATATGCAGGCGCATGGGGATTTGGGCTCGGCGATTGATTCCTTATTTGATTACCTGATCCAGCCTGGCACTTCATCATCCGGTGTCGCCCTAGATTCATCTCGTATCCGGGTGGGCCTGCCTAAATTGTTGCTTGACCAGTCCCGCGCGCAGTTGGTCCTGACACTCCCCGGTCATCGTCAGGATGTGCGTCGCGCCTTATTGGGTTTGATTCTATCTGCCGCCCAGACCATTTACATCAGCACGTGGATCTTCCTGCCTGACCGGGAGATCGTGAATGCCTTGTTGCATCAGGTTGAAAGCGGCTGTCAGGTGAACATCCTGTTATCCGATCATGCCCGCGTGCGCTTCATCGATGCCGCCAATCAGGCGATCGTTCACAAACTGGTTCGGGCGGGGGCACACGTCTGGCGCTATGCGCCCGAATATATGCATGCCAAAGCCTGCTGGAATGAACAGGGCACGATTTTGTTTGGTTCAGCCAATGTGGACAACAAAGCGCTCAATAGCAATTATGAATGCAGTCTGCTATTCAAGGATCAGGAGATTGCCAGGCAACTCCAGGCAAAATTCGAGCAGGATGTCGCATGCAGTTATCCGATCACCCCGGAAACCTTTGGCAGCAAACACTGGTTACACAAGGGCTGGTCTTATCTTAACTTATTGGCAGCCGCCTGGTTGTGAAAGGCTTACCCATAGGAGAGAAAAACATGAGCCAATTATTTTCTGATCCCTATCTAACT
>DYGV01000107.1 GCA_020724505.1 Anaerolinea thermophila
CATTGCGCTCCAGATCATGGTTCTGATCTTGGCGGCGGCTTTGATCCATATCTGCCTCCCGGATAATTCAGAGCTCGCCCCTTTTAATCCGCGGGGCGAATCTGAGTAGCCTCGTGCAATTGCGCATACTGAACAAAAGGGCGCCCTGTGGTCTCTGCGACATTCAGAGCAGCTTCGGCGGCGCGCATCAGTTCTTCCTCTGTAACGCCATCGGGAGGGAAATGGGCAATGCCGATGTGCAGCGGAACGCGCAACTTCCGCTGCACATTTTCCAACAGCCGGGCGACAACCTTTTGCGCGCCTTCCAGGTTAGTTTCAGGCAAGATGGCGCCGACTTTTTCGCCGCTGAAGGGGATATCCATCGCTCTCAGCGAGCCGGGCAGCAATTCGAGCAGTTGGCGCTTCACATGTTCCAGTTCACTGGCGCCCAACTCTTCTTGCAAGCCTTCCTGGTTTCCAATCTTGAGCAGCAAGACACACAAGTGTTTATCATACCGCTGACTGCGCAACACCTCCGAGCGCAAGGTCTGATAGACATAGCGGTAACGCATGACACCGGTAGCTGGATCGTACAGGCGCAATTCTTCGATCAGCTTTTGATCGTTGACGATCTGGCGGTAGACGCGTTGGGTCTCCGACGCTGTCCAACCGCCCAGCCAGGCCGTGATGATCAGAGCGAACGCCATGACGGTCAAGGGTAAAACAATGTCTATGGTGATACCCTTCAAACCCGCCTGAACGAGGAAATAGACAATCAGAGAAAGCAGCGCAGCAACCCAGTTCGAGTAGCGAAACAGGCCAGTGAGCGCGAGGGCAGCGGTGAAACCCAACAACGCCAGGGACAGCGGTAGATTGGCCGGGTCGGCGTACAACAAACCCATCATGCTGAAGATCAGCCAGATGCCCAGAATGGCGGGCAGGAAGCGCAACGCGCGGCTAAAGGGTTGGAGACTCATGGCTCTTCTCTGCCTTTCGACGATTTATGAATTCAGAAGCTGCAATCAACAGCAGAAGCACCAGCGTAACCAGGAACAAGCCACCCGCCAGCCAGGCGACCCAGCGCGGCGTTGATGGCTCGCTTTGGGGCGGAGGCGTGATAGGCGCAGGCGCGGCTGGCTTATGGATATAGGCGGTGGTGATTGAGCCGTCGGCATCCAGGATAGCCAAATCGCCATTCAGATCGCGCATCAAAGCTGGGTCTGTCAACGCCTTGGCCGCCCATTCGACCCCTTGAGAGTCGCTGCCCGTGACAACCAGGCGAGGCTTGCCATCTGCGGTCATAGCCGCCTGTACATAACCAGTTGAACCGTTCGGCGGCAAGATGCGAGCAATCTGAGCATTCGGCTCTGGATTATTAGAACCTTCCTCAAACGGCAACGGCAACAGTGGGTTCAGCCTGGCGATGGCGCTGTTCTCCTTTGGTGCGCCCACCAAGATCTGATATGGGGTCTGGATAGAAGTATCAGCCTGGTCGGGGGTGATGACGCGCGGCGCCAGGGTATCGCCCTCAGCAGCGCGACCAATCCGCCCGGCGATGCCGGCGATGGCGTTTGCAATGGTCAAATTGGGCGAGGCAGGCGCAACAAAAGCCAGGTCGGAGAGGTTCGGACGACCGATGAAACCAAATGGGTAATCCGCCAGGTTGAGCGTAAGCATTGCCGGGCCGCCTGGCAGGTTCAAGCGTGTGTCGGAAAAGACGACCACCCAAGCCTCGGCGATGTATTCCTCGTCGCATTCTTCATCATCTTCATAATTATCTATCAACTCGATGCTGGTCGTAACCGTAATGCGGTTTTCGCCGATCTTGAGTTGTCTGGCTGGGATGATAAATCTGGAATGCCCATCATCGGCGTTTTCATTATCAAGTAAGATGCTGCCGATGGGCGAACCATTGATGGAGACGGTGAGCGAGGATTTTTGCTGATGAAGCAGTTTTGAATGGGCAAAATGCAGGTCCAGGCTGGCTTCGGTAAGCACCTGCCATTGCATGGGCAGCGCAATGATGAAATTGAGCGATTGCTGACGGGTGCCGGAAGCTGTTTCATCCTGATAGCCAAGCTCCTCCAGGGTGATCACTTGTTTGAATTCTTCATCTTCAAGGCTCGGCTGCGGCGTTTGTAGAACGACGCCAAGCTGTCCCTGTAAGCGTGGATAAACGGCTGCACTGGCCAGCGCCCGAGCGGCAGTTAGTAAACCATCGTCGGTCGGCCCGGTGACGACCATCTCCACAGCCGTAGCGTCGGAGGCGGAATTCTGCATCCATAGCACGCCGCTGGATGGCGCCACCTGGACGTTGTCCTCGGATTTCAACCTGATCTGCTGTCCATCTACAGTGACAAAGGGGAACTGGCGCGAGCGCAACACCTTCAGTCGGTCGGCCTGGCCGACATACATGACATCACCGGCTGGTTGAGCTAAAGCTGCAAATTCCGTCTCGTTCAATACCTGAAATGTCAGCGTACGCCAGGCAGCCAATTGTCCAAGTTTGGCGCTGATCAAAGCCAGGGCGTTCATCTCGGCGATCGTTGCGTCGTCTGGAATGACGTAGGTCAAAGAGTTTTCGATCAACCCGCTGTTATCCAAGATAGGCGCGGGGTAATCACCCAGATTCGCTTGTGGGACGGCTAAGTCATAAGACAAGTCGAAGAAAGAGCTGCTTTGAATCGTAGCCCAGGTGGCGGGGTTATTGGGGTCTTCGCAACGATCTTCATGAATGCCCATATACAGCACAATGCGCAGTTGGTTGTAACCCTTATTAATCTGGTCTTCAGGGATGCTCACCCTGAGGCTGCCGCCGTCCGCGTTTTCTGGCGTCAGCAAAATGCTGCCCAGGCGCACACCGTTCCAATCAACAGCCAGACTGGAATAGCGCTCCAGGACGGGCGAGTGTTTGAACTCCACCGTGAAGGCGTTGCCGGGACGAACATCCCAGGCATCGGGCCAATTGATGGTGTAGGATCGGGTGGCAGAAATCCCTTGCAGGGTCTCGTCTTTGGTATAGCCGAGATCCGCCAAAGTCAGGGTCTTGGTCAGCGCACGCGGCGCGCTGAATTGACCATTTGGCGGTTGGCGCGAGGGCAAGCTTTCCCAGCGGTAGTCTGTCGTTACGGACAGCGCAGACGTTGGAGGCGCCGCCCATGTTGGCGTTGGCCCTGCGCCCAAAACAGAAACGATTGTAAAGATCACCAGCCAGAGCACTCTTTGTGCCATATCACCTCTCCCCTGGTTGACAGTTGAAGGATCCCCCGGTTCCGAGCGAGTGAATTTTATAAATACTGCAACCGGTTGACCGGTATGGATGAGTCTGTCAACCTGAACTAGATCCCGCAGGCGTTTATTCAATTATACATATTAAACATGCAATTGTGGTGAATTGAAAGGTCAATTCAAATAATTTTGGATTACAAATGTGTAAGTCAGTCGCATTCAGGCAGCAAATTCTTACAAAGTTGAGGTTTCAATCAACGTCAATTGACTACCCCATACATTTGATCTGGAGTCAAGACTTCTGGAAAGCAGGGTCGCAGCGCCAGACGGCTGAGATAACATAAATGACAGGCATCGGCGAAATCGCCGCGCAACGAAAGATCATAGCTGCGCGCCAACGCGGCCGGCCCGCCGGACAAAAGCGGGGCGACGATGGGATGTGTGAGTGGATCGTACTGACGGATGATCTCTGCCAGCGGCTGGCGATGGAGATTGCCGATGGCAATACCCTGACAAAGGTGAAGATACCCCAAAGGATCTACGTGCAACCGCCCTGGGCTTTCCAGATCCTCATACGGGCAGCAATCCAGTTCTTCCCAATCGGTTCGCGGAGCAAGTTGAGCCAGTTTTTCGACGGCGCGCCCGCGAAACATCAGCTTAGCCAGTTCAGCGGAAGCGATTTGACCCTGCGAGACGGACGAATCCGTTGACGCAGGCTGTGCAATCTGGAGAAAACCCAGCGGGATGCCCAATTCTTCGGCTGCCCGGCTAGCGTTCAGCGCCTGCTGGCTAACCATTTCGTCGTAATGATATAGATCGCTGCTCACTGACAGGTCTTGGATCAGACCCGCCAGCGGGGCGAGCCATTGAAGGGCGTCTTCCCGCGAGGTAGCCCAATACGCGTTGGAAACTATCCCAACCTGGAAGCCCATCTGTGCAGCAAGCTGCGTCGCTTTGAGGAGAATCGGATAATACAGAAACGGCTCGCCGCCTTCAAAGTAGATTTCTCGAATTGCGCCCAATTCTTGCGCCTGGCGTAGAATGAGCTGGACATCGCGCAAGGTCATCACACCCGATTGCCAGGGGCTGCCCCAAACGAAGCAATGATCGCACTCAAAGGTGCATTGATAAGTCAATAACAGGTGAAGACCGTAGATTTTCATCTAATTTGTTGATAGGTAACAACCAGCCAGAGGCTCTTCCTGGGAGTAGGAGCAGGCGGCGCGCAGATAGCGACATCTGCGCAACGATGGGTCAGCGCAACTCTTCAGGGTATTTACGCAATATATCTGCAAAATCCTTCCACGCGTCTTGCAAATTTTGAGTGCGCGTGAGCAAAGCAAAATCCAGCGATTTCAACCGACCCAGACATTCTTGGGCGCGAGACAGACGTTCTCTGCCTTGTAGTTGCTGGTTGACGCCCATAAAGAGGGTGGTCAAAAAGCCAAGCACGGCTGCTGCGATGCAGGTCAAACGCCAGGCCGAGACATCATTCCCCCATAAGGGCCCAGCGGCGGAGGTCCAACCAGTGAGCAACGTTGTCGCCGCGGAGGAAAAGATACCCGCAAAGCTCAGAGTGTTGTGAACTCTTTTCAGGCGCGATATGTAAGTTTCGACTTGTTGAACGCCGGCGGAGACGCGCTGCGCCAGGGCTTGCAGATCGTCCGATGAATCAACGGAATGGAGAGACGTATCCAAAGATTACCTCGCCTTCTGCCCAAGCACGCCGTAAGGAATTCATGCTTACGACCCTGGATGCTCGATGGCAACATCTTCAACGGGCGGTTCACCTGTTGCAGCGACAGTTTTTTCGCCCGCTGCCCTGACCGCTTCTTCAGCCTGCTTTCGCGCCTGCGTCACCTGGGTTTCAAGCTCCGCGAGACGGTTTTCCATCTCGGTCATTTTCTTGCGTTGCTGGCGAATCGTCCAGCGCGCCCGGACATTGGAAGGCAAAGAGACAAAGAAGCTCATCAGTGCGCCGGCCACCAGAGCGACCAATAACACCAGAGCTAGTGAGCTATCGAAGCGCCACAGCAGGAACGAGATCTGCACCGGCGCGCTATTTTGCAAGGCAAAAACCACTGCCATCAGGGCGATGAAGAGGGCAAAAAAGAGAAAAATCTGCATCACAGACCTCCCAGATCAATCAAACAATTCCAAATCTCTTACAAAGATGCATCGCTGAGCGATTGAATAATGGCAGCGCAAAATTCAGGCAGATCATTTGGGGCGCGGCTGGTGATCACATTGCCATCCACCACCACCGGCTCATCCAGATACTCCGCCCCGGCGTTGATCAAATCATCGCGCAGCGCAACCACGCCTGTCGCCCGGCGACCGCGCAGGATGCCCGCCGAGATCAACACCCAGGGGGCGTGGCAGATCGCCGCCACCACTTTCCCCAGCGCATTGCATTCGCGAGTCAATTGAAGTATACCAGCGTGGCGGCGCAAATAATCTGGGGAAAAGCCGCCGGGGAACACCAAAGCATCCAAATCTTGGACTTTGATGTCTTCTAAATCGGCCATCCGGTAACGTCTGCCCTCTGGCATCACCGGTATAGGCACAGGAGTGCCAAACCGTCCAGTGACCGGTTTATCGTTCAGGTAGGGGCGTGGGTGAAAGCCCATGCGCACCGCCGCCACTAGGATCGAAGCGCCCTCCTCGCTGAGGCGTAAGATCGGATAGAGCAACTCAATGTCTTCGAATTCGTGAGCCACCAGAATGGCGATCTTCTTATCAATCAGTCTGGCCGTCATCGTTTTCCTCCTGCCGGATATACTTAAGGCGTCGTAGCGACAAATGGACGCTTATCTTCGCGGCAGATCATCTGAATGGTATTGCGCCCAGACGCCGCCACCACCGGCACGCTGCCGCCGGGCTCCACCCATTGTCCGGTCAAGTAGAAATTCGCCAGACCGGGCAATGTCTTGCGCATTCCGCCAAGCATCATCATCATCGTATCGCGGGTCAACAACCAGCCGCAGCTCGAACCTTGCCAGTTGCCCGTGTAGCGTTCATAACTGAGCGGCGTAGCGACATCGCAATATTCAATTTGATCCTTGAGGCCGGGATAGCGTCGCTCCAACCAATCAATCAGGATTTCCGATTCCTGGATTTGTTCAACATTATAAATTTTACGCCCATAGATGCGCTGCCAGTAATCATACGGGGTGGTCAACATGATTTCGACCACTGACTTCCCCGCCGGGGCGAGGCTGGGGTCAAAGCCGTAGTGTTTTACACCAATCTCATAGCGCTCTTCGCCGGCGATTAATAGCGGCTGATCTAACAAATAGGTTGCCCAATGCGGCTCATCCTTGAACGTTCGGTTCACTCCCAGAGATATTTGCAACTGAGAATGGATCGGCAGATGACCATCATATAACTGCTTGAGCTGGCGATTGAGATAGCGTCCGCCCAACAAATCAAATATTGTGCTGCGACCATCGCAAGCTGAGATCACCCTGTTGGCGCGGTATTCCTGGTTGTCGTACAGGCGCACCCCAACTGCCCGATCGTTCTCAACCAACACACGCTCGACCTGAGCGTTGTAATGGATTTGTCCGCCCAATTCCAGGTAGCGTTTTTCGATAGCGCGGGCGAAATCCAACGATCCGCCAACGGGAAAACCAGCGTTGCGATTGTGCATATATGCCAGCAACGACATCCCTACCATGGTAGGGATGCTGCTCCAGGCAAACATTTGCGGAACTGCGCGGCGTAAAAACGGATCCTTAAAACGCTGCGCGAAAGAGGCGGCGGAAAGCATCCCCCATTGCGCCAGAGGCAGGGCGAAGGGCATCATCTTGCGCCCCAAGTTCAACCAATCCAGGGGAGTCATCAGGGCTTTGGGTTTTTGCTGCAACAGAGAAAGATCGAAAGCGGTGAACGCCCGCACGCCATCGCAAAAAGATTTGATCAAGCCTGCATCCGCCGGAGAGAGCGACTTCATGTGATCTTCCAAGCGATCGGGGTCGCTGTATACAATCAGACACTTGCCATCTTCGGTGAGGATGCGCATGAATTCATCGTGATGAACGAATTGTCGCCCCTGAACCGCCCCCAACTCCTCCCACATGGCATAAAATGGCTGTCCAAGCCCAGAGCCGAATAAATAGTGAATACAACCGTCAAAGATGTAATCTTTTCGCTCCCAGGCAGTGCATAAACCGCCGGGCAAATGGTGCATTTCAAAAATTTGTGTGCTATAGCCGTTCATTTGGGCATAGCAACCCGCCGACATGCCGGCAATACCCGCCCCAATAATAATGATCTCGCAATCCATCGTTTTCTTTTTTGCGCCTTTTGTCAGGAATGAATGTAAGCACAAGAACGGGACAAAGACAATAAGCATTATAGCATACCGGCTCTTGAGGAGATACTTTGCAAATTTGTTGATGAAAATCCTGGATCAATTTCAATCCAATATGATAAGATATAAGTTAGTAAAGCAAAGCCTCCACCCCCTTCCAGGGGCGTAATCATCCGATCCTATGGGGATAAGTATTATGGACAAGTATCAGGTCCTGATCGTCGAGGATGATAAAGATACAGCCAATTTTTTTGATTTAGTATTCAACCTGTTAGGGTTTCGCTGTCTCAAAGTTCATTCGGCTGAATCGGCGTTATCAGCGCTTGAAAACTTGCTGCCCGATATGATTTTGTTAGACCTGCATCTCGATCACCCTTACAGTGGCGAACAAATTTTGCTGAAGGTGCGTGCCGATAAGCGCTTCGACGCGACGCGAGTGGTAGTGATCACAGCTTACCCGGTGATGGCGCGAGCGGTGACCGACTTGGCTGACCTGGTGCTGATCAAACCGGTGGATGTTGAGCAACTAAAGCTGCTCACCGGGCGCTTGCTGGGAATGGAAATCCGCCCTCGACAGTATTTCTTCCGCGATCCAATTACGGATTTGTTCAACCAAGAGTTCTTCCACACACGGTTAGAGCACGCTTTTGAAAGGAGCAAGCGCCGCGCCGATTTCCATTACGGCGTGGTGTTGCTGGCGATCAATGTCGAAACCGAGACTGCCAAAACGATCCCATCGCCCGTGTTAAAGCAAATCTATAAGTGGGTCGCCGAGCAACTGAGAGGCATTTTTCGCCCGACCGACACGCTGGCTCATTTTGAAGGCAACCAATTCGCCAGCTTACATGAAGAATTAAAACATCCCGAAGATATCGAAATAATCGTCCAAAGGATGAGAGAGGCGCTGTCTCGGCCTTGTATTGTGGCGGACCAGGAATATGTGATCTATCCCAGTATTGGAGCGGCGACGAACAACAACCTGGATCAACATGCCGACGATGTCTTCAATGCAGCTCTACAAGCTATGAAGGCTGCCTCACAATTGGATTCGTTTTCTCAAGCGTAATTCGTTTATATCTTTTCAGCCAAGCCAACCATCCCGCTTGAGCAATGAAATTTAACGCCAAGGCGCCAAGACGCGAAGTTGTAAACGGGGGACTCTCCGAAAAAGGGCGATTTCTGTGAACAAAGCCGAAAGGAACCAGGGATGCCAATTCAGCGTCTTAGAATATACGCTGATGGATGGTTATGAAACCCCTCTTTCTGCGCCTCTTAGCTTTCTTTCTTCTTACGATTGTCTTAGGTGGGATAGCCGCCTGGCTGTGGGTCTTCAATGATCTGCCCGCCGTGGACGGCATGCCAACGCGCGCCCATATCCCCAGTGTACGTATTGTAGATCGCTATGATCGGCTGTTATATGAGGCGATAGTGGATGATGGCGGGCGACACGCCGCCATCACGCTGGAAGCCATCCCCATTGCCTGCCGGCAAGCCGCCATCGCCACAGAAGACCGTCGCTTCTATACTCATCCTGGGCTGGATCTCATCGGCATCCTGCGAGCGATGTGGATCAATTTGCGCGGCGGAGAGACGCTTGCTGGCGGAAGCACAATCACGCAACAAGTAGCACGTAATCTGCTGATGGACGCACAAGAACGCAGCGAACGCAGCCTGCGTCGCAAACTGCGCGAAGCAGCCCTTGCCTGGCAACTCACCCGCCGCTTCTCTAAAGATCAAATCTTGAGCCTGTATTTAAACCAGACCTATTATGGCGGCATGGCTTACGGAATCGAAGCCGCGGCGCAGACCTTTTTTGGAAAAGGCGTCCGTCAATTAGATCTCGCGGAATGCGCCTTGTTAGCCGGCCTGCCTCAAGCCCCGGCGCTCTATAACCCCTTCACCGATCCCGAAGCGGCGAAAGAACGTCAAAAGATCGTGTTGCGGCTGATGCAGGAGGACGGTTATTTGACCACCGAGCAACGCATGTTGGCTGAGCGCGAACCCCTGGTTTTCGCGGAAACACCGTACCCGATGGAAGCGCCGCACTTTGTGATGATGGCGCGCGCCGAATTGGATCGTCTCTTTCCGCCGGAACAACGCGCTTTATATGGCGGTCTGGTCGTGCGGACGACGCTGGATTTGGACTGGCAGAAATTGGGCGAAGCCGCAATATCCCGCCATTTAGAAGAGTTGCGACGTAGCGATGATGGCCTGGGACATCGGGTCAACAATGCCGCACTGGTCGCCCTGGACGCCCACAGCGGCGAGATCCTGGCGCTGATTGGCAGCCCGGATTACTTTGACGGACAGCACGGCGGGGCAATCAACATGGCGCTGGCGCCGCGCCAACCAGGGTCGGCGATCAAACCGTTGGTGTACGCCGCGGCTTTCGATCCGCGCTCACCGGGAGGCGGATGGACGGCGGCGACCATGCTGCTGGATGTAAGCACCGCATTTGTAACCCACAAAGGCGAAGCATATATCCCCGCCAATTACGATCTACGCGAACATGGCCCGGTCCTGGCGCGTGAAGCGCTGGCTTCTTCTCTAAATATCCCCGCTGTTCTGACGTTGGAGCATGTTGGATTAGAGAACTTCTTCGCCCTGGCTAAGAAGCTGGGCATTAACACTTTTGGTGACCCACAGGAATACGACCTCTCGCTTGCCCTGGGAGGCGGCGAGGTGCGGTTGCTGGAGCTGACGGCGGCTTATGCGGCACTGGCAAATCAAGGCTACCGGGTGCAGCCGCAAATCATCCTGGAGGTGCGCGATGTGGACGGCAACCTTATCTACCGCCCGCCAGCGCAAACGCACATACGCGTGCTGGATGAACGCGTCGCCTGGTTGATCAGCGACATCCTGAGCGACAATGAGGCGCGCCGCCTGGGTTTTGGCGCTCACAGCATTTTACGCCTCGACCGGCCGGCGGCGGTAAAGACAGGCACCACCAGCAACTTTCACGATAACTGGACGATCGGTTACACCCCCGATCTGGTGGTAGGCGTCTGGTCGGGCAACACCAACTACGAACCAATGCGCGGCGTGAACGGGTTGAGCGGAGCAGCGCCCATCTGGCATCAGTTTATGCGCTCGGCGATGGCAAATCAACCGGCGAAAGCCTTTGCGAGGCCGCCAGGTATGATCCAGATGGAGATCTGCGCTCTTTCTGGCCGACTGCCCACCCCTGATTGCCCCTACCGACGTTTGGAATGGTTTATCGAAGGCACACAACCCACACAAACGGATACTTTCTACCGAGAAGTGGTGATAGACACCGACACTGGGCGTCTGGCGACGGCAGATACACCTCCAGAGCGCTGGATGCGGCGCACGGTGCTCGACCTGCCGCCTCAGGCGCAGCCCTGGGCGCGCGCCCAGGGGCTGACGCTCTACGCAGATTTGCTGCCGCTGGAGAAGAATACATTTGCTGAGACGGCATCATCCATCGCATACCAGTCGCCGCCAGAAGCGCTGCGTCTCGTTTCGCCAGCAGCAGGAAGTCTGTTTCGCCTTTCCCCTTTTATAAGTCGGGAAGCCCAGAGGATTCAACTTGAAGCCATCGGCGCGCCGAATCTTCAAAGCGTGACCTTATGGGTGGATGGCGCGATGGCGGCGCGTCTGGATCGGGCGCCGTATCGAGCCTGGTGGACGCTACAAGTTGGCGCGCATCGCGCTTGGGCGGAGGCGGTTCTGGCAAACGGCCAACGTGTCTCCAGCCCGGTGATCTATTTCACCGTCGTTCGGGAATAACTTACGCTATCTCTCGACCACCTTTCAGACGAGCTTGCAATGCTTCCAATTCAGCCATCTTTCCCTCGGCGGCAAGTTTCGCCTGCTCAGGCCAAGAAGCGGGGTCAATGAAGCGCAGATCGGCTTCATCCAGAAGTTGACGCAATCGCTCAACCTCCGTCGTAGCCAGTTGGGCAAAGGTCTGAATGCCCGCCTGATGCAACAATTGATTGATTTTCGGACCAATGCCCTCGATAAGCGTCAGGTCATCGGGTTGTAATGCGGCTGTTCCGGCGCTTGGCTCATGAGCGTGCGCTTCGAAATCCGGTTTATAGGATTTGACATTGCGCAACAATGCCCACCAGACGATCAAGATGATAAGAATGATGATTAGAAGAATGATCCAACTGCCCATAATTCGTAGCCTCCTCGATCGGATTATATCTCAGCCAGCGAGGTTGCACAGTTAACGAAACGCGCGAAGTTTAGCTCCGCGCGTTTCGTTCCTGCATGGCGCTTTGCTTGCTCTATGGGGTCACCGTGAACAGACCACCCTGGCTGCGTCCATAGACTTCAGGGAAATAGAATTCGTAGGCAGTGACCGGAATGACATGAAAGACGCCCACCGTTCCCGCGCGCGCCAGATAGGTGTACACATAAGCGCCGGCGGGCAGATAGCTGGCGGAAAGTACCACTTTTTCATCGCGATATTCGATGTGATTAAAGTACCACCAGCCCCAACCGCGCCATATCATATCATTGAAAGAATAAGCGCGGGGAACTTCTACGCTCTGCGGGCTGGTGCTAAGCGATTGATCTACGGATTCCAGCCCGGCAGGCAAGGGGTCTTCGATCATCACATGGTGTAAAGCATACGGCGCTACAACCGTGAGGCGAACCAGGAGCAAGTCACCCTGCTTTGCCTCGGCCACCGGTGTCTCCGGATCGTCCAGGCGGTAATAGCTGCGTGAGACGATAATACCCTGATCCAGGGCTTCAATCTTCTCAACCGGCAAGGAGACGTTCAGATGCGCTGTGTAATACAGGTTGCCCGCGCCATCGCTGCGGGCAAACGCCAGGCGATTCAATTCATCTTCTAGCATTTCTTTAATATCTACTTTCAGAACCTGGGTCTGGCGTAAAGTCTCCTGGTTAGCTATACCGCTACCCAACTCTTTGCCATTCAGGGCCACGGCATATTGGTAGTCGGCTTTCAACTCGCCGCTGGCTTCCATCCAACGCGTCAAAGCCATCAACGTCCAGGCGGTCTCTTGGGTGCCGCGCCAGTGACCGCCCGTGCGGCTGCTCATCAGCCAACGCACAGCATTGGCGTTGAGCGGGTTCTGCGGGTCAATCTGGCTCAAGGCAGAGAGGACGATGGCGGTGGTGCGCGTGTCTGTGTTCCAATTCCAGCGATCTACCTGCTTTTCCTCCCAATGGCTGCCAGTGGCAGAGAGGATCGCATGGCTGTTGAAATCCGCCAACAAGGTTTTGATCCGTTCATCGGAAGAATCAATCAACCACAACGTCTGAGCTAGAAAAGCCTGCGAGTACACAGCCATGCGCTGGCGCTGATCGAAAAGCTGCACCGTGCTGCTGACATCAGGTTTTCCGCCACGCGCCAGGACGTAGAGAATGAAAGCCTGACGATTGACCTTATATGGGTCCTTCAAACCCACCAGAGGTTCAACTCGTAAGTGCAGATAGTTCAGGCCGCGCTCGATGACCGATTCGTTCACCGTGTAGCCGGCCTGACTGGCCTCAATCAAACCCAACGTCACATAGGCGCTGGTGAGCGGATCGCTCTTATCGTTGCGCCACCATCCCCAACCGCCATCGGGGTTTTGCCAGTTATAGATGCGCTGCAACGCCTTCCAGACGTGCTCTTTCAAGCTGGCTTCAAGTTCCGCGTTGCTCAGACCGGCGACTTTCAACGCCTGGGTAGTGAGGACGTTGGGCAAGAAGCTGGAAATGGTTTGCTCGACGCAGGCGTAGGGGTAAGTTTCCAGGTAGGTCAATCCATCGGTCATGCTGGCAGCCAGCGAAGGGCTCACCTGAATGGTCAGTTCGCCGTCGTAAGCCTTCATCGTTTGCGGCAAGAAGATGCCTTCCACACGCGCGCCGCCAGCGGTCAACTGTCCTGAAGTTCCAACCGTTTCCGGCGCGGCGAAGTGATAGACCGGCAGCCCCTGATTATCTAACGTGCCTTGCGGCGGGCGGCTGGCATCTCGCAGGTTGCCGCTTACTGCGCTGAACACCAAGTCAACGCGCTGCGCTCCGGGCGTCACCTGAGTTTCCCAGGTGACGTAAGCCTGCTGACCGGCAGGGATGGAAATCTTCTGCAAGGCGGGGCTTTTCAGCGTCAGCCCTTCGGCTTCCAAAGATACATCCACATCCAACGCATCCTCGGTGTTGTTATGCACAGCCGCG
>DYGV01000108.1 GCA_020724505.1 Anaerolinea thermophila
GCAGGGTATTATAGCAGAGGTGCGCTTATATTTCCACCGTCGTATGTAGTTCGGGATAGCTGACCTTGCTCAGTCCCGCGGCAGCCAGTTTCTCCTGCAACGCCTGCGCAGCCTTCTGCTCGCCATGCACCAGGAAGATGCGTTGTACTGTCTCTTGCGTCGCCTGGGCATATTCCAGCAAGAAGGTTTGTCCTGCGTGCGCTGAAAACCCACCGATGGTGGCGACCTCCGCTTGACGCTGGTAAGTTTCGCCGAAAATGCGCACTTGCGTCTCGCGCTCCGCCAGGCGACGCCCCAGTGTATCCGGCGCTTGCCAGGAGACGATCAAGATCGTATTGCGCGGGTCCTCAATGTTGTTTTTCAAGTGATGGAGAATGCGCCCGGTTTCCGCCATGCCGGAAGCAGAGATGATCACCATGGGCCCTTTGCGCTCGTTCAGCGCTTTAGATTCCTCCACCGAACGGATGTAGGTGAGACGGTCGAAACCCAACACTGTGCGATGGCGACCTTGTTGAATGAACCGCCAGGTTTCTTGATCGAAACATTCGGGGTGAGCGCGGTAAATATCCGAGGCATTCACCGCCAGCGGGCTATCCACAAAGACCGGTAGAGGCGGGATTTCACCTTCCGTCATCATCATGTTCAGGTTATACACCAGATCCTGGGTGCGCCCCACCGCAAAAGCCGGGATGATTACCTTGCCATTGCGTTTTGCGGTGCGGTTGACCACCTCGCGCAACTCTTCATAAGCCTCTTGCGGGTCGCTATGCGGCTTATCGCCATAAGTGCATTCCATGATCAGATAATCCGCCCGGCTGGGCAAGATCGGATCGCGAATCAAAGGCAAGCCGCGGCGACCGATATCGCCAGAAAACCACAGACGGAATTTGCGTTTCTGGAATGATCTGGTTTCTTCGATATCCAACGCCACCGCTGCGGAGCCCAGAATATGACCGGCATCCACAAACTGCGCCGTCACGCCTGGGACCACCTCAAATGGTTGCTCATAGTCCCTGGCTGCGAAATGTTGCGCCACATGCGCCGCGTCTTCCAGTGTATAGATCGGCTCCACCGACGGCTCGCCGCGCTTCAGGCGCTTTTGATTCACGTATTGCGCATCCAATTCCTGGATGTGCCCTGAGTCCATCAACATAAGATTGCACAAATGCGCCGTAGCATGGGTGGCGTAGATGCGCCCGGTGTAACCCGACTTGACCAGATTGGGCAGGTTGCCGCTGTGATCAATATGCGCATGAGACAAGATCACCGCATCCAATTCATCGGGTTGAAAAGGGAAGTTACGGTTGCGCTCAAAGGCCAGCGAACGTTTGCCCTGATATAACCCACAGTCCAGCAGAATCCTATAGCCATTGACTTCCAGCAGATGCTGCGAACCGGTCACCGTTCGAGCCGCGCCGTGAAAGGGAATTTTCATAGAGTCCTTTGTATTGAGGAAATCATGCCTTGTCTTTCGCCCAGGGTCGAATAGCGTCTAAGATCTGCTGACCGAAGTGCTGCAGCCGCCAGGGCGAATGTCTCAGAATGACAGATAACTGTTCGAAAGTAGAAGGTCCACCATCTGCCAAAGCCAACATCAACTCGCGCGGCAGCACCACATCCGAAGGCACACGCAAGCGCGTCGCCAGCCGCTTACGCCAGTTCCGCAGCGCTTCCAATCGGCGCAGATAGTTATCATCTGGACGCACCGCGCGCGGTGGATACAACGGTTCGGCTTTTAAGCCCTGCTGCACCATTTGCAGCAACTGGCGACCATGCCGCCGAACCTGAGCCGGACTCATGCCCGGCAATTGGCTCAGCTCCTCCAGGTTGCGCGGCGCGGTCGCGGCGATAGCCAGCAGTGTGTGATCGTTCAACACTTTGAAGAGCGGACGATCCAGATGGCGCGCCACCTGGTCGCGATAACGGCAAAGCTCCTGCAACACAGCAGCCTGCTGTGGAGTAAGGTCGTGCGAGCCGCTGATACGCCAGCAATCCGGCGTACGAGCGTTCGTTCCATTACGGCCATTCTCCGGTGCGCTCAAGGCGCACAGACGGGCAAAATCTTCTTGCGCCAGTTCCCACAGACCGCGCTCCTGCAATTCAGCCTCTAAACGGTTGCGCAGCGCAATCAGATAATGCGTGTCCAGGCGGGCGTAATCCAGCAGGTGTTGCGGCAGAGGACGCTCGCCCCAGTTGGCGCGCTGCTGACGCTTGTCCAGATGCACCCCGAATTCGGTTTCCAGCATCGCCCCCAAGCCGAACTCATGACGGCCGAGGATGCGCGCAGCCAGCATGGTGTCAAAGAGATGGACGCATTCGAATTCGAAATCGCGCTTTATACATAATAAGTCGTACTCGGCAGCGTGGAATACCTTCTCAACCGCCGCGTCCTTGAACAGCGGCGCCAACGGCGAAAGGTCTTCCAGCGCTAGAGGGTCCACCAGATAATCGGCTTCTAAGGTGGAGAATTGCAGCAGGCAGACACGTTCATGATACGCATACAGACTGTTCGACTCTGTATCCACCGCGATAACCGCCTCGCTTTGCAAGGCGCGCGCCAGGTCTTCTAAATCCGCTGCCTCGGTGATCAGATAATAATCTGGGATGTTCTTCGTTGTCGTCACAGGTTGTAATTATATGCGGGAACAGGCATACCGTTGGTGAGACGCAGCGCAAGCTCAGAGCTGTTTCTCCATCACCAGCGCGTCTTCGCCATCCTGATAATACCCAGACCAGACGCCGGCGCGCTGATAGCCTAATTCCAGATATAGCTGGATCGCGGCGTGATTGGAAATGCGCACATTCAAGCGCACACGCGGCAGCGTCAATTGCTGCTCTGCTGCCAAAAGCAAGGCGCGCCCGATCCCTCGCCGGCGATGCTCTGGCAGCACGCCGATGGTGGCGACCCAGGCTAGATCATCTGCCGGTCGCAGATCGCAAGCCACAAAGCCAACCATGGCGCCGGCATTGACCGCCTTTAAGCGGATGATGTTCGGCCAGGTGAGCAAACCGATCAGGTCGAGCAACGGCCAGGCGTCTTTAGGAAAGCACACTTTCTCCAGGCGGCGTAAGTCATTCAAATCGCGCCAGGTAGCCGGTTCAATTGAAACCGAGCTGCCTGGCGCAATCGCATCGGTATAGGTCATTTATTCTTTGCGGCTGGCCAGGAAGTTTTCCATCAGACTGCTAAATTCCATAGGAAAGATGTATTTGGTGGATGGGCTGGCGCCCAGCGCCTTCAACACATCAAAATATTGTAAGGTCATCGTCTTGGGGTCCACCGTCTGGGCAACTTCAAAAATCTTATTCAGCGCCATAGCAAAACCCTCGGCGCGCAACAGTTGCGCCTGCCGCTCGCCTTCGGCGCGCAGGATAGCTGCCTGTTTCTCGCCTTCGGCGCGCAGGATGTTGGCTTGCTTTTCGCCATCCGCCACGTTGATGGCCGCCTCGCGCTGACCAGTGGACTCGGTCACCACAGCGCGGCGATTGCGCTCCGCCGACATTTGGCGGTTCATCGCATCCAGAATCTCGCGCGGCGGGATAATCTCGCGGATTTCCACGTTGGTGACCTTTACGCCCCAGCGCTCGGTGACTTCATCCAGCTTGGTGCGCAGCATGGTGTTGATGTGCTCGCGTTCCGAAAGTGCTTCGTCGAGGGTGATGCTGCCGATCACCGCACGCAGCGTGGTGGTAGCCATGCCTTGCGCCGCGGCTTCAAAGTTGCCCACTTGCAGCACGCTCTCGGTTGGATCTAGCACTTTAAAATACCAGATGAAATCAATCGAAATCGAAGCGTTGTCTTTGGTAATCGAGGTTTGGTGTGGAATCTCGCGCACCTGTTCGCGCAAATCCACCCGCACTGCCCGATCCACGATGGGGATTAACAGCACGATCCCCGGACCGCGATGACCAATACAACGCCCCAGGCGGAAAACTACCAAGCGTTGATATTCAGGCACAATGCGAATGGCGTTGCCGATGAACACCAGGACAACCAGAATGATTGCGCCCACGCCGCATAATACCGTGATACTTGTACTTGTATCCATTTTTATGACCTCCTTGTTCGTTAAAACGCGGATGCATCTAAAGCCGGATCAGCTATTTCGCTGCTCCAGCGCTTCCACCTTGAGGATAAACCCTTCTCGTTGCAACACGCGCACGCGCGCCCCAGCCGGGATCGGCTCATCGCTACGGGCACTCCATAACTCCCCGCCCACTTGAACGGAGCCTGTTGTATGAATCGCGGTTTTTGCTTCCCCTATCGTTCCCACCAGGGCGTCTAAATCGTGCCGCGGGCGGGCACGCTCGGCCTCAATCGCTTTGCGAGCCACTAGCCAGAAAAACAGCCCGGTGACCAAAGAAACGACGAGAGCCAGCACAGGATTGACCGCTGGCGCCCACCAATCTTCGCTGCGGAAGATGTACGCCGAACCCAGCACCAGAGCGGCAATGGACAAAACTAAAAAAATCCACTGGCGCGGGCGTTTTACGGAAAGCACAAAAAACGCCGCTCCCAGCAGCAACACGGGAACCGCCCAAAAATTTATCGGAATTTCATTGACTACAATGCTCGTGCCGGCAAGAATTAATAATGACAATGCGCCGATTTCGAAAACGCCGGAACCCGGAGCAGCCAGCGCCAACACTGCCACAACCATACCTGCTACTAATAATAAATATGTCAAATTGGGGTCTTGTAGGATGTCCATGAACACGTCCTTGACTTGAACGAGGCGCAACCTGCGGCGCAGCCGGAGCTTGGAGCAAATGAAGCTGCTTATTCCCATTATACAACGATAAGCCGCGCGGCAACGCTCCATCCAGACGAATTCTTCGAATTCTATAGCTAGACATGGTATGATTCACAGTATGGTTGTTTTCTATCTGCTAGGAAATGTCCCAATCTATCTTTATTCATTGCTGATGGGTTTGGGGGTATTCATGGGTCTGGCATGGGTCGCCAGGCGCTCCAACCCAGAGGTCGCCTGGCGCAACGTGGAAGCGGGTCTATGGGCGTTGACCTTTGGCCTGGTGGGTGGGCGGGCAGCGTATGTCGTTTTAGCCTGGTCCTATTACCAGGAGCATCCGTTGGAAGCGTTTCAGATCCATCTGGGCGGATTGGTTTGGTTTGGCGCCCTGGGTGGCGGGCTGCTCGGGCTGGGGCTGTTTGCGCGCCTCAACCGCCTCAGCGTCGCCCAGTTGGCAGATGAGTTGTTGCCGCTGCTAACCACCATCAGCGTGGCTTCCTGGGCGGGTTGCATGGCGGAGCGATGCGGTTATGACGCCTCTGCTTTAACGGCGCAAGGAACCGACTCTCCGCTTGCCTGGAGAACGGCTGCACGCGCTGCTCTTCAGCAATTCTTCGCTGCATCGCTGGGACTGGGTCTTTTGTGGCTGGTGGATCGCCTGCCGCCGATCCTTGACTCCTGGCCTGGCGTGCGTTTCAACCTGGGTGTGTTCGCTCTGATGCTGGCGCTCTTTAGCGCTGCGCTGCTGAGTGGCGCGCCGCCGCACTGGCGCGGTCTGCCGCTGGACGCCTGGGCGGCGTTGGCTTTCGCGGCACTGGCTCTGGCGGGTATCGCTCTGTCTCTGGTCAAGGGTTTCCGACACCCGTTGCAAGAAGGTTCTAAGCAATGAAAATCACCCTGGGTCTGGCGCAAATCAACACCTGTCTGGGAGATGTCCAGGCAAACCTAGAGAAGCACCTGGCGATCGTGCGCGAGGCGCGTCAACAAGGCGCCGATTTGTTAATCTTCCCTGAACTCTCGTTGACCGGTTACGTGCTGCAGGATCTGGCCTCCAGCGTGTCACGCCGACCCAGCGCCGATGATCCGGTCTTTCGTCCATTGTTGCAAGCCAGCCGCGAGCTGGACTTGGTGGTGGGCTTTGTGGACGAGGATCAACGCCACCGCTTCTTCATCGCTGCCGCCTATCTGGCACAGGGCGAAGTGGTGCATGTGCATCATAAGGTGTATCTGCCCACCTATGGCCTCTTTGATGAAGGGCGTTTTTTCGCCTGGGGTGACACCATTCGCGCATTCGACACGCGTTTCGGGCGCATGGGCATCCTAATTTGCGAGGATTTCTGGCACGCTTCGCCACCCTATCTGTTGTGGCTGGATGGGGCTGAGAGGCTACTATTCACCTCAGCCTCGCCGGGGCGCGGCCTGAATCGGGAAGCGCAACTGGAATCGGCGCGCTGGGTGGAGCGCATCAACCGCGCCTACGCCAGTCTGTTCACCAATTTCGTTGTTCATGCCAACCGCGTGGGGTACGAAGATGGGCTGAATTTCTGGGGCGGCTCTACCGCATTCGATCCCGACGGCGAATTGATCGCCAAGGGTCCCTACCACCAGGAAGCGTTGACCCTGGCGGAGTTGGATCTGAACCAGTTGCACCGCACACGCGCCCGGTTGCCCTTGCTACGCGATGAACGCACCGCCCTGGTGCAACGCGAACTGGAGCGCATTTTAAGTCGCACCGAGGCGGCAAAATAAACCAGCTCTTCCACCGTAATACACTTCAATCTGCACAGTGTACCAACTTAATGTGAATTCGGGTTAGGCGGGCAAGGGTAAAAGGTTGTCCAAGCCCAAGGATGATTTGGTTGGTTTGCGGCAATAAGCGATCAAACCACACAGCACATTGACAAAGAAATTTGGAATACTGCGATGGCGTGAATGCTCGATCTGGGAGATGTTTTTGAGCTGATCAATAATGCTTTCGACAATTGCTCTCCGTCTCAGCAAGATACGATCTGTCATCAGCATCAACTGGTTCTTCATGTTCTTGCGCAGCTTAGTAATCAGCTGTATGTCAAACATTTTGCGCAGAGCCTGGGCTAAATGCTGAGAGATGTAGCCTTTATCTCCGAAGAGCTTGCCGAACAGCTTTTTGACCAGACCTGGAACCGGCATGCGATCATCGACATTGCCGGGTGTGATGCAGAACTGCAGGATTTCGCCTCGATCATTGACCACCAGGTGCAGCTTGAAGCCAAAGAACAGCCCATCGAGGTTTGTCCACGGGCAGCGATCGCAGCAAAGACTTTATGAGAGTGGATGCGTTAAAACGAGTGTAACTGACCAGACCGGGACACTCTGAGCGCCAGGATTTCAGGACTTGATCCATTTAGTAGGCTTTGAAATCCTGGTAATGGGATTGATGAAAAGCAATCAGAATGGTCATGATCTCGCTGATCGTCAAGGAACGAGCTCGTTGACGTTGCTTTTTACCACTGATAAGCAACTGTTGGTTCCAGAATGGTAGAAATACTTTGCAAAAATCATCGACATCGCAGAACAAGGTAGTATGTCAAGAGTTGTGTAAAAGTTCCGTCTTCGGATCCTTGGTGACGGTAATTCTCCTGAGTCTCACACTGCGCGGATCATCGCATAGAACAATAACAAACAGCTATTCTCATTGCGGAAGGCAGCGGACATCTTGTGTCTGCGCTTCTTGACTTTGCTATATAATCGTTCGATGATGTTGGTTATCCGAATGTACCTCCAGTGTTTTTCAGGAAAGCTGTAGAAAGTCAAGCGAGCTTCTAAATCGCGCTTCAAACATTCGACGGCTGTAGGATAAACCTGCTGATACTTGGCGATGAATACAGCCACTTCTTGGTCTCCCTTTTCCCGTCTGGTCAGGTAAAAGATCGCCTTGAGTTCAAGTCTTACCAACTCGTGATGCTTTTCAGGGATGTAACCAAGCACGTATTCCGTCTTGTGTTTGATACATCGCTGGCGTAGAGAAGCAAGGAACTTGTTTTCAATGGCATTCAACACGCAAAGGATACTAGGATTTTTTGTCCTTCAGAATTCTATTTCATCCCAAGCCGTATGTAGACTTGACTGAGCTTGACTATAGTTATTTTCTTGTGGCGACGAATAAGCGAACCGATAACTAAAAGGTATCTCGCGGCTTGATGATACAACAGACGCTGCTCTGCCAATTAGTGACTGGTCACCGAGTTCCACTAAGTAATATGAGAGGAGATTTTGGCTTAGACTCTTCATACCGCCAAACTGATTAATAAGTGAAAGAAGATTCAGCTTTGCGTCATCCTGCCCATTAGCTGCTTGTTGCAAGGCAGTCATTATTTTGATAGTTGGTTCATATTGAATTTCATCAATGAATCGAGAAGGCTTTGGTGACGGAGAATTCTCCCTTTTAGTTCCAGTTCCGATGTAAACAGCCTCTTTGGCGCGGGTTAGTGCAACATAAAATAAACGCCTTTCATTTTCTATTGCTTCAGATGGGTCTGGCTCCCTGATCTTACCCAGTTCATCAAAAACGCGGTTGTCCGTACCGTAAAGGCAAGGCATGTAACCTTCAATGCAGTTTGGAATGATTACATAATCATATTCAAGCCCTTTTGTTCGGAATACAGTTGTCATTACAATTTGTTGATCTATAGGCGCCCCTCGTGTAGTATCTAATTTTGCTACATGCGTCAAAAATTTAGAGGGTGGAAGCCCTATCTCTTTAGCATATTCAATAAAATTCAATATACTTTCTTTACGTTCAAACGATGCCTCACCTTTTCCATAATAGCTGTCAAAATGGCTAAAGTAATCAATGGAAGAAATTAACTGAGACAATAAAACATCGGTGGTTTCTTCTGGATACAATGTCAACCGCTTATTTGCGCTTTCAAGAGCCCCCATTAATTCCAAAACTCTCTCTCTTTGTTGCATATTCAATGAACTTGCGGGGCTTTCAACAAAATTTTTTAAGGCTTGTGCTAGAGTTATCTTTTGTAATAGTGCGGCATTCATTAACTGCTCTAGATCTCTTCTAGCTAGCATTCGATTTGGAGTATTTGCAATATTGAGAAACTCAGTTTTTATACTTTCTGTAACCGAGTCACGATAGCAAATTGAAAGTCGTACATAACCAAGTAGAACCTTTATCTCATTTCTCTCAAAGAATGGTTTTTGTCCCATTACTCGATAAGGAATTTTTCTGTTAATAAATTCGGATTCGATACCGCTAAGTTGAGCAAACATTCGGCATAAAACAATTATTTGGGATGGATGAACACCTTTGTTCTTAACTAATGTTAATACTTGGTCTGTCAATGTCTTATTTGTATCTGAGCTTTGGTTAGGGGACTGCTCAAATAGGAAAATATTTGATGGCTTGTTGATGTTCTGCGATACAAGCGATTTTTGCACTCTGTTTGTATTAAACAGAATACTATTATAAGCACATTGGGCAATAACAGCACCAAACCTGAACGAGCGTGATAGTGTATATTTGATGATAGGCTTATTATTAAAAACAGATTCAAACTCGCGGATAATGTAATTCGGTCTTGCCCCACGCCATTCATATATAGTTTGGTCGTCATCCCCCACGACCATTACATCAGCTTGGTTTCCTGCAAGTAATTCAATTAAGCGTTGTTGACCATAGTTAACATCCTGATATTCGTCAACGATAAGATGTTTTAAGTTGCCAGCGTATTGTTGAAGCAGTTCTTGACTTCTCTCTAAATGCGCAACAATAATAGGTATAAAATCATCATACGTTAGTGCATGTAGATTTCTCCTTTCTCTTTCATAAGCATCATAAATGCGAGGCATATATTTATTGCCCTTATAACCTGCTCTAGACGGAGGGATTAGAGAACCTTTCCACAACTGTATAGCCTGAAAAGCTTCATCACTGTCCACAGAACCGACAGTGATGACATGAGCTCTTTCGAGAGATGAAATTACTCTCTTGAGTGTAATGCGGGCTTTTTCTTCTCTATCATCAATCCAAAAATCCCAATTGCCCGATAGTTTACCCGATGCCATTAAGTTTTGAACAAAACTATATGCAAACGAATGAAAGGTGTCGACTTTAGGTTGGAGACTCGGCGGAATGTCAGCTTCATTCATTCGCTCGTAAAATTGCTTGCGAGCCAACTTATTAAACATCAAAACTTGGATACAAGATGGGTTAACTTGTTGGTCTGCGACTAAATATTTGATTCGATATACTAATGTTGATGTTTTCCCAGAGCCTGCAACTGCAAGAATCTTTGCGTGTTTGCCAATCGGATGATTTATTACAGCTTCTTGTTCTTTGGTCAATGAATTCATAAATGTTCCTCATCAAAGTCAGATGCGTTTTCCAAAGTATCAGGCATGTTGAGCTGAATGGTAACTCCAATATTATAATCAGAGTAATCCCCTAGTTAATGCTATAACAACTAGTGATTACCCACAAGTGTGAAAAGAGAGCTCTGCCAACTGTGGTAGAAATTTGTTGCCAAACAAACCACCACAGGAGGCAGAGTCATGTTGAATCACTCTCTTTGCACTTTAACAGAACTTGAATAGAAAGGCATGGTCAAACCAGGATAATGAGGTTTGCCGAGAACCCTATCCTGGAGGTTGAGCGGTGATGCAAGTGGTGAAAGAAGTTGGCAGCCGAGAATGGCTCAAACTCTCTGCCTATGCGGCTGGACTAACTCGAAAGGCCTGGGTTGAAGTGACTTGGCTTTCTGTGAAAGGTGGTCAGGAAGTCTATGCTTACCTGATTTCTTCCTGGATCCGCAAGCTGTGAGCGACCTTGGTGCGGATCACCTGTCATGATCTGGACAACCCGCTCAAGAGCATTCGCTATTGGGGCGGCACGGTCATGAACTTGGATGCGCAAGGGATGATGGATATCCTAGCGATCCGTTGGGAAGTGGAGACTTTCTTCGAGTATGAGAAAGATTTACTCGGCAGTGACCACTACCAGGTGATGACCCACCAAGGCGTGTTGCGCTTTTGGCCCCCGACAGCCTGCTTGCAATGCTTTTTTGAAGAGTTGCGCTCCCAGGAAAGCAACTCGACGCTCACCTGTGGCGATGTTCGTCGTAATCTTCAGCAAGAAGTATGGAAAATTATTACTCCCGTTCTCTTGCTTTCAATTGCCTCTAAACCTAATACGGGTGGTAAAAACCTTTAGCCCTCCCCTTACTTAAATTGCCCTTGGTGTAAACCAAGAAGTATAACCAGAGACCTCAAGGTGGTGGATTCTCAGCAACCTTGAGGTCCCTTGTGCATTCTTAGCTCCTCGACCAGGACTCGAACCTGGAACCTAGCGGTTAACAGCCGCGAATCTGTTTCTCTCAACGATAGACCTCAAGGTAGCTCTTTTTCGATATACCGCGAGGTCTCTGGTAAATCGCTACCGCTAGCTCTCAGTTTCGTTTTAAAGAAATCGCCGCCCTGTGTCGAGAGCGGAAATCGAGACTGCAAAGGTGATTATATTTTAAACCAACGATTTGGGGGCGTCAAGAAATAAACCTATAAAGAATTATGAGGGCAAGGAAGACGATTCGATAATTATATTAAAAACCACCGCAAACCCGCATTTCACAAGAGATAAAATTTTCAGGCGTTACATATGAGCCCTATTGACTCAGGATAGATTGCGTGTATAGTTACTATTGAATGGTGAATGAGGTCATTCACATTGATGAAAGGACTCGAGCTTGGCACAAGTGATGAAAAATATTTTCCAATTTATAACACTATGCATGCTGGTTCTCGGTCTGATAGTAACCTTGAATTTCTTTTTACCAAAAGGAACCGGACCAGCTTCTCTGGCATATCCACCTCCTGAAGAAGATTCTAGTAAAAGCCAGACAACACCTTATCCGTATCCTCCACCCCCTGAAAATCAACCGACGCCAACTCAAGAAATGAATGGAACAACATGCTTCATCGACCAACTTAATCAGTTCAGTCTTCAACTTCCAACAGGATGGTATACGGATGGGTCACCAGATATTAATGGCGTCGGAGGAGCATCCGTTTTTTATAACTATTCCCATGATGAAGTAAAGTCAAACCACGGCTTTATTGAATTACCACCAAATGCTATCAAAGTACAAGTATCGTCTGCCAAGATATCTGAAAAGGAGAACTTCGAACAATGGATTAGTGCGGTTATAGAACGTACCATCTCATCAGAACAGGGCACCCTATATAATACTACAACGACCTCACCATATGAATATAAACTCGCTGGCTATACTGGATTAGCATATTCCGTAACCGACTCTACCGGAACTATTCTATTATCGATAAATTTACTGGTAGATGATACTCGCGTGCTAATTATTACTATCACGCCAGCCAACTCGCCTTCAATTTCTGAAGCAATTTCCTTATTGGAGACTCTAAACGCCAAGGATTTTGATTCTTGTTCGTCTGGTTTAAAAATGCCAGACGAACAAGAACTCATTCCAGAATTAGCCACACAAACTGAAACCCTTGCTCTTACAGTTGAAGACTTCACATGTAATCTAGGCACATTTCCAGGGAATGAAGCTCATAATAGTACTATTTCGTTGCAAATGCCTTTTTTAATTGGCGAAACATGGATTGTGGGGGGAGCAGGTTCCTTCTATGGAAACAATCATCATTGCAATTATTACAATAGTTATTACGCAACCGATTGGAATAAACCCGATGGCAATGATGCAAACGCCCTGGTTTTGGCTGTAGCCGATGGGACTGTTTCAGCTATTGACGCTCAATGCATAGATGTAAGATATGGTTGTTTTGTACAGATAAACCATCCATCTGGTTTCCGAACAATTTATGGCCACTTAAGTACCGTTTATGTACAGTCAGGAGCCAATACCAGTGAAGGGCAACTCATCGGGAGGGTCGGCTGTACTGGAAATTGTGCCGACCCACATTTACATCTGGGTTTCTGGCATTGGGACCTATCCGATTATCCATATCATTACGATTATTTCTCACAATGCTATAACGGGGGACAAACTTGTCCTAATGGTGAGGCATCGTACTATCCCCAGGGTTACAGACCAAGTCCAATGTGGTCCACTTATGGTAATGCCATTCTGGCGGATGGACTCCCTTTCACAAGTGTAAATGGGCATCAGATTTTTCTCCCCTTGGTAATAAATAATTCCCCTTAGCAATCGTAAAGAAATAAATCCTAATCAGAGTCCTAGTCTGACTCGGGGATATCCATAAGAAGATTGCTATCAGTAGAGTCTTAGGGGTGTTTATTCGATGTCAATTGTTGTTCGTAACCCATATTTCAAGAGATTTATCAATTAGCCTCCTCATATATTGCGGACAATCATTGCAGCTCCCGTTCTCTTGCTTTCAATTGCCTCTAAACCTAATACGGGTGGTAAAAACCTTTAGCCCTCCCCTTACTTAAATTGCCCTTGGTGTAAACCAAGAAGTATAACCAGAGACCTCAAGGTGGTGGATTCTCAGCAACCTTGAGGTCCCTTGTGCATTCTTAGCTCCTCGACCAGGACTCGAACCTGGAACCTAGCGGTTAACAGCCGCCCGCTCTGCCAATTGAGCTATCGAGGAACATTCTTCGTTTGAGGCGAAGGGCATTATAAACTCAAGCTTAGTAAGTGTCAAGGAAACGCTCCACGGGTACGTGCTTTCTGAAGTTCAGACATGAGTTAGGACAGGGTGCTGAACTATGGACAAAAAAGA
>DYGV01000109.1 GCA_020724505.1 Anaerolinea thermophila
TACGACATACGAGTAGGTTACAGAGTGTTTTGTGTCTCACCTCCTTATGCTGAATCTGCGATCTTGTTCAACTGAGATGTTGCTCACAGAGCCAGGCAGATTTATGATGAGGTCTAGAATTCTCATCGCCATTTGCAATTTATGAGCGAAGATCCAACGCTTACAACTGTTCTTGTTGCTGTTGCAGGGCGATGCGTTCCTGCATACGAGCTTGCATCTGGTCAATGATGACTGCCAGCACAATCACCGCGCCTTTGATCACCTTCTGCCAGAAGGAGGACACGCCTAACATGACCAGTCCATCGCCCAATACGCCGATCACGAAGGCTCCGATCAGCGTGCCGCCCACACTGCCTCGTCCGCCGGCTAACGAAGTGCCACCCAACACTACCGCAGCGATGGCGTTTAATTCAAAGGTTTCCCCAGTGGCTGGGTGCGCCGCCACCAGTTGTGAAGCAATGATCAACCCCACCATGGCAGAGCAAAAACCGCTAATCATATACACAATGGTCTTAGTGGTGTTAATGCGCACACCTGAAAGCTCTGCCGAGCGTTCGTTTCCGCCAATGGCGTATACATGACGCCCAAATGGCAGGCGAGTGGTGACGAACCAGGCGATGAGCGCAAACGCTGCCATGATCCAGATCGAATAGTTGATCCCCAAGAAATCTCCCGCTCCCAGGCGATCGAAACCGGTGTTGCCGAATTCCGGGCGGCCAATAATGTTGGGGAAGGTGTAGCCGTTGTTTCGCAACCCAGCAAAACCGCGCGCCACGTAGAGCATTCCTAATGTGGCAATGAATGGCGCCACGTTAAAGCGGGTGATAACGATCCCGCTGATCGCGCCCATCAATGTGCCAGCGACCAGCGAGATGACGATGATCGTCCAGGTGTGTGGATAGACGATAACGCCCAGGGCATCAATGCGGATGCCTTCGTTGATTAGACCGCCGGCGATCATGGCGGTTAGTCCAACGATGGAGCCGACCGAAAGATCAATGCCGCCGGTGAGGATCACAAAAGTCATACCTATCGCCAGCAGAGCGTTCGTCGCCACGTGTTTGGACATAATCACCAGATTTTCGGCGCTCAGAAACTGCGGCGATAGGGAGGTGAAAACCACGACGACCAGGATCAGCGCGATAAACGCCCGACCGCGCAGTAAGAATTGTTGAAGATCGGTCTTGGTGATACGCCGGGATCGCTTGATCGGGGTAGCTTTAGCTGCGTCCATTTTGATTTTTCCTTCCATTGTTATGATTGCCGCTGTTTGCCAGCCCATGACCGACGGCGGATGCGGCTACCAACTTTTCCTCGCTGGCTTCTTCACGGGTAAATTCTCCGGTGATTGCCCCTTTCGACATCACCAGGATACGGTCAGACATTGCCAGGATCTCTTTCAGTTCGGATGAAATAAACAGCACGCCATAGCCTTGCAAAGCCAGGCGGCTCATGATTTCGAAGATTTCAGATTTCGCGCCTACATCAATGCCACGTGTGGGTTCGTCCAACATCAGTACACGCGGTTCGGTGAGCAAACCCTTTGCCACTACCACTTTTTGTTGGTTGCCGCCGCTCAGAGAAGTTATTAATTGCTGCGGATTTGCCACGCGAATTGAAAGATCGTTGATGAGCGTGTTAACTGCTTGCTGTTCTTTTTTCTTCAGTAGGAAAAACTTGTTCATGTATTTTTTCAGGCTGGCTAGCAGCATGTTATGCGCTACCGATAGAGTTGGCACCAGCCCATCGCGCTGTCGGTCCTCTGGCACTAACACGAAGCCAGCCGCGATGCGCTCGGCTACCGAATTGCCCTTCACTGGCTGGCCATTGAGGAAAATCCTTCCGCTGGCTTCTGGGCGCGCTCCAGCCAGACAATCCACCAGGTCGGAGCGTCCGGCGCCCATCAGACCGTAAAATCCCAGGATTTCACCGGCGCGCAGTTCAAAGGAGACATGGTCAAGCAAATAGCCGCCGCCGTGGCGTGGTAGGGTCAGGTCCTCCACGCGCAGCAATACGTCGCCGATTTTATGCTCTTTGCGAGTGAACAACGCTGCCGGATTGCGCCCCACCATACGCTCAATAATCCAGGGTACATCAATACCCTCAGTGGATTCGTGCGCTACCAGGTGCCCATCGCGCAACACGGTGATGTAATCGCCTATCTGTAACAGTTCTTCCAGTTTGTGCGAAATATAGATAATCGAAACGCCATGCGCCTTCAATTCGCGGATCACGCGGAAGAGCACTTCCACCTCAGCCGCGCTCAAGGCTGAGGTGGGTTCGTCCATGATCAGGATACGTACTTCCTGCGACAGGGCTTTGGCAATTTCTACGATTTGTTGTTGACCTATGCGCAGGTCGCTCACCAGGGCGTCGGGATCAATGTTTTGCTCCAGGCGCCGCACCAGCTCACGTGCTTGTTGTTTTTCGGCCTTTTTGTCAATTACCCCACGCTGCGCCAGCTCACGCGCCAGAAAGATGTTATCCACCACGCTCAGGTTAGGGCAAAGGTTCAGCTCCTGATAGATGATGCCGATACCGTAACGCACCGCGTCTAAAGGGTTGCGCAGGCGGATTTCTTTGCCATCGAGCAATACACGACCTCGGGTGGGTTGCTCGACGCCGGCCAGGATTTTCATCAGCGTGGACTTGCCTGCCCCGTTTTCGCCTACGAGGACGTTAACCTTGCCCCGATAGACATTAAAGGTTACCTGGTCGAGCGCAACTGTGCCAGGGAAAACCTTGGTGATGTTTTCGGCGCGCAGGATGACATCCTCTTGGAGAATCGCCTCCATCACGGCGGTCTGAGTTTCTTGCGCTTCACTCATTTTACACTCCAGCTATTGCAGCTCGATCTGGATTGGTACGATATTGATTTGTTTCAAGTCAATGTTGATCAAGTTGAAGGTGCGGATCGTCAGCGCGCCATAGAACACAATTTTCTTGCCTTGAAGTTCGTCCTTATTCAGAGGGGCAAGTACTTCGTTCAACACCCGCTTGTTGATCTCGGCAGCCACTTTGCCATATTCGGTTTGTTCTTTGAAATCGCCAAAGTTAATGAAACCCACCGCGTCACGCACCGAGGTCTCGTCGCTGGGGATGCGAGGACCGATATACAGTCTGACGCGTATCGGCCCGGTGTAACCATCCACCTGCACTTCTAATATGCCAGTGCTTTTGCTGGTGTCCACCGAAGTGACTGTTCCAGAGCCTTTGACCGCGTAAACATGTGCTTCTCCCACGGTGATCAAGCCGTACTTCTGCGCCACCTGCACCAGGTCTTGCTTGGCTGCCAAGCCATCTGCGTTGGGTTTGAATTCGTTCAAGACGACGGCAAGGTCAACGGCTTTTTCCTGGATGGTGGGGATGATCTGGCTGCTCCAGATGCCATCTACATAACTCACCGGGTCAAAAGCTTCACTTTGTTTGACCTCTTCGACCTTCTGGATAGGGACAACGGTGAAGGCATACGGCCAGAGGAAGTAGCCGCCCACGACCAGAGCCAGGAGGATGATGAGGGTGATAATCCAGCTTTTGTTCATCAGGCAAACCTCTTTTAGTGTTTTATAATCCGCAGGTTGTTTACAGCAAGGCGCGGCGCACCGCATCCTGCCAGCCGGCGTAAAGTCTTTCACGCTCCTCGGCGGACATACGAGGTTCAAAGCGTTCTTGCGGGCGCGACAACTGCTGAATTTCCGCCTCAGACGACCATACGCCTATCGTCAGCCCGGCTAAGTAAGCCGCCCCTATGGCGGAGACATCTGCCGAGAGATTGCGCACCACCGGGCGTCCGGTAATGTCGGCTTGGAATTGCATCAGAAATTCGTTGCGGCTGCCACCGCCATCAGCCAGTAAAGTCTGTAGAGGTGAACCAGTTTCGAGATCCATGACATCGAAGACGTCTCGCACTTGATAGGCGATGGATTCGAGCGCTGCCCGTGCCAGATGCGCCGCGCTGGCGCCACGCGTCAGTCCGCTGATCAACCCACGCGCCTGGGCGTTCCAATGCGGTGCCCCCAGCCCTACGAACGCTGGCACGAAATACACTCCTTCGTTGCTGCTCACCTGTTTCGCCAGTTCTTCGATTTGCGATGCGTCGCTCTTACCCAGCGCCTGTTCTAACCATTGCACCACTGCGCCGGTTACGTAGATATTGCCCTCCAATGCGTAGGCTGCTTCGCCGTTGGCTTTACCCCAGGCGACTGTGGCGGAGAGTCCGTGCTGCGAGATGATCGGTCGTTCGGTAGGCGTCATCAGCGAGGTGCCGGTGCCATACGTGGCTTTGATAGAGCCGGGTTGAAATCCGGCGTGACCATAGAGAGCAGCGTGTGAATCGCCAATCATGGCGGCTATGGGCGTTCCGGCTGAGAGGTTGCCGATTTGAACGCTGGAGCCAAAATTTGCGCGAGAAGGGCGCGGCTGCGGAAGCGCGGGGCGCGGGATGTTGAAGAAAGCTAATATCTCATCATCCCAATCCAGGATGTGCAGATTGAAGAGCTGAGTGCGTGAAGCATTGGTATAGTCGCATGAAAAAACGCCGCCAGATGCGCCGCCGGTCAGATTCCAGAGCATCCAGCTATCCACCGTTCCCAGGCAGATTTCGCCAGCCTCGGCCCGCGCTTGTCCATCGGGAATATGATCCAATAACCAGCGCATCTTTCCGCCGGAAAACATGGGGTCAATGGTCAGACCGGTGCGTTGACGCAATAAAGGCTCCAGGCTACGCTCGGCGAGTTGGTGGCAGAAATCCGTTGAACGGCGACACTGCCAAACCACCGCCGGGCCGAGTGGTTTTCCGCTGCTGCGTTCCCAAGCCACTGTGGTTTCTCGCTGGTTAGTGACGGCTAGGGCAAGGATTTTTCCAGATGCAGCCTGGGTGCATTCTTCAATCGCTTGTCGCGCCGTTTCCCAAAGTTCGAGGGCGTCTTGCTCTACCCAACCGGGTTGAGGGTAGGCGATCTGTGTGGGGTGTGCAGCGCGAGCAACCACTTTACCTTGCGCATCCACCAGGATCGCTTTGGTATTGGTGGTGCCTTGGTCAATCGCCAGGATCAGTGCCTCATTCATATTGCTCCCGTGACAGCGGGGATTATACCGGGGTGGACGGATTGGCTGCTGGTCGGCTGGCGGCGGCTGGCGCCGAGGCCGGGATTCGGTTACCGCGGCCGCTGTTCAGCAAGTTCAACGCCGTTTCAGCCAGTCCTTCGGGCGAGATGCCGTAATGCTTGAAAATCTCCACCTGGCTGCCGGCAACAGTGTCTTCATCGGGGATGCCCACCCGTTTGAAAGGCAGCCAAACGCCAGCTTCCATCAGCGTGGCGGCGACCAGGCTGCCCAGCCCACCATTTACGCTGTGTTCTTCGACGGTGATCAGGGCGCGGCAGGTCGTCGCGACGCCAATCACTGCTTCTGCGTCGAAGGGGCGGATGGTGTGCATACTGATCACTCCACAGGAGAAGCCGCGTTGCCCCAATAAGTCGGCGGCAAACAGCGCTGGGGCGACCGTTTCACCAGAGGCGATAAAAGTGACATCGCTGCCAGAACGCAAGATGGCAGCTTTGCCTAATTGAAATTGGGTTTCGGGAGAGTGCAAATGATACATGGGGCGCTTGCCGAACCGTAGATAAATAGGCCGCGGGTGAATCGCCGCGGCCAGAATTGCATGATGCGTTTCGAAGTTATCGGCAGGAATGACGATATCAATATTATGAATCGCCAGCAGCGCTGCCACATCGTGTAGCGAATGATGGGTGCTGCCTAACGCGCCGTAGCTCACCCCGGCGCTGATGCCTACCAGCTTAACCGGGTTATCCGAATAAGCCACATCGTTCTTTATTTGCTCCAGGGAGCGGGCAGTGAGAAAACAGGCTGGAGATATGGCGAACACTTTTTTGCCGGTTGAAGCCAGCCCAGCCGAGACGCCCACCAAGTTCTGCTCGGCGATGCCGATCTCCACCAGTTGATCGGGCAACGCCTCGCCAAAGGCGGTCATCTTGCCGGATCCGCGCGAATCGCCGGTGACTACGATCAGGTCGCGATCTTGGCGGGCGAGCGCCAGCAGCGTTTCTGCGACAATGTCTTGATTGGGTTTGCCTAAACTATAAGTGGTCATGCTCTTTGTAACCAAAGGGTCTCTGCTTGGTTTAATTCGTTCATCGCCTGGGCAAATTCCGCATCTGTAGGTACACGGTGATGCCAGGAAGCGACATCCTCCATAAAGCTGACGCCTTTGCCCTTGACTGTGTGCGCCAAGATCAGATTGGGTTTGCCGGTTTCGAAGGGGAGCTGAGTGAAGACTTGGATGAGTTCGGCAATATTGTTGCCATTGACGTGGCGCACGGCGTAGCCAAAGGCGCGGAACTTCTCTTCCAACGGCTCCAGGCGCATCACGTCCTCTGTGCGTCCGGTGATTTGCAAGCCGTTGCGATCTACAATAACCACCAGATTGTCGAGTTGGTAATGAGCAGCGCTCATCGAGGCTTCCCAAACCGAGCCTTCAGTCAGCTCGCCATCGCCTAGAATGGTGAAGACGCGGTAAGGGCGTCCGTCCTTCTTGGCAGCCAGCGCTGTCCCCACTGCCAGGGAGAGGCCATGCCCCAGTGCGCCGGTGTTTTGCTCCACACCTGGCGCTTTGCGCGTCGGGTGGCCGATCAGGCGCGTGGCATATTGTTCAAAAGTGTCCAATTCTTCGATGGGGAAAAAGCCGCGATCGGCCAGCACGGTATAGAGCGCTTCAACAGAGTGGCCTTTGGAGTGGATGTAGCGATCGCGGTCAGGGTTCGTAGGGTCGCCAGGATCCACTCGCAGCACATGGTTGTAGAGCACATTGAGGATGTCTACGCAGGACAGGCTGCCGGCAGTGTGCCCGGAGTTGGCGTGCTTAATCATGGAGAGCAAGGTCTTACGATACTGGATAGACTTCAATTCCAGATCGCGTAGTTCGAGCGGGGGATTTGCAGGCCGGATTTGCATGCGCTTCGCACCAATCAAAGTATCTTGAATATATATTCACAAGATGATATACATTCAGTTTGTGATAGGATACACACAAACCCGGTGTCTGTCAATCATTTCTGAATATTTATGCATGATTTTTAACTGTATTCAGAAAGGATTGCATTTCAAGCTGACAAACCTTTGATGAGAGAGAGATCGCTCACAGTTTGAGTAACAGGCGTTATTGCCCTCTCTCAGTTCGCCTATTTCATCTTTAGAACAGGGTCGGGGCCTTTTCCTTTGGCTTTCTTTGCGCCTTCTTATGCCCATTCACACCAGGGCTTGGTTCACCCCCATTTTCTTCTGCACGCAACTTTTTCTTCTCGATTGAAGTCAATTGCGGCGGAAATAACACCGCTGCATTGTCTAAAAAACCGACCTGACCGTTAAACATTTGCCTCTCTAAGAA
This sequence comes from Anaerolinea thermophila, assembly GCA_020724505.1. Taxonomy (GTDB): domain Bacteria; phylum Chloroflexota; class Anaerolineae; order Anaerolineales; family UBA4823; genus RBG-16-57-11. The sequence continues at coordinate 7,406 of DYGV01000109.1, forward strand.
GTATTTGCCTTAGTGTGTCAATCACGATCCTCTCCCCGCTGGTCTCATCTACATAATACCAGTGTTCCCACCCATTGCAGGGCGCTTTTTGGATTTCTCTGCCAATTTGGTGAATGGAGCCGGTTATGCCATTGTACTTGAGCATGCCGTTCGCCAGCACCTCTGCGACGGTATCGCCGGTCTTGCCGAAATAGAGCTTTTGTCCCGGGGTAAGCAAGCCATTCTCCAGCAGCGCGCCAAACGGAACGCGTCGGCGACGCTGCTTGTCTGGAAACATAAAGGGTTCATCATTGGACGGCGCTTGTATCGCAGCTATCCTTGCCTGGGCGATTGGAATGTATCTTTCGTCTTTCTCTATCCCAATCCAATGTCTTTTCAACTTCTTGGCGACTGCGCCAGTGGTGCCGCTTCCAAAAAACGGGTCCAGCACGATATCGCCGGGGTTTGAGCTGGAGAGAATCACACGATAGAGCAACGCTTCGGGCTTTTGCGTGGCATGGGCTTTCTCCCCATTTACCTTGAGTCGCTCCTTGCCGGTGCAAAGCGGGATTTCCCAATCGCTGCGCATCTGAAGACCGTCGTTTAACGATTTCATTGCTTGGTGGTTGAACGTGTAACGCGCGCCTTTGATCTTTTGCGCCCAGATGAGCGTCTCGTGGGCGTTGGTGAAACGAACGCCGCGAAAATTGGGCATGGGATTGGTTTTCACCCAGACGATGTCATTAAGGATCCAATAGCCCAGATCCATCAAGATCGTTCCCACGCGGTAGATATTATGGTATGAACCGATAACCCATAGAGTCCCTGTATCCTTGAGCACGCGCCTGCAGGCGCTCAACCACTGGCGCGTGAATTGATCGTACTCGAGGAGGCCATCGAATTTATCCCAATCGTCATCCACGGCATCCACCCTGGTCATGTTGGGTCGCCAGAGTTCTTGCGAAAGCTGTAAGTTGTAAGGAGGATCGGCAAAGATCAAGTCAACGCACTTCTCCGGCAGGCTCGTCAGCACCTGGACGCAGTCGCCGTGGAGGATCTGGTCGAGAGGTAAGGCGTTAGCGTTCGTTGCATCCTTCATAACCTTGAGCTCATTTGGGCTTTATAAGGGGCGATTTTCTCCTCAGATAGCTTGATGTACAGTGGGTTAATTTCATAGCCTACATATTTCCGGTCGGCCTTCAGCGCGGCGATGGCAGTGGAGCCGCTGCCCATAAATGGATCCAGAACGATATCTCCTTTATAGGTATAAAGTTGGATCAATCGGTATGGCAATTCGACTGGAAACGGCGCCGGGTGCCCCACTTTTTTCGCCGACTCCGGATTAATGCTCCAGACGGATTTTGTCCATTCCATGAATTGCTCTCTGGTGATGGTATCTTCTGCGGTCGGCAGCTTTTTGCGTGAGAACGAGCCTTTTGAAAACACCAATATATACTCGTGCGTGTCACGCAGCACCGGGTTGGCGGCAGACTGCCAACTGCCCCAGGCCATTGAAACGCCGGCGCCGGCGCCCTTGTACCAGATGATTTCCCCGCGCATTAAAAAACCAATCTCGATCATCATGCGCGAAATGTGATCGGATAGAGGGATGTAGGGTTTACGCCCCAGATTTGCGACGTTGACGCAGGCTCTGCCGCCGTGAACCAAGACCCGATAGGTCTCAGAGAATACCCTCCTCAGCAGATCCAAATACTCTTCTAATGAAAGATCTTGGTCGTACTCTTTGGTTACATTGTAGGGCGGCGAAGTCACCATCAGATGTAATGAATGATCGGGGATTTCTTTCATCCGCTCCGAACTTCCGAGAATAATTGTGTTCTCAAGCTGTGGTGGAAATGGGTTGTCGGGAACGGGGGGCGCTCCATTATCACCCGATAGTTCTGAATAGAGCTTTGAGTTGTAATATTGCGAAGAATCGTGGCTGATGCGTGAGGTAGTACCGAAACGGCTGGTTTTTGAGCCCTTTTTCATCAGTTGACCTTCATTGCTCGACTTTCACCCAGAAAAGCAATATCGTCGAAGTTGCCTTTGCTGGCTTCTTGATCGATTCTGGTAAACCTTCTCGCTGCGCTTATGGCCCTCATTATACCCACCGAAGCATGAAAATCAAGCGCAGGTTTGGGTACCGGCAACAGGACGGCGAGTGCATCAGTGCTGGATGGCTTTATCATCACGGGTGGTAACGCTAATGGCAACTAGCCAAATGACAGCGACGAGGGTTTTCAGCGCCGTGAGGATTTCTCGATTTGGGTATTATTCGTCAGGCGCGCCTGGTTGTCATATTGAATAAGGAGGCACTCCTTAAAATGCACGCAACTCCCCCACTTCCTGCACATCTACCGGCACGCCGTCCAGCTCGCGCGGCAGCAGGTCTTCCGGGGCGAGCTGTTCGCGCGGCAGCTTGCGCGAGACCATCACTACCAACGCCACGGTGTCGGTAATTTGGCCGCGCCGCCGGCGGTAGCCCACGCCCACGCCTACTACGTTGGCTTTGCGCAGCAGCTCTGCCTGGCGCGCCCGCTTGACGGCGGCAACTTTATCAGCTTGGGAAAGGGTTTCGTCGGCTGGCTGGTTCATAAATCCACCTGCAAGCAATCCAGCACTGCCTGGATGGGGTTGAAAATGGTAGATTGCTCAGAGCCGGCGAAGAGCAGCCCTACAGCACGCAGCGAGTCGGCAGCCACGATCAGCGAGCCGGAATCGCCGCCTTGCGACATCGGGCCGGCGACGAGCTGGTTTTCGAAGACGGCAGAGCGTCCGCCGCCATAGTTGACCGTCACGGTGGCGTCCACCACGTTAATCTGCCCGGCGGTGAGGCCGGTGGTGCGCCCGGATTTGCGGATCTGCATACCTAGCACAGCCGGCGCGGTGCCATGCACCTCGCCGATTTCGTAGATTTCATCCAGGATGTCACGATCATCAAGCGGGCGGGCGACCGCTGCATCCACCTGGTTCACTGCCTGCGGACGGTATTTGCCCGCCGTCAGGCGATGCTCCGAGCCAGGCAAGCCGGCGATAGCGTTAGCGAAGTCAGCCACGCCCTGTGCGATGCCGCAGGTTGGTGGCGCTTCGCCGAAGTCAATCGGGCAGAAGCGCTCCAGCACAGCGATGCGGTCATTCTCCAACCGTCCGCCGTCCACCGGGCCGGGTTGCAGGATGGCGTCGCCGGGGCTGGCATCGTTGCTGTTGGCTAACACGTGGTTGTTGGAGAGGATCAACCGCGCTCCGCTGCTGCGATCGCGCACCACGCAGCCGAAAGTGCCGGCGGTGATCTTGAAATGCCCGATGCTCACCCCACCTGGGCAGGGTCGCCAGCGGCCGGTGTGGCCTTGCAGGGCGCGCAGCTCGCCCACCTGCACCACATCCGTCGGCACGCCGTTCAATTCCGAGGGGATGAGCGCCTGCGGATGAAGCCCGGCGATGGGCAGCTTTTGGCGAACCAAAACCACCACGCTGTATTCGCCGGTACGCTGGCCGTTCACGCTCTTGAAACCCACACCCACGCCGACCACATTGGGCTTTTGCAGGATGTTGGCGGTGTACAGCGCTTTGGCTTGCGCTGCAGCAGTCTGTCGCTGCGGTTGTGGTTCGGGGTTTGCCATCTTCGCCTCCTAAAGATCGAATAGATTTGGAGAGTCGCTGTACGAGGAAGCGCGGCGTTCCAGCATGTTGGGCGGCGTCACCGCCGCCCTGTGTATCGTATAAATTGCGAGGAATAAACTCCGCTCTAGGGTTATTAACTTATTTGATCAGTCTCGTCCAATTATATCATCCTTGTCCCTTTGTACCGCGCCCTTGCACACGTTGACGAAGCGCCGATAGGTGTTGATGATATGGAACGGTGCAATGCCTCCTTCGTAGAGGAACTGATAATCACACCATAGGATATTGGGATGCGGCACGCCAAAGCGCACTAAAATCAGCCCATCGTTCAATTCGTTAGCGAATTTCAATTTAGCCGCTTCTGTAAAGCGAGATTTCAATCCCCATAAGGAATAGAACGTGATCATTTTCTTGTCTGCGTCTACCTTGACGAAGGTGTTGACGCCTTGTTCGTCGCGGATCACCAGGTCGCCATCTTTATCGCGTTCGGCGCGGAAGAATGCAGCCTTGAACAATCCTTCCAGGCAATCAATATTGATTTCTTGTTCGGATAGAATTTCGCTCACAGTAGACTCCTTGTTTGTTATAGGTTTATATGCCGCGACGTCTGTTGCAGCAGCCGCGGTGATTGCAGGCGTTGATGCCGGTGCGACTGAGCTTGCTGAAGTCGGCGGCGTGGGGCTGGAAGTTGTTTTCGCAGGTTGCTTCCTGCCAAACAACTTTTGTCGCCAGTTCATTGGCTGATCCTTTCTTCTGGCGCGCGAACACATCTCCGTGACGGCGTTTGCCGCTTTGTAGCCAGATTATTCGATCCTGGTAAACAATTGACAACGATCCTATCACGTTCCCCCGCTTGTGATCTCTGTTCGATTAAATATTTTGAGCGTCGGTTCTGTTGATGAAAGTCACAACCGATGAAGAGGTCTTCCCATTTTCCAGTAATAACGCGCCTCCCTTCCCAAGTTGGCTTTGGTTAATCGTTTATTAGAATGTTGCCCCCATACATTAATTCTAGCATAATCTTCGGAAAAATACGCCTGGTATTTCGACGCTTTTGTTGCCTTTATTCTACCGCTTTAGCCGCAGCCAGCTAAATGAGAAGAGCAAGATCAGCACCCCCAGGGTGAAGTAGAAGATTTGCAGGTTGCGGGCGACGCCAGGGGGTGAGCCAATGACCAGGATTTCGACCACCTCATAAATCACGATAATCGCGCCAGCGGCTGCACATGCCAGCGGGGCGTATTGTGAACGACGCGCTGTCAGGTATGCAGCAGCCAGTCCGCTGCCACCCACCAAGATGAGCAAAGCCAGGCCGGGCAGGGTGTAATCTTTGAACGGGGAACCTGACAGCGCCTCGACCGGAGGCGCAGCGACGCCGGCAAGCAGCCCAACGCCGCCAGCGATAGCGGTCAGCCCCAGGAAGGAGGTGAGAATGATGAGCAAGATACGCATCGCTTGGTCTGGCAACATAATTTCTTCAACCTTTCAGTGGATTCGATGAGCAGTGCTCAAGCTTCGACAGCGAAGAATGACCACGCTGACCAAAGCAAATAGTCTGGGCTGATTTTAACGCACTCCTCGGGTTTGAAGCGCTGTACGAGGGCGTTTTCATCCACTGGAGGCAGGCGTATGGCTGCTCCGCCTAACGTGACTAGCGACTCGAAGTACTGTCCCCTTAGCAGTAGTTCCACTATTTTCAAGATGTCCTCGCCGCGTTGCGGGGTGAATACCGACGCAGCCGAACCATCCGGGAACTCCACCACCTGCGGCGGCTGAGAAAGCAGGGTCTCACAGGCTCGCGGACGGCGTTCGACCAGCAATTGTGCCATACCTCCATTTGCCCAAAGCAGCCACAACGCCGGCGTGGGTTCTTGCGGCGATGTGAGCCAACGCGCGGTCAAATCGCTCCAACTGCAATCCTCATACAGCCGACCAGGCGATTTTACCGTCGGCTGGACTTCCAGGGCGCGTAAGAGACCGCCGCAAGCCGGGCAGGCAGCGACGATCCATTTCTCCGCCGGGCGGGGTGACTGCAGCACGCAGATCAGGCAATACACCTGCTTGCAGGCGCGGCACTGGTAGCCGCGGGTTGCGGCAACGCGCTCTAAAGAATGTTGCTGCGCCTGAACCGTTGCAGCGTCGAGGTGCGAGAGCGGATCCAATTCATACAATTCGCCTTCGTAGATCGCCTGGCCGCTCACGCGGTTGACAAAGTAGCCTTGCGCCTCGTAATAATCGAACCATTGGCGGGAGCTCATCGCCCCGCGGTTGCAGGCGGCGCAGCGTAACAGATTCTCTGTCGGCGTTGAGGCGGCTTTCTTTTTGTTGAATAACTGTCGGAAACGGTTCATGTGAGTCTCCCTTGCTACGTGGTGAACGCCCAATTGGGGGTTGTGGAACAATAATCGCCGAATCAGTCTCCCGCGGAGACGGCATGAATGCCGTGTTACGACCCCGCCCAAGCGGAGAC
>DYGV01000110.1:0-3459 GCA_020724505.1 Anaerolinea thermophila
CGATTAACCTAGAGCCAAATGTGGGCTATGGCTATGCTCCTTCGCCAGGCACCAGCGGCAACTTCATTATGCTTTCCGACTCCTTCGGCCTGCCGAAGGGCGCCCCCAATCGCGATGCTGCGATCGCTTGGCTCACCTTGTGTGGCTCGAAAGAAGGTCAAGACGCCTTCAACCCGCTGAAGGGCTCAATCCCCGCCCGCACGGACGGCGACCGCTCTCTCTACAACGCCTACCTGCAGTCGGCGATGGATGACTTCGGTTCGAACACCATCGTCCCCTCTGTGGCGCATGGCGCTGCGGCTTCCGAAGGCTGGGTCACCGCGATCAACGACGTGATGACCTTGTTCGTGGCTGACCTGAATGTGGATGCTGCTCTGCAAGCATTTGTTCAGGCCTGCACCGACGCCGGCGTTTGCAAGTAATTTGAGTATTTAGTTTGTAGAACTCCAGGGTGGAGCACTCGCCCTGGAGTTCTATCAAAATTTCGAAAAATCGCGTCGTCGCGCGGAGCGCTCCTCGCATTTGCAATCCCCATCATTGTGAGCGCAGCGAAGCAAAGTGTCATTACGAGCCACCATTGGCAACAAAACAATCTCCCACTCGTCGGATTGTTTTGTTGCACAGAGCGCTCCTCGTAATGACACGAACAGTGTTATCTAGATTTATCCTTGAGAGGGCGACATGAAGCATAAACGCCGCGAACGTTGGTTGGGGTTTTTGATTTTATTGCCATCCATCATTCTCTTGGGGTTGTTTGTTTATGGATTTATAGCCTGGACAGGCATCGTCTCGGTTTCAAAGTGGGACGGCGTCACACCAGACTATAGCTTCGCCGGGCTGACCTGGTATAAAGGCTTATTCACAGCCGTCGGTGGCATCTCCCACCGTCGTTTTGTCATTGATTTGTGGAACACGTTGTTTTTCACGATCTTTTTCTTACTGATCTGCGTGGCAATTGGACTGTTATTGGCTATTCTGCTGGATCAGAAAGTTAAGGCGGAGGGTATTTTCCGCACCATCTATTTATTCCCCATGTCGCTTTCTTTTGTCGTTACTGGCGTGGTGTGGCAATGGATATTCGCCCCCGGCACTGCCACACGCCCGCGCGGCTTGAACGCCCTGTTTACTCAAATTGGCCTAGAAAATCTGACCTGGAAATGGTACACCTCTACCGATTCTATTGGCCCATTCCATGTGGCGCTTATCCCAGTCATCATCGCTGCCGCCTGGCAGCTTATTGGCTATACGATGGCGATGTATCTGGCAGGGCTACGCGGCATACCCGAAGAATTGCGCGAAGCCGCGCGCGTTGACGGTGCAACAGAAGTGCAGATCTATCGCCATGTCGTACTCCCGCTGCTTAGCCCAATCACGCTTAGCGCCCTCATTGTATTAGGGCATATCTCACTGAAGATCTTTGACCTGGTTTACACGATGACCGGCAAAGGGACTGGATTTGTCACCGATGTACCGGGCATCTTTATGTTCGAAACCACCTTCCGTGGCAATCACTACGCCCAGGGAGCAGCTATTTCAATGGTCATGTTGTTTATGGTAGCGTTAGTGATCGTTCCCTATCTTCGCTATAGCCTGAAACGAGAGGTGGAACTGTGAGCCGCGCCTTTAACCCAACCCGCATTGCCATCTATCTGCTGCTCATTTTATTCGCAGCGATTTTCTTACTTCCTGTATATGTCATGCTGATCAGTTCGCTAAAAACCTTCGCCGAAGTTCAGGATCTCTCGCGCATGTGGAGTTTACCGTCAGCATTCAACATAGAAAACTTCCGCTCCGCCTGGTTTGGCATTCCTGAAAAAGGCCTACGCGGCTTGGGCCCCAATCTGATCAACAGCATCTTGCTCACCGTCCCCGCCACATTGATTTCTTCTTTCATGGGTTCTCTGAACGGTTACATATTGTCCAAGTGGAAGTTCCGCGGCTCCGAGGTGATCTTTCCTCTGATGCTATTCGGTATGTTTATCCCTTATCAAAGCACACTCATTCCGCTGACGCAGACGCTCTCTGCCGTAGGGTTAGGCGGCACGCTCTGGGGGCTGATCATTGTCCACATAATTTATGGCTTACCGATCACTACGCTGATTTTCCGCAATTATTATGCCGAGGTGCCGAACGACCTGGTAGAGGCGGGCAGCATTGATGGAGCAGGGTTGTTGGGCATCTACTGGCGTATTATGTTTCCCCTTTCACTACCCGGCTTCGTGGTAGTAGTGATCTGGCAATTCACCAATATCTGGAATGAGTTCCTCTTCGCCGTAACCATTCTTCAAAAGCCTGAATTGCAACCCATTACTGTAGCGCTTCAGAATCTTTCTGGCAGCCAGATCAAAGAATGGAATGTAGTGATGGCTGGAGCGCTGCTCTCTGCCCTGCCCACCCTTTTGATCTACATCCTATTAGGACGTTTCTTCATCCGTGGCTTACTGGCAGGCTCGGTGAAGGGATAAATTGAGTGGGTCGCGTAGTAAGCGCGATCCACTCACTCGATCACCTGCCTCGTACACAACCCTGCAAGCAGAACAACAAGGTCAACTAAAGAATGAAGGATGTCAATAGGTGTTTCAATCCTAATTTTTGATCAATATTTTTTCTGCAATAACTCTACAGTATGTGGTATAATTAATATGTAGCTCCTGATGGTTTTTGTGGATGCTTCGCCAGTCCTTGTATGGGGCTGGCGCAAGTCTTTTTTCGCCGATACGATATGGCGAGCCGGTTCAATAGAGGAGGCGCAGCATGACCTTTCAAGCAGGCGATCCAGTTGTGCATGGGGTATATGGATTGGGCAAGGTTCTTGAGCTAGATGAGAAAGAATTATTGGGCAAAGTGAAACAATATTACGTGGTAGAAATCCGCGATATGACCCTGTGGGTGCCGGTCAATCAAAGCGAGCCGGGCAGCCTACGCCCGCCAGCGCATGAAAGCGAATTCGCCCGCCTCTTTGATCTTCTGCGTCAACCAGGCGAACCACTAACTGAGGACCGCCTGGAAAGGAAAATGCAGCTTTCCGAGCGCATGCGCGAAGGTTCGCTAGAATCTGTATGCTGTGTAGTGCGAGACCTGACGCATCACGGACGACACAAAAAGCTGAACGAAAACGACCAAGCTGTCTTACAGCGCGCCCGTAACTTCTTGCTCAACGAGTGGACGTTTGTCTTCTCTATTCCAATCCAACAAGCAGAAAAAGAATTAGACGTCCTATTAAGAGAAGTACCTCACGAATAACTCCAAAGAAATCGGATGCCTCTCGGTAAGCTGGGATGCAGGCTGAGGCAGCGCGACAAGAACCCTCTCATACCATTTTTATCGTCTCCGGCGGGGTAGGTGCCAGCGCGGAGCAAGTTGTATACTCCGTTTTGGCGCAATTTCCCGATCACAATGTCCAGGTTATTACAATAGCCAATGTACGCCTGGCCGAACAGATCGGAGAGACGTTGAAGC
>DYGV01000110.1:3469-13382 GCA_020724505.1 Anaerolinea thermophila
GCAGGCGCGCGAGCATCATGCCACTGTAGTGCATACCCTGGTGGACGCTTCGCTGCGCCGCTACCTGATCGAGCGCGCTGCGGCGCTAGGCGTGATAACTATAGACTTGATGGGGCCATTGTTAGATCGGTTAGAAGCCGTGCTGGAACGCAAATCGCTCGGACAGCCCGGGTTGTATCGCCAACTCAACCGTCAATACTTCGAGCGCATCGCCGCCATTGACTTCGCCCTGGCGCACGACGACGGCCAGAATATTGAAACCATTTCGCAGGCGGAGATCATTCTAACCGGGCCTTCGCGAGTCGGCAAGACGCCGCTCAGCATGTATTTGGCGGTGTTGGGTTGGAAAGTCGCCAACGTTCCTCTAGCGACAGAGCTAGAGCCTCCGACAGAGCTTTTCAATCTGGATGATCGGCGAGTCTTCGGGCTGACGATTGCCCCGGCTCAGCTAATGCTGCTGCGCCAGCAACGCATGCACCGCATCGGTGCTCCCAGCGTCAGCGATTACACTGACCCAGAGAAAATTTATCAAGAATTGTTAGACGCAGAACATCTTTATCAGCGTGCCGGTTTCACTGTGCTAGACGTTACCGATAAACCCATCGAAAGTTGCGCGGATGAGATCCTGCGTCTGATAGCAGCGCGATTCAACCGTTCTGCAAGGGGGTGAAAGTCAGATGCGATTCGCATCTTCTGGGGGTATAGGGAATTTTCAAACGCTTTCAATTTAAATTCGACCCTCAATAGTCAATGTTTCTGAGGGTCGAATTTGAGTAAAGAGTAGATGGATTTAGCGACCGCAGCCAGCGCCTTTTACTTTAGAGTATGAATTACCATTAGAATCATACAAAAAGCCAGTTGCCGAATCATAGGTAAAGGTGAGAGCTAAATTCTTAGCAACTATGACATTTGTAGCGGTGCATTTAAGGCGCAGGCTGGTTACCAGGGATGAGCCGAGAGATGATGTTTAAGACAATAATCCGATGGATGGTTTTAATTCAGATCCTCCTGTTAAGATTTTTGCCAATTGTAGTGAAACGACCTTTATAAAATTATTCTGCCTTTGATAGTCGAAATATTTACCAAAACCCACCCGTTACGAAGGTTGTGGTGGAATTCTCTTCTGACGCCAACGGCGATAGACGAAAACTGCAATGATGGCAATGAGGATGAATGGCCATAGCAGAATGACCGACCAAATCGCCAAATCTACCAAACCTTGTAACAGTCGAGTCATGACCTTGGTTGCTTCACGTGCGGTGTTGCCAGGATTCCAGCCAGGGGTAGGTGTTGGGGTTGGCCCAGGGGTCGGGGTAGGGATTTGTGGTTTCAAGGTCACCGTGATGGTTGAATATGCAGCTCGACCTTCGTAAAATTTCATTTTGCCTTTCACCTGCTCTATTTGTCCTTCCAATTCGGACAACGTTTGATTGATGCGCAGCGATTCCTCAACGGTTTTTGCCTGGTTGAGAAACTCGCGCACGCGCGCCGCGGTCGCTTCAAGGTTCGTCAGTCGGGATTGTAAATCGGCATACTCCGCGCTGACATCTTGCCCGGAAGCCTGTTCGTTCAACACCTTGATCCCCAGTTGCCGCAGATAGTTCAGGGTGTTTTCAAAAGCCGAGGATGGCACCCCCATACGTAATTCGGCGTATTTGTAACCGTTTTCCAGCCACGCGCGACTGCTAATCAAATAACCGCCCTGGTCGGCGGCCAAGGCAGTGATGCGATTAATTGCCACATCGGTATCGGCAACAAGCAGATCAATCAACGCGTCTTTGATGATCATGCGGCTGGTTTGTGGTAAGCTGCCAGATGCCGGGGCAATCACCGGATATAAAGGTGCAGCTTGAGTTGCTTCAGGGATGTAAACCCCTTCTGCTATGACTGTAACCGCAACCCCCTCCGCAGCGGCTGGCGCTTCCGTCGCGGCCGGCGCCTCTACTGGAGGTTCTGACTTGGAAAATGCAAGTTCACTGGTAGACCGTCGGGCAGGAGCGCAGGCGCTCAATAGGATTAAAAAAATGACGATCATGGGCGTGAGGCGAGTCTTCATTTCTTCACTCCTTGTATTTTGTCCCTCATTATCGCGCAGAAGAGGGCATCTTGGTTAACGAGGTTTGCGCGTGTGAAGTATAGACGTTGATGTTCCGTGACAAGATCCAGAAAGTGAAGACTCGACCAACACCGCTTTCAAATCCGACAAGAGCTTTGAGAATCTCTATACCGCCCTTCGGGTTATGAACCGTCGGCTGCCAGCGCCTCCAAAATGGCTGCTTCTAATTCATCTTCCGGCACGTTACCCAGCCAACTACGCAATACATTGCCTTGTGCATCCAACAAGAAAAAATGCGGCTGCAGGCGATAGCCTAGAGCCCGTTTGAACTCGCTGGTAGTTGGATCATCAATATCCAGATATACAAAGCCAACCCGAGAATCGTATTTTGCTTCCAGCCCATGCACGATGGGCAGCATCCTTCGGCAGGTGCTTCACCAAAAGGCAAAAAATTCCACAAACTGCGGACGCCCCGCCGCTAGGGAGACTGTCGTTGGGTCGCTGGGATGGAATTCATTATCAATAACAGGTAATGACGTTATCTGCGCTTCGATGGACGGCGCGGCGGACGGTTGTGTAGGCGGGGTTGCCAGGCTGGTGGTTGGCTCTACAGGAACGACAGCAGTGGATTGTAGGACGGCTGGCGTGAACGTAGGAGGCGAGCCAGATGAACTGCACGCTGCCAATATCAGCACAATAAATAAAATCGAGAGAAACCGAACTGGATGCGGATGTGGGTTATCGCGCCAGGTATGCTGTGTAGTCATATGGATCCTCCTAAGGCGATCGGGAAATTATTATTTGTCCGTTTCGAATTTTGCCGCACGAATGACATATTCTCATGATGCGCCGATAGGAGGAAATCTTACTTCTACGGAATGATGGGTTGAAAAGGCGGTTTTTAAGCATTACCAATATCTTGCATAGATTGGTAAGCGTCTGTTATTTTACCCGACATGCATGTATAATTGAAATGATGAACAAACGCGACAATGAACAGTGGCTGGCGGATCTAAACGCTGGTGGTGAGGCGCAGGCTGCCGCCCTGAATGATCTGCGTACTCTCATCCTGATCGGCCTGCCTTATGCCCTTAGCCCGTGGATGAACAGCAGCGACCCGCGCTTTGTGCCCCTAGTGGAGGAGGCTGCTCAAGAGACATTGTTGCGCGTGCTTGATCACCTGAATGAGTTCCAGGGACGCAGTCAGTTCACGACCTGGGTGCATACGATCGCAGTGCGTGCGGCGTTGACCGAGTTGCGTCGTAAATATTGGGAGAACGTTTCGCTAGAAGGGCTACTGGAAGAAGATGAAGAAAATCTGCCACCGCTGAAGCTTGCTGCCGACCCCTCGCCCAGCCCAGAGCGACTGGCGGAGAAAGCCGAGCTGGCCCAGCGTGTGCGCCGAATCATCGCCGAGGAGTTGAGCGAGAAACAACGCCGCGCTTTGATCGCCCTGGCGGTGCAGGGAATGCCCATGGAGGAAGCCGCTCGCCGCTTGGGGACAAACCGCAATGCGCTCTATAAGTTGCTACATGATGCACGTCTGCGTTTGAAGCAACGCTTGGTTGCTGAGGGCGTTTCCATCTCTGAAGCGCTAGAGACCTTCGGTTAGATCAATGTAAGAGTTGATTGCCTTGCCCCATCTTGGATAGTGAAAGGCATTTTGTGAACATGAATTGGATAAAAAAATTTTTCCGTCATATTTTTTCGCGGCACCACCAATCTACGCAAGATTGGCGGCGTAGCGTGTTGGAGATGGTTCAATCCACCGATGATGTTGAACTTTCCTGCGATGAAGTACTGGTCTTACTGGCAGAGTATACCGAACGCGAGCAGCGCGGAGAAGATGTACGTCAACTTATGCCATTAGTCGCTGCCCATTTGGAGCGCTGTCGCGACTGCCTGGAAGAATATCAGGCGTTGCACCGCATCCTAGACGCGCCGCTTGGAGCGTGAGGCCTCGATCTCAACATGCTATATTCACAAGCGATTACGCCCGTGCAGTCCATTAGCACGGGCGTTTTTTCTCGTAGATGGATGAACTATCAGCGTTTGGCAAGAACGTTGAAAGCAAATGCAGTTACTACGCCATACAGAATGTGGCCGACTAGGCTCATCCATTGGGGCTGCCCTATCACGAAGATCATTTCGTTCATGCCCAGGAACAGCGGCATTAACACCAGCGCTCCTAACACCCACCAAAACACGCCGTTGATCAATCCACCGATGATCGCGTTACCGCTGGTGGGCGGGAAGCGCCCAGCAACCAGGCCGTAGAGCGCGCCGATGAACGCGCTGATAGCCATATGCACAATGAAACCCACCACACTGTTGTCTACGCCGACCAACATGCCCACCATGGGTAACATGCCGCCCATCGCCATCATTACAGCGAAGACCAGCCCACCGGCAAGTCCGCCGATGGCGCCCTGCCCAGCCAGGCGGGCGAGGGTGTTACTCTTATCTGAATTTACTGTTACTGCTGACATAAGCCTCCTAATTTTACAATTGGATGATATTTACCACATTTATCAAGATGAATTCATGAAGGAATTTCTTACCTGTCCAGCATAAGACGGGAACTTTTTGCTGTTTTGGAGCGTAAGAATAACAGCGGCGCGGCATTCGTGCGCCCAGGCGTGGATAAAATTCAAACGTAAATGTAAGATGGAGAGGAGTTCACCATGCGGAAAAAATACCTATTCCCCCCGCATGGGGTGCGTCTGGTGACCCTGCTTTTGGCGCTGACGGTGCTTTTCAGTGGCCTGAGCTGGTCACAGGCGCGGGCGTTCACGCAAACGCAAGTTGCCGATCTAAATACAGCCCCGGCACTGGCCCCCCGATTCACAGCTCGCATCATCGGGTCGCAATTATATGTCAACGGATCCAATTTTCCTCGCCGACACACTTATTTTGTTCGGGCGCGTGAAGCTCCTTATGAGCCCTGGATTCGGCTAGGGGTGACGCGCTCCAATAACAACGGCAAGATAGACGCTCGCTTCCGACTACCGCGCGAATTGCGCAGCGCATGGTACCTGCGCGTCTGTTTGAAGGATGTCTACACCAACGCGGTGTATTGCGTCAATGCCCGACGCTACTAGCGGGCCGTCTATAACAGGGCAACTATAATAAGCTGACCCCCTGGCTGGCACGGCATAAATAGATCTTTGCCTGGCGGCCTGTGGTTCGCATGTAGCCGCGCTGAAGGCCAGCGATGAACGCTTCAGCCTGATCCACCTCCACCAGGTTGAGGGTGCAGCCGCCGAAGCCGGCGCCGGTTAATCGCGCCCCAATGCATCCGGGGAGTGAGCGAGTCAGTTCGACCAAAGTATCCAATTCAGGTGTGCTGACTTCATACAAATTGCGCAAGCTGTTATGACCAGCGTACATCAACGCGCCTAATGCCTGTTTGTCAGCGCGGCGCAGTGCGCTGACTGCTGAATGCACCCTGGCAATTTCCTTGACAACATGCTCGGCGCGGCGGCGGGGAATTTCCGATAAAAACATGCTATAGGCGGCAAATTCGGTAGTTTTCACATCGCGCAGCGAGCGGATGTGCGGCAAATATTGCTGCAATTCGCGCACCGCTTGTTCGCAGGCGGCGCGGCGTTCATTGTAGCCAGAGTGAGTCAGGTTTCTTCGCACACCCGAATCGGCGATAACTAGAGCGACTTCGGGCGGGATGGGCGCGGCGTCCCACTCCAGGCTGCGAGTGTCGAAATATAGGGCGTGTCCTTCGATGCCGCAGGCGCTGGCGAATTGATCCATCAAGCCACAGGAGACGCCAACAAATTGATTTTCCGCGGTTTGGCAATGTTGCGCCAGCGTTAGGCGTGAAATTTCCCACCCTCCTAGCGTCTGCCAGGCGAAGGCAAAACCCACTTCTACCGCCGCCGAGGAGCTAAGCCCAGCGCCAATGGGTATATCTGAAGTGTAAGCCGCCAGTAGCCCTGATGTGTAAAGCCCCGCTTGTTGCAACGCCCAGGCCACGCCGGCCGGATAGAGAGCCCACCCAGGCAGCGGATTTCCGTCCCTATCGCGTTTCTCGGCTAGATCGTCCAAGCGAAGGGCGACTTGCTGGTTCAGGTCGAGAGCATGCAGACGAGCACAGCCATCCTCGCCAAGGGCGACGGCGATATATACCGCCTGGTCAATGGCTGCTGGCAATACGGGGCCGTCGTTGTAATCCACATGTTCGCCAAGGATATTCACCCGTCCAGGAGCGCGCACAATGAACTGCGGCGGGCGATGATAGATTTCTTCGAAGGCGCGTTGTAGTTGATCAAGGTTCATGGGATAAATAGTTCCAGCAGGTTAGCGAAGATGAACAGCGCCAGCAGCGGCGCCAGCCACCCATCCCAGTCGTGCTGTGCGGTAAGGTAAAGCAGCAGCGGTGCGCCGGCCATCAAAGTAAAAGCCAGGCTGTGGGCGGCGAATGAGCGTTGAGCGATGCAGTTCTGCCAGTTTTTCATGAGGGATATTTTAGCACCTTTTGTGGGCGGCGTTCGCCGTATCAGTATTCTAAACAATAGACACTCGGCGATAAACCTGTGGAGTAGAGGGGCGGCTTCGCCAGTCTTCCATACGCAGGTTTAATTTATGAAATTCCTCCTAAATTGGGACAAAATCGGTATAATTACTTCGTGTTGGGGGAACGCCAGACCGTACATGAGGATTGCCCGAAGGAACATTCAATTACCCCGGTGAAAGGAGGTAGCGAGGATTGCTCCTGTGTATGTTCGATGCATGGCTAAGATTTGATTGACAGTGTTTTCAATCTTAATCACGTTCTCTTTTTAGAAGCCGACCCCTGCAGAGGAAGCAAGAGGTTGTTGAGCATATTTTCGCTCAAGAGGTATAAGCGTTATGAATCAGTCTCTTAGCCGAATATCTAAACCACGTTGTTTTCTTTTGTATGCCCTCGCTCCTCCTACCCTTCCTGCCAATGAAGCCAACCGTCTTTTCAACGAATTTATCTCTGCCCCCTCATTGCCTATAGCTATCTTCCACGATCATTTCATTGGTCAACCAGGAGGCGTGGCGATCTTCTTTGTTGAAACTCCTGCAGAACGCGATGCGCTTATGTACAGCTCTAAATTGAGCGATTGGCGGGTTGAAATCCAACCGCTCATCTTTTCTTATTCTCCCGCTGCATTCGATGAGCAGGTGGCTTTCACACTTCGCGCTTACCGAGGTTTAGAATGGAATGTTCTTCGAAAGGAAAAGAGACCCTCTTATGGAAATCCGGCGCGAGAAGCTGAGACCGCTGAAGAAGAGTAACGCTGATCGCCGCCCTTTCAATCGAAATTATTAGTTGTTTCAATAACTTCCACGAATAGCACAGAGGTGGTAACTTTTCGCGCAGTAGAGCATCTAACTACAGGAAAACCAAGCTACTCAGGGCTGGTAATCCGCATGCATTCATCGGATGCATCTAATTGTTCTAATTTGACGTATAAAGTTACACTAAGGAGTATAGAATGGCTTTGCTCAATCCCGAAATTCAAAAACAGGTGCGCCAGGCGTTTGCCGATTTACAACAGCCGGTGCGTCTATTGGTCTTTACCCAGGGCGAAGGCGTCGTGCCGGAATGCGAAATGTGCGCCGATAATCGGCAACTTGTAGAAGAAGTGGGTCAACTTTCGGATAAAGTCAGCGTGGAGGTGTATGATTTTCTGGCTGATGCAGAAATCGCCTCCCAATATCATATAGAGATGATCCCGGCTATTGTCATTGCCGGTGATGAGGACTACGGTATTCGCTATTATGGGATACCTGCCGGCTATGAGTTCAGCTCGTTGATCGAGGATATCCGTCGTGTTAGCCAGCGTAAGCCGGACTTGAGTGAGCGCACGCTGGATGCGTTGAAAAAGCTTGATCGTCCGGTGCACATTCGCGTTTTTGTCACGCCCACCTGCCCATACTGTCCACAAGCAGTTGTGCTGGCGCATAACCTGGCGTTAGCCAGCCCATGGATCAGCGCGGAGATGATCGAGGCCAGCGAGTTTCCTCATTTGGCGAACAAATATCAGGTATATGGCGTGCCGCGCAGCGTAATCAATGAGGTAATTCATTTGGAAGGCGCTTACCCAGAAGAGATGTTTCTGGAAGAGTTGATGCAAGTGCTTGATGACGAAGTAATGGTTAAGCTGACAGAATAAATCAAGTTTCCTGTCCCAGTATCTCACAAAATGAAAGCCAATGCCTCAAAGATGGTGGTGCTCGCATAACCCGTATCTCAGGATGATGAATTGCGTCTTATCTTGCGGAGCATAATGGACGAACCGGAATTGTTACGGCGCGCTCGCCAGTTTGATGAAAACGCTCTGGCTGAGATTTATGATGCGTTCAGTCCGGCAATCTATGCTTATGCCATGCGCTTGATGGGAGATGTGGATTTGGCTGAAGATTGTGTGGCCGAAACTTTCAGCCGGTTATTGCTGGCGTTACGCAACGGTGGCGGTCCGTCGGAGAATCTTCGAGCATATCTCTACCGGGTGGCACACAATTGGGTCACCGATTATTATCGGCGACGGCGACCCGAAACATCGCTAGATGCTGAACTGAGCGCCGGTAGCGAGGGCGATCCGCATATCACAACGGTGCAAGCGCTGGAAAATCAAGAAGTGCGTCGTGCCCTGTCGTTGCTTACACCCGATCAGCGACAGGTCATCGCTTTGAAATATCTGGAAGAGTTGGATAACGCCGAAATTGCTCGTGTGCTCCGAAAGCCAATAGGAGCGGTGAAATCGCTCCAGCATCGCGCCTTAGCTTCGCTGCGCCGTATTCTCTCTCCAGTGGGGAGCAGCGAAGTCGCGAAGTTTGTTGAGAACGAGGAAATTCAATGAACGCAACCGGCAACGACCCATTGGCGAGCATTATTAAACGGCTGGAAAATTTACGCCGCATACCTCCGCGCAATACCGAGCGTGCTGAGCGAGGGCGCGTAGCGTTCCTAGAGCAGGCACGGCAGATAAAAAGTCAAAGCTCCTTCCAACCACCCGTATCTAATGGCAATAAATTGCGTCTAATTGGGTGGATTTACACGTTACCAGACTTATTCGTCAGGAAGGAGCAATACCCTATGTTACATCGTTTGATTGCGGTATTCATAGCATTAGCGGTTGTCCTTGGTGGGGCGACGGCAACCGCGTTTGCTGCGCAGAACAGCCCGCCGGCAGACGCGTTATATCCGCTCAAGACGCTAAGTGAAGACTTTCGCTATAACCTTTCAATGCAAATGGAGAGCCGCCTGGAGTTGGCGCTAAATTACGCCGCCCGGCGCGTGGGTGAGATTTCGGCCTTGAGTGAGCTTGGCTTGCCTATTCCGGCGCGTGCGGCCAATCGCCTGGGAGAGCAGGTAGAGAATGCGTTGAACATCGCCGCCGGCATGGAAGGGCCAGCGCAGCAGCAGGCGTTTGCCCGCATCATGACCCACTTACAGGAGCATCAACAAACGATGACCCAGCTCTCTGAGCAGCGTCCGGAGGACCCGGTGTTGATGCATATCCGCACGATGTTGCAGGAGCAAGTGCGCCTGGCTGAACAGGGGTTGAGCGACCCACAGGGGTTGCAGCAGCAACTGCGCGTGCGTACTCAGACCCGTGCATGGGAATTCTCTGAATCGCCTCCTGGCAACGGCCCTGGCCTGGCCAATGATAACGCCAATAGCAACGACAACGGAAATGCTAACGGCAATGATAATGGCAATGGCAATGGCAACGAGAACGATGACAACGCCAATGGCAATGACAATGATGATAACGGCAATGGCAATGCCAACGGCAATGACAATGATGATAACGGCAATGGTAATGCCAACGGCAATGACAATGATGATAACGGCAATGGTAATGC
>DYGV01000111.1:0-6172 GCA_020724505.1 Anaerolinea thermophila
CGGACCGGCCGAGGTCAAATTCGACAAGAAGGAAATGGAATATGTGATCGCCAATCTGGATATTGCTGCCCTGGATGAGGAGCTGGCGCGCTGTGCGCCTTATATGCAGGAAGTGGGTCAGGATGTTCAGGCGGCGCGCGAATATATTTTATCGGCGTTGCCGAAGGCTATCCCTCCGGTTTCTAACACGCGCTTCCGCTTTGATTTTCTCGCCTCGCCAACTCAGATGATCGGAGATGAGCAGGGCAATGTGATCGGTCTGGAGGTTGAGGACACTAAGCTTGTATTGAAGGGGAATGACACCAAAGCCGTAGGCCTTGGCACGCGGCGGGTTTTGGATGTGGATACAGTTGTTTTCTGCATTGGCGATAAGGTGGACGAGAACTTTGGTTTACCGGTGCAGTGGAACGAGTTTGTCAAGAACCCCAAGCCTTGTTTTCCGGTGGATGGGATTTCCTATGAAGCTTATGATCCTGAGGCTGAAAAGATCATCGAAGGCGTGTTCGTCGCCGGCTGGTCACGCGAAGCCAGCAGTGGGCTGGTGGGAGTGGCGCGCAAGGACGGCGAAGCGGGAGCGCGGGCCATGTTGCAATATCTGAATACCATGCCCGGCGTGAACGACCCTGCAGCGATCATTTCGCGCTTCGAAGAGAAGCTGGAACAGTGCCGCAAGCGGGTGGTGATGAAAGACGATGTGGAGCGTCTATTTACCGCCGAACAGGCGGAGGCCGCGCGCCGAAATCTGGAGGAATATAAATTTAAGACCAACGAAGAGATGCTGGCAGTGATCGGTGCGTAGCTTTTTTCAAGCGCTGTGATCAGCCCCCACGAGTGTAGCGCTGAGGTTTAAGACTGGGACGCTACCTGCTCTGGGGGCTTTTTGTTTCTTGTTGTTTTAGGCGGCGCAGGGATCATCAGAATAAAGCCTAAGAGAATGAGGATTTGCCCAGCCATGACTCCGAAAGCCTGCCAATGTCCAAAATAGGGGGTTGCCGGGAAAGGTTGGCTGCCAAAACCGAATACGTCCGCCATGCCAGACGCCGCAGCCACCACATAACCCGTCGCCACCAGGCGATAGCCA
Source organism: Anaerolinea thermophila (assembly GCA_020724505.1). Lineage (GTDB taxonomy): Bacteria > Chloroflexota > Anaerolineae > Anaerolineales > UBA4823 > RBG-16-57-11. The sequence continues at coordinate 1,082 of DYGV01000111.1, forward strand.
ATATCGGCGATGATGCTCTTTTCCAGGCCATTCCACAGCGTATTGAGAGAAGTGAAGCCGCCGATGCAGATCATCGCTAACCCCACCAGCAACACAGCAATTTGGACAAAGCCTACCACCGGGCTGCGATCCAGGTTAAATAACCCTGGGTCAGCGCCCAACGTGAACAGTAATAGTCCTACAATCACCACCCCCAGACCGAAGCGCAATCGAACGCGCCAACCGCTGCGTCGTATTGTAGTAGTAGCGTTCATGTACTCTCTGGAAGGATTTGTTTCAGCACGCGCAGCCAGTTCTCGCCCATCACGGCTGAAACATCGGCTGTAGTATAACCTTTTTCCTTGAGTGCAGGGATCAATTTGCGTAAGTCTGCAATGCTGTCTATGCCGGGAGGGACGGACTGCAAACCAAATCCGCCGTCAAAGTCGCTGCCTAAACCGACATGTTGGGCATCGCCGGCTATCTGGCAGATATGGTCAATTTGTTTGAGGATGTCCTCCATCTGGACTTCTTCGCGGCGATCGCCGCGCTTCCAACCGCCTTTCAAAAATCCGTTGAAGGGTACAATCCCGATGACGCCGTTTCGTTCTATGACGCCGCGAATCACGCGATCCGAAAGGTGGCGGTTGCTGCTCATGTTCTTGAGCAGCGCAGCGGCGTTGCTATGCGAGGCAAATAGCGCGCCCGGATAGAAATCCAGCGCTTGCAAAACTGCTTTTTCGTCCATGTGGGAGAGATCTAGCCCCATGCCCAGATCAGCCATGCGCTCCAGCAGTTCGAAGCCCTGCGGGGTCAATGGACCGGGTTCAAGCGTCCCACCGCAATAAACTGTGGCGCGCCACGCCGGGCCTATCATGCGCACGCCGCGTTCCCACCAGGTTTCCACTTCCGCCGCTTCTAAGATGGCGTCTGCGCCTTCCATCAAAAGTGCCAAGCCGATTGCCGGACCAACAATGTTTTCTTCTTCTTCTTCTTCTTCTTCTTGTGGATCGCTTTGCAGTTCGCTCTGTCTATCATGTTCTGTATTGGATTGCTGGTCGTGGTCTTCAGTTTCGGCAGAAAGTTCGGCGATGCGTTGCTCCCAATCCGCCAGCGTCCGCTCCAGGTCTTTGCGCCAACGGATCAGCCGGAATTTGTCGGAGCGCTCATCGGCTAGCCGTTCGTAGAGGTCAATCTGCGCGTGGTACAGGCGATTGGCTTGATGAACGTCGCGATAGTGTAATATCTCCCAATCGCCGAGGATCGCGCGAAGTGGAGAGGCAAACAGGGAGGCGAAAACGATTCCTACGCCGCCGCGTTGATACTCTTTCCAGCCAAGCAGCGTGTCATCGTTGCGTATAGGCGTCTGCGAGCCGACTTCCCTGCGCCTTGTTTCTTTTGCAGAGCGCGTATAATCTCGCCCGAAGGTGAGTATATTCCATGCCAAGTCTTCATGGGCGTCAACGATTAACATAGTTACTCCACCGGCAGGCGAAGCGGTGAAGCCGGAGCGCCATTTACCGGATGCATGTTCTCTTGGGTTTCTGCCAGGCGGATCAGGTCGCGCGCGATCAAGCGATCTATCTTGCCCATAGGGTAATCGTTCAACGATGTAAGAGTTGCCCAGCGAATATCTTCGACTTGCAATGGACGTGGATGTGCGCCATCTTTCAAGCTACAATGATAAGCATGTAACGTCACGCGGAAGTGAGTGTAAGCGTGACGATAGACCCCAATTTCTTGCTGGACACAAATTTCAGCGCCCAGCTCTTCGCGAATTTCGCGCTGCAAGCATTCTGTGAGACTTTCGCCAGCCTGGAGCTTGCCGCCGGGGAACTCCCATAGCCCGCCCAACAATCCACTTTTAGGGCGTTGTGCCAGCAAGACTTGCTCCCCCTTGCGGATCACTGCCGCGGTAACAACATGATGCGGCGTCGCTGGATTTTGCAGCCTCACTGGACGTTCATCCTGAACGCCCAATTGCCACGCCTGGCAGAATTGCCGGATTGGGCAGCGGTCGCAGGCGGGCTTTTGCGGCGTGCAAATCGTCGCGCCCAGGTCCATCAAAGCCTGATTGTATGCAGCGGCTCGACCAGGCGGCAGGTGCATTGCAGCCAGCTCCCATAAGCGTCGTTCGCCCTGCGATGAGCGTATCGGTTCAGCCACGTTGAACAAGCGCGCCAGCACCCGGCGGATGTTGCCATCCAACGCTGGTGCGTCCACGCCAAAAGCAATCGAGGCGATGGCGCCGGCGGTATAGCGGCCAATGCCGGGAAGCCGCCTCAGCTCTTTGAGGTCGCGAGGGAATTCGCCGCCGTATTGTTCCACCATCAGACGTGCTGCACGGTGCAGGTTGCGCGCTCGGCTGTAATAGCCCAATCCCTCCCACAATTTTAGAACTTCTTGCTCCGTGGAATGCGCCAGCGCGTGGAGAGTGGGAAAGCGCTCCATCCAGCGAGTGAAATAGGGGATAACGGTCTCGACGCGGGTTTGCTGCAACATGATCTCTGAAACCCACACGGCGTAAGGATCGTTTTGCCCGCGCCAGGGCAGATCGCGGGCATGTTGTGCATACCAGGCAAGCAGGACTGCGGTAAATTTAGTTGAGGTCACATCTGGAATCCGGCGCGCGCCTGAACGACTTTGTATTGATAATTCTCTACATAATCCAACAGGCGTTGGATAAGCTCTTTCCACTCTGCCGAGTCCAGAACGCGCTGCAAAGAGACAATGCTGGGCATTTGCATGGCAGCTAGGATTTGCGGTTGACCGCCATACATGGTGAACCAGGCATCGCTTGGCTCCATGCCCATGCGTTGCACCCCGGGAATAAAGTCGCGAACCACAAACTCAAAATATTCCTGCTCGCGCCCAGGCAAAATGTCCCATGTCATCAGCAATTTAACAGCCACGGCTCATACTCCTGGAGGGTTTGTATTTATGAACGCTCGCAATTCAGGACTACGACGCGTGTTTCATCGGGTATGCTGCTGGCGGAAATCTTAAGCGAAGGCTGGCTCTCGCTGCTGGCAACCCCCATCTCCTTGAGGAATTTGCTGAGCGGGGCTAATTTCAGGTTGGTACCGGGGATGTGATAATGCATGGGGATTACAATGCCCGGTTCCAACAAACTGATCACCTCAACTGCTTTGGTGGGGGTTAAACCGCCGCCGCCGCCCACCGGAACCAGGGCAACATGAACGTTGCCGAGCGCCTCGATTTCGGTCTGGCTGGGCACGCGACGCAAATCGCCCAGGTGCGCTACTGTGATGCCGTCAAAATCGAACACGTACAGGGTGTTGCGCGGCTCATCGCTGGAGCGCCTGGCGTGCCCGTTGGTTTGTACACCGGTGATGAAAACGCCGCCGATTTCAAATTCACCGGGGCCGGTGATGACGTGACTCTTGCCTTTTACAGCCGCGGCGTTATTGTGTCCCGCGGCGTCATGGCTGATGGTTACAATATCTGCTTTTAGTTTCAAGGGTTCGTAACCGGTCACTCGATGGTCAAACGGGTCGGTGACCACGCTGGCCATTCCTCGTTCAGTGAGCCGGAAACATGAAAGTCCATACCAGGTAATTTCCATGTACACTCCTAAAATTCATGGTAGATTATACTTCATTCTTGTCAGGGTAAGGCAGACAGCCCTGATCGGCGATGATCAACTGCTGGCTGGTGAAAAGCCTATGGATATTCGGGACGCGCTCCCGCTGCAATTGACGCCCAACCTGACAGCAGGGGCAGAGGTGATTTCCACGGAGTCGCAAACCTGGCGACTGCGAGTCCCACCGGCTGCGAATGGGTATCGCCTGGCGCAGTTGGATGACACGCGTGGTCGCCGACGCAGGAATTTTCGCTGGCAGCCGCCGCTTCGTTTGCAATTGCGCGCCCGCGCATCGGCGGAAAATATCCCTGGCACGTGGGGATTTGGCTTCTGGAACGATCCTTTCAGCATGGGCTTTCTCGCTGCCGATCGCTCTTTGCGGCTGCCCGCATTGCCCAACGCGGCGTGGTTCTTTTTCGCTTCTTCATCGAATTACCTATCTCTGCGCGACGATTTGCCGGCACAAGGCATGCTGGCAGCGACGTTTCGCTCGCCGCTATGGCCGCCGTTCGGATTGGCATTAGGAATTCCATTTTTGCCTTTTCTGGCTTTGCCGCCCGGTGCGCGCTTGTTCCGTCAACTGGTGCGACGTTTTGTTCAACAGGATGCTGCCTCTTTGACGCTGAATGTGATGGAATGGCATACTTATAGCCTGGAATGGCAGGCAGAGCGAGCGCGTTTCCTGGTGGATGGCAACCAAGTGTTATTAACCCCAGCCGCCCCAAGGGGGCGACTGGGGCTGGTAATTTGGATTGATAATCAATATCTGGCGTTCCCCCCGGATGGGCGCTTACGATACGGCGTACATCCGTGTCCGAACGCTGCCTGGATCGAAATTGCCGATCTGACAATTAGCTCGGAGCGATAGCCTTCTCATGGTTGAAGGTTATCGCCAGATGATCGGCAGACGGAGAGCCGTAAAGAAGAACGATAGAGGCCCTTCGAAGGTAATTCGTCCTTCGTATCCCAATATTTGTAGCCAATAATAGCTCTGCCCGGGCTGAACGGTCGAGTCTAGGAATTCATATACAACGCCTGTCCCGTGTGGTGCAATGATCGTTGAGTTAAGCTGTTGGCGTGTCCCGTCAATGGTGTTTGAGCGGAAGAGATTAAAGCCCTGGAAGTTCTCCTCTTGCGAAGTCGTCCAGCGCAGCTTGGCGGACAGGAGTTCGCGGGTGACTGTAAAGCTACTCACCGTCACGCTGGGCGGAAGATTCCCACCGGTGAAATCTGTGAGGGCAGAGACGGTCATTGAAAAGCGATTGTTGACGGTATCTACCGCTGCGCCGATTTCGGGCGGAGCGCCGCTTTGCAGCCTCATGGCATAGATATAGTTCTCTTCTCCCACGACGTCTTCAGCGTCTGATGCGTAATTGAAAGTTAGGTTGGCTGAAAAATTGCTGATCCCGCTGGTGTTCGTCTTCCAATAGCGGCTGAGGTGATTCTGCGAATTGTTATTTGGGTGACGAGCATCTATCACGCCCATACACGCCTGGCCGCTGGAGAAA
>DYGV01000111.1:6182-7711 GCA_020724505.1 Anaerolinea thermophila
CTGTCGTCGCCGATGGGGAAAAGGAAGCTGCCGGTAGAGGCAAATTGCTTGCAGACTAAGCCACCGTCATCTGCCACGATCATGTTATTGGCGTCGAATGAGCCAGAGACCGTCGCACTTTGTCCCAGGGTCAAATTGTAGGTGGAAAGAGCCAGGCGGGTGTTGTTCAACGACAATGCGTTGTTCACCTGGATGCTGTTGCCCAGGCTAACGCCGTTGGAATTACTCAGCGTCAGATTATAAAAAGTGGTGGCCTGGCCGCCGCCGATAGATTGCGCAGCAGTGCCGTTTAATATCAATTCGCCGCTGTTATGGGTAAATGCACCTCCCGAACGCATGAAATTACCGCTGAGCGACATAGTGGTGTTGGGGGCAATTACTGTCCCTTGCTGGATGTTCAAACTGCCGTTGATGGTGAGCGGGCCGGCCAATGTCAGCGTGGCGTTTTTATTCAGGGTGGCCGACTCTGCATAGACACCGGGCTGCACGTTGAGCGCTCCGCCGGACGAAACCAGTCCGATCCCCTCCGTGATGCGACCCTGGCTACCGAACTGTGGACTATCGTCATCTACCCACAAGGCGGCGTAATTCCCTTGAAACCCTGGGGAGGCGCTGGTATCACTGCCGCTTGAGAACCAGGGGGTAAAATCTACATTCGAGCTGACCTCAGCGGTCACTCCGGCTATGGTGTTGCTGCCCCACCAGTTGGCGGAGGCGTTGACCAGGCTGCCTGTGGTGTTATTAAGCCCAAGCCCGCCGTTGCCGGAAAGATCGTTGTTTTCGACGTTCCCAAGCGTTCCGTTAATCAGTTGAATGCCGTCTCCGGTGTTTCCGGTGATGAAGTTGTTACGCGCCAGAGTCAGATTGCCGCCCGTGTCAATGCGAACCCCTACGCCATTGCTGCTGATGGCGTTTCCGGTTAACGAAACGCGCCCGCCGTTGGCAATGTCCACGCCTGCCACGCTATTCGAGGCGAACGAATTATCGTTGTTCGTAATCGTTGCGCTGGCGTCCGATCCGCTGACCAGGATGCCAGTCCCAGCACCGATCACTGAAGTGTCATTGGTCACGGTGATCTGTAAGGTTTTCGTTAAAGTATCAGCCAGGCTATCAACAACCTTGATGCCAACAAAGCCGCCGCTAATAGTGACATGATCCACGGTGACTCGCGCCGCGTAACCTGAAGCTGGCACGCCTGTTCCAGGTCGTTCATTGACAAGGAGAAGGCCGCTATCCAGCGATGCGCCGATGGAACCTCCCTCAATGCGAACATCCGAGACCGTGGAGATATTCCATAGCTGGACGCCATTCAGCACGCCGGGGTTAATAGTGTTGTTTTGCACCAACACATTCGAGGAATCTTTTATCGTGTAGAGGCGAACACCGACATTGATGTTGGAGCCAGCCTCTGTGTCCATCGTATTATTGCTGATGGTAAAGGGCGAGGTGTTTTGGGTGAACTGCTGAAGCCAGATGCCATCGCGCACCGAAGATATGGCATTGCCAGAGATGATCGCCGCAGCACCGGG
>DYGV01000111.1:7721-13367 GCA_020724505.1 Anaerolinea thermophila
TTGGCGCGCTATAGATGCTGGCAGAAATACCTACCCGCACGCGGGTGAATTTATTGTTCATCACGCTGGCGTACTGGTTGTTGCGTAAGGCGATGCCGCGACGGCTGCCATAAGGCGTGTCACCGCCAGCCATATTATCGAAGACATTTTTGGAGATCAAATTGTTGCCCTTAGGAACGGACAGGTCGGAAGCCAACATGACGCCGTAGATGTTGAAATTCGTAAATATGTTGTTCGAGACTGTCAAGTTGCTGATCGGGCTTTGCCAGTTGTTGAGGGGATTTTCTGTTCCGTTGGCAATGCCGCCGGCGATGTGCAGGTAAACCCCGTTCGATGCGCTGGCCTGCCCACCCTGATCGCCCAGGGTGGGGTTGTTGCCGTCCAGGTAGAAACCGTCAATGATTACATTGTCCGCAGTAACCGTGATCAGATTATTTTCGGAGGGTTGGAAAGTGGGCGGACGTAAGATCGCTTCGCCGCCTGAACGGAGGGTTGTACCGGTAGGGCGGGGGTCCACGCCAAATTGGGGGCCTTTTAGGCTGAGCGTTTTTGTGATCAGAACCGTCTCTGTATACCAGCCGGCGGCGACAATCACCTCGCCATTGGTTTCAACGGCGCTGACGCCATCCTGAATAGTAGCAAAATGATCCACGCCCCAACCCGGCGTACCTGATCCATAATCATCATCTACATAAACCGTCAATGGGCCCTGTAGAAGCCTGGAGGAAATCGGCCCGAAAGAATGGGTGTGAGGCTGAAATGAATTGGCTGCTGGATGCGGACCGCTGGCTGAGGCGGATACAGCCCCCAGAGGATTTGCCGCCAACGCTAGAACCGCGCTGAATATGAGCATTATGGCAACCTGAATTGTACGGCTGGTTCGCTTTCGCAATATAGATGCGATTCGCTTGCAAGAGAAAATGGGCGCTCCGACCTTGTTCATGATGTTCACCTATCGTTTAAGTTAATATGCCTGGCAGAATTAAGCTCGTCTCGCGCGGCATTTGCGATAGACGCGCTACGCACTTGTGCAGTCGGGGTTATCACCCGGAGCATATTCAACCATCCCTGTTTTTATTATAACGGCAATCAATTAAAGATTCAAATTAACATTCGGTAATGGATGCGCAAAATAACATCGAAATTGTCATAAAGGGAGTAAAATTGATCCGTACTTAATATCTTGAGAATTGATGATACACATGAGCCGGTAGATGTATAGATGAGAATAAAAACCCGTTGGATTTGGTCTATCTTGCGTGCGGCGCTGATGGCGATGTTGATCTTTGCTGGGTTGGGTAATTCTGTTTATCCGCTTCGCCCGGCCAAGGCGCAAGAAGTATTTTGCAGTCAGCCTCACCGGGATGTCAGCACGCCCTTGAATGACCTGGGCGCTCAAATTTACATCCGGATGGATGGTCAGAACACCGGTTTTTCTGGCGGTTTGTACCCCGGCGGCAGCAATTCACGCCCAGCAGCGCATGAAGCTGCCGGTGTTGCAATTGCCAGGCAGGTTGCCCCTTTATCTGCCGAAGGCGCGCCAGATCCGCTCAATGGGAAGATCGTCATGATCTCCATTGGTATGTCCAATACCTCGCAAGAGTTTCTGACGTTCATCCGCGCCGCGGAAAATGAGCCGCGAATCAATCCGAAAGTCTTGTTGGTGAACGGCGCATCCGCCGGTCAGGTGGCGGAATACTGGATATCTCCCGATGCCCCCAATTGGCAGGCGGTGAAAGATCGGCTGGCGCATGAAGGCGTCACCCCGCTACAAGTGCAGGCGGCCTGGGTTAAACTGACGCGCACCGGCGGCGGCGATTTTCCAGCCAAGGCGCAATTATTACAGTCGGACCTGAAAGCTGTGGTGCGCAACCTCAAGTTCCACTTCCCGAATATCAAGCTGACTTATTTAGCCAGCCGCACCCGTTCATATTTGATCGGAGATGGTTTATCGCCAGAGCCGGCAGCGTTTGAAACCGGTTTTGCCGTCAAATGGCTCATCGAAGACCAGATCAACGGGGATCCGGATTTGAACTACGACCCTGGAAAAGGGGCGGTAGTTGCTCCATTTCTTTCCTGGGGCCCGTATATCTGGGCGGATGGCATGAACCCTCGCTCAGATGGATTGATCTGGAGGCAGGAAGATCTGGCGCGGGATTGCGTCCATCCCTCCAGCAATGGTAAGCAAAAAGTTGCTACAATGCTGATGGACTTTTTTCTGCATGACACCACCACACGCTGGTTCTTAGCCAGTCCCATTGACATCTTTTATCTGTATTTGCCCTGGCTGAGCCATTATCTTCCAGAATATCCTATGCTGCTTCGCTAGCCAACCTCCTCATTCGGGCTTCATTGGTGACAGATTTTCCCGTCAGCCAATGGTAACTGCCTGCCCTTCCGCAGGTTGTTTAGGCATGAAGCGAAAAGTCTGCCTTTAGCTCATTGGGAAACGCCGAAAATAGCCTGGTTGAAAACCTGCGGGAGGATTGGCTGAGCAGCAATATATCTCTGTTGTTGAAAAAGGAGACTTACAGGTATGAACATTCCACGTAAAATTAAGCAGATCATCGAGCCGCAGTTTGTGATCGAAGGGGCGGGTGTGTTGCTACGCCGCTCCTTTGGCCCCAACCGCGCCAACCTTTTTGATCCATTCCTATTATTCGATCACTTTGCTTTTAACGATCCAATCGAGGGTCCGATACGCGGCTTCCCTACCCATCCCCATCGCGGCATTGAGACGGTTACTTATATGCTGGAGGGCAATGTGCGCCACCGTGATAGCCTGGGAAACATGGGTGTTATCGGTCCCGGAGATGTCCAATGGATGACCAGCGGTCGGGGGATTTTGCATGAAGAAATGCCTCGGCGCGGCCCGAGCGGTCTGATTGTCGGTTTTCAACTGTGGGTTAATTTGCCGGCTGCGCTTAAGATGAGTCAGCCGCGCTACCAGGAGATTAGCGCCGACAGCATCCCGATGATAGAGGATGGCGGCGCGAGGGTGCGCGTGGTAGCTGGCGAATATAGCGGGGTGGCGGGTCCTGTGACCGAGATCGCAGCTCGCCCCCTGTATTTGGATGTCGCCCTGGATGGAGGGGCGCAAATTCATCTACCGCTTGCCGCAGATCACTTTGCGCTGGCGTACGTCTTTGAAGGCGAGGGTTTCTTCGGTATGGAACCTGACCGACCGGGAGAGTTTGTTCGAGCCGTCCGGATGCTTGTGCTGGAAGATGGGAACACGTTCAGCGTCCGGGCGGGAGAAGCAGGGGTGCGTTTTATGCTCATGGCGGGCGCGCCGATCCGAGAGCCTATCTTCCCATACGGCCCTTTCGTGATGAACACCCAGGAGGAAATACAGCAGGCTTTGTTGGAGCTGCGCAATGGGACGTTCGTGCAGAACTGAGGTAGATTTTTTAAATTCAAGAAGGCGTTCGGAAATTTCCCCACCCCTCACCCCCTTTCTGCCGGGAAGGGGGTCTAGGGGGGATGGGTGAGAGAGGTAGCTTCCGAACATTCCTCGAATCAAACAGCAGGCGCAGAAGTTGACGCGCCTGCTGTTTTTGTCTGTCGAGCAATTTAGTTCTTTGCCCCGACCTGACCCAGCTCGTGAGCCGGTATGCCTTGACCGACCTGACGGAAGATCAGCTTGTCGGTTGCTTCGTCCACATCCACGATGATCGTATCGCCTTCGGAGAATGCGCCGCCAAGTAGGTTAATGGATAGCGGACTTTCTACGTGCTTCTGCAGGGCGCGCTTCAGTGGACGAGCGCCAAAGGCGGGATCGAAGCCTTCTTTTGCCAGCCAGTTGCGGGCGGCGTCGGTAAGCTCAACATTCAAACCGCGCTCCTTCAACCGCTCCGCCACTTCTTTCATGTTCAGGTCCACGATTTGCGACATTTGCTCCAATGTCAGCGGCGAGAAGGTGATGATCTCGTCAATACGGTTGAGGAACTCCGGGCGGAAAGTGCTCTTCAGCGCTTTTTCGATCTTTTCATGCTCCTGGCGTTCATCGCTATCGCCGCGGTTTTGCAGGAAGCCCAAGCTGCCCGAACGACGTACATACTCGGTGCCCAGGTTGCTGGTCATAATCAAGACGCTGTTGCGGAAGTCCACTGTGCGCCCCTGACCATCGGTCAATCGCCCGTCATCCAGGATTTGCAGCAGCGCATTCCATACTTCGGGGTGCGCTTTTTCGATTTCGTCGAACAAAATCACCCGATAGGGGCGGCGGCGCACCGCTTCGGTGAGCTGTCCGCCTTCCTCGTAGCCCACATAGCCAGGCGGCGCTCCAAACAGTCGCGAGACGGTGTGCTGTTCGCGATACTCGCTCATGTCAATGCGCACCAGTGCATCTTCGTCATCGAACAAGAACCAGGCTAGCGCCTTGGCGAGTTCGGTTTTACCCACACCCGAAGGGCCAATGAAGATGAAAGAACCAATGGGTCGGCGCGGATCTTTCAAGCCAGAGCGCGCCCGCCGAATGGCGTCGGAGATAGCCTTGATGGCTTCCTCCTGGCCGATGATGCGTTCATGCAGGCGCTCCTCCATGTGCAACAATTTTTCGGCTTCAGTTTCCATCATCTGGCTTACCGGTATGCCGGTCCACTGAGCGACCACTTCGGCGATGTCTGCTGTGTCTACAACCTCATCTAACTGATGTTCGCTTTCCCATTGATCGCGCAAGGCGTTGAATTCGCTTTCTAAGCGCAGGCGTTCGGATTTCTTCTGAGCCGCGCGTTCATAGTCTCGTTCCGCGCCGGCTTGTTCTTCTTCAGCCGCCAGGCGCTCGATTTCGATCTTTCTTGCCTTCAGATCCGGCGGCAGCGAATACAACGCCACGCGCAACTTTGCAGCTGCCTCGTCTATCAGATCAATGGCTTTATCCGGCAGCCGACGTTCAGTCACATAGCGAGCGGAGAGTCGAGCGGCGTCAACCAGCGCCTGATCGGAGAAACGTACCTTGTGATGCGCCTCATAGCGATCGCGCAGCCCACGCAACATTTGAATCGTCTCTTCTACGCTTGGCTCTTCCACATATACCGGGGCGAAGCGGCGCTCCAGGGCAGCGTCCTTCTCGATGTATTTATGGTATTCGTCCAGCGTGGTGGCGCCCACGCACTGCAACTCACCTCTGGCAAGCGCCGGCTTGAGCATGTTCGATGCATCCATCGCGCCTTGGGCGGCGCCAGCGCCCACCACGGTGTGCAGTTCATCAATGAACAAAATCACCTCGCCTTGGGCGCGCTGGATCTCTTCCAAAGCAGCTTTGAGGCGTTCTTCGAACTCGCCGCGGAAACGTGATCCGGCGATCATGGCTCCCAGGTCAAGCGCGAGAACGCGCTTGCCTGAAAGAATTTCCGGCACGTCATTGGTGGCGATTTTCTGCGCCAGCCCTTCGACGATGGCGGTCTTGCCCACGCCTGCTTCACCGATCAGCACCGGGTTGTTTTTGGTGCGCCGACATAAGATTTGAATCACGCGCAGTATCTCGGTATCCCGCCCGATCACGGGGTCAAGCTTACCTTCGCGCGCCAGTTGCGTCAGATCACGCGAGAAGCGTTCCAGCGTGCGGTAGCGAGTTTCGGCTTGCGGGTCGGTGACGCGCTGCCCACCGCGGATTTGCTGGATGGCGTCGTACACCCGTTCGCG
>DYGV01000112.1 GCA_020724505.1 Anaerolinea thermophila
GTGTTTGAGGCGAGAGTTCTTCAGATTCGGTAATTTCTTTACGCAACTCATCAATCTTTTGCGCCTGTCGAGTGGCTTCTTCCTGTAGCTGGCGTCGTTGAGCAAGGATTTCATCCATGGGGTTTGGTAGCAATGCAGAAAGAATAACGCAGGCGATAAACGCGCTTGCCAACCACAATGGGCGCGGTTGCCAGATGAGAGGTAAATCGCGGGAAGGCTGGACGGCAGCGGCGAAGGATAAGGCGTCGGCGCGTTGAGCGGACACCAGGCGTGGGTCAGCGTAAGGCGCGGCGGAAAGCGCAAAAGCGGTTTGGGTTGCCGATGGACTCTCGAAAGCCAGAGCGGTGGACAAGCGCTGGCGTAGCCTCAGAGCCTGATCCACGCGGCGCGCTACATGCATCGCAGACATGGGTTTCAGCGCGGCGTACGCTGAAACGCTCAATAGCCAGATTGCCAGGGGCGCCAACGTCCAAAAGGCCAGGCTTGCGATCGGGAAAATCCGTCCGATAATTTGGATTACCCCTGAAATCAGGGCAGCGAACCAAAGGCTGCATTGTGCCAGATGAACACCATCCTGGAGGCGCAGGCGACGGCGGAAGATGCCTAGATAGTGAGAAAGCTCAGAATGCGTCATACACCAATCCGTTATTCAAAAACGCTTTTCAGGCTTGTTGAACCATCATCCGGCGACGTGGCGCCCTTTGGCGACGGATATTGATCGCCAGGAAACGGGGTAGGAACGTCTGGCGATGGATAAGGTTGATCGAGTCCTGGAGGCGCTGTCGAATCACTTTCCAATGGAGCGATCATCATCGCCGGCGTAGGTGTTGCTTCGTCAAGCAAGATGATGTTTTCGTAACGGTTTGCGGTGGCGGCATACCCCAGTAAGACGACTCCAACAAAACCCAAAAGCAGAGTAAAACCAACCAGCGCTTCAGCCCAGCTAATCTGCCAGCGGCGGGCGGGTTTAACCAGGCGTGTAGTGATCAAATACAGGATCAAAGTCAAGCCAATATAAAGCGGTAAACTGTAATGGTAAATGGGGCGCGGAATGCTGGTGAGACTGATCTGTGGGGCGCCCATCACCCAATAAACTGGGCTACCAAGCATCCAAAACAAACTGGAAAGGTTCTGAGGGTTAACCGAAGGCATTAGAGAAGATCCTAGAGCGCTGATTGGGCTAGGGATCATGATCCAGCGTGGTGGGTCGCCCTGGCGCAAGATGCCGGCGCTAATGGCCAGTACTAATGGGCCGAGCAACAGTATTAACACCGCGATATACGTGGCAGCGACGGCGCGCCCACTGCGCTTAAACAGTGCAGACATGAAGAGCCCAATCACGCCGAACGTGACTGCGGAGATGCATAGCACGACGATCGCCTTGAACATATCGCGCAGCGTTACGCCGCCAAAGACAAAGACGATGCTAGCCAAAGGGACAGCAGCGAAGATCAGCAGGAAAACATAACCCAGGCTGGCGATCAGCTTACCCCATAAGATGCGACTAGGCGGTAAGGGAGTAGTTAAGAGCATTTCGTAGGTTTGTTTTTCCACCTCGCTACTGATGGCGTTGGCGGTTACAGAAGGCACAATCACAGAGATCAACAGTAACTCAATGAATACCAGACCAGCGAAAAGCACCTGACCGATTTGCGGGCTGAGCGGCATGGAGGAGTATTGCGTGGCTGCCAGGGTTAAACGATATAGACCATAGCCACAGGCAACTAACAATAGCAGGGCGGCGGTTAACGTAGCGAAGGCACGACCACCGCGCATACGGGAACGCAATTCTTTTACAATAACAGGGTTCAATTCAAATCGAGAGATGGGGTTCATTACGCCACCTCGCCTTTGGTCAGACGCAGGAAAGCCTCTTCTAAATCCGTGGTTACTTCACTAAATGAGGCAACTCGCGCCTGATGTAATACTAGTTGTTCTAACAGATCGGCGGACTGTGTTTCGTCGCCGTTGAATTCGATCTCTACCAAGCGCACCTGACCATCGTTTTCGAAAGGGTAGATTTGCCGCACTCCAGGATGTGCTGAGAGAATGGATTCGGCCAGTTTCCAATCATTGAGCAATTGAATTCGGATGCGACGGTGTTCGGATACATGACGTCGAATTTCAGCCAGCGGTCCGCTGATCACCAAACGGCCACGCTCCATGATGGCTATGTCATCGCATAACTCGGCTAACTCCGAAAGGATGTGCGAGCTAAGCAAGATAGTCTTACCCATGGAGCGTAATTCACGAAGCAACTCGCGCATTTCAACGCGCGCGCGCGGGTCGAGACCGGATGCGGGCTCATCCAGCAGAAGCACTTGTGGATCATGAACTAATGCATGCGCCAGACAGAGACGCTGGCGCATGCCGCGAGAAAGGGTATGCACATAAGCGTTCCGTTTTTCGGTCAAGTCAACCAATTCTAGTAACTCGTTGATCACCTGCCGGCGACGATCAGGCGAAATCTTATAACAGCGAGCGAAGAAATCTAAATATTCCCAAACCAGCAGATCGTCGTAGACGCCGAAGAAGTCGGGCATGTAGCCGATTTGCCATTGGATTTCGCCCCAATATTTGCGCATAGTCAATTCATTGATGCGCACTTCACCATCAGAAGGCTCAAGAAGCCCAGCCAACATACGCAGCGTAGTGGTTTTACCAGCCCCATTGGGGCCAACCAATCCATATAGCGAGCCGGCGGGAATTTTAAGGTTCAGATCTTCAACGGCGGCAACTTTACCAAAATGGCGAGTGAGATTGCGTGTAATGATCGCGTACATATCTGTTTCTTCGGATTTATCCTGGAGGGTGTTAACGGGAACCTTCCACCCCTAAGTCGAGAAAATAACAATATTGCAGATTCTCGCCGCTCAAACGGAGGCGTATGCGTCCATCATCGCTAATCAGACCCGGGGCGACGGCTGCTAGATTAAGGCCTTGACCAACACCGCGTACTTGCATCCAGGAGGAATCTGTCCAGTTATAAATCTCCAGTCCAGGTGGGGTGAAAAAACCAGCGTCGGTGTTTAAATTAATTTTCAACGTCTGCGCCCGAATATTTTGGGCTTCTGGCGGCAGCGTGAACTCGAATACAGCTTCGCCGCGCACCAAATAAACCGCTGTCGTCCCTGGCATACCGCAGCTTCCGCCTTCGCGAGGGATTTCGATCAATTCGCCAGGGATTAAACCTGGTGGGATGGCGATTTTTCCGCTTTCGGGGAGATTGTAATTGAGCGGTAATACCACGACGGCGGTTGTCTGCTGAGCGGGTTCGGCGCCAGCTACCTCCACACGCGGAGGCGCCTGATCTAACCAGGCAATTAACAGAGGCGATTGATTCAACATCCCCGCACGGCTGGGCTGCTTAGCCGAAATATACGGTGGAGTGCGTTCAAGTAGATTCTCGACGATTGCCCGTTTGACCTCGATCTGTCGCGGCGGAGGACCGTTGAGCCCAGACATTTCTCTTTCAAACAATTTATAACTGATTGGCGCGCCGAAATTTGATTGCGAAGATGCAACCAGATCCACGTCTATCTCAGCGGAGGCGCCCTTTGACAGATCGCCCAAACGTTGAAATTTCTGCCCCAAGATAACCATTGCATCTGTGAGGTCATAGGAACTGTTGTTAGCGATGACACCTCTTAGATGATCGTTTTCCAAGCTAAGGTCAGCTCGAATGGGGCCAAATTCCATGGACGCCCCCTCGGACATAAAGCTTTGCATTGACCATTGCTCCACACTGAGGCCGCGCACAATAGCCGGATCGCCCTGCACCAGGGTAATCTGGCGGCTTTCAGACATTCCACCTGGCGGTGAGGACATCCATGGATCGTAATAGGGGCTGAGCGGACTCAGTAAGCCACTGCTATATATTTTTACTTCATAAGCTCGTTGCGCTGGCGAAAAAAGCCCGATGTAGCTGTCCACTCGCGCTCGACCTGACGGCTCTAGTTGGATAACGGCGATCTTGTTGATGAAGATATCAGTGCCGTGTAACGCGTTTCCCAATCCAAAGGAAGCCGCCGAGAAAACCAGGGTGATAGCTGGAATGGTCACCCAGGCCAAATGCAGACGGTTTTTACGGCGCAGTATCCAAAAATTGATAGGTCCTACCAAGAGGATATAAACAGCCAAAAGTAAAGCCAGCCCTTTGATCGAGGGGAGATCCAGCATGGGCAGGTTTGAAAGGGGATAGACGATGCCGCTGGCAAATTGCTGACGGGCGGAGATATCTGGCGGCGCATAAGTAGGATAAGCTGCCCCCGGCGCAAGCAACTTCTCCCAGAAAGGCGTTGTGCCATTCCAGGCATCGAAGGGCGCGCTGCTCACATCCAGAGCGATGAAATCCAAAAAACCTTCGTCTAACGTCCACTCAAGCACCAGAGGTAAATCAGCTTGCGAGGCGACGAGGCGCGCTTCAGCCTCAGGAACGCGAGCAACCACAAACGGGCCTGGCACACGAATCGGGCGCTCATCGCCGACATACGTTTCTAAGCCGGGTAATGTGTCTATTTCCTCAACAGATAAGCCTGTTGAGGAAATAGGACTGAATTCCAGACCGGCAAGCACAACAGCAGCATCAACCCCACCTCCTAAAACCAACCTGCCGCCTCTACGAACCCAGGTTTCCAGGGCGTGGGATTGCTCTGGCGTCATAGACGAAGTATCTGTTCGATTGATGATTATGAGATCGAATGAACGTAAACCTTCATATTGCTCTGGCAACTCGGAGATGTTTAAGTCTACGATCTTAATGGGGCGTGTCTGTCCAGGTAGTTGGATTGTTTCGAGCAGCGCCAGCGCTCCTCGATCGGGATTGAGAACGCCCACCAAATAAGTAATCGCTGGCTGTGGGTTTAGAGAAATTTGGTAAGAAGCCAACAGATCGTTTTGCGACACGAGTTCTACAACAACTTGGCGCGAGAAGTTATTAGGCAAGATATAGATCGGCAAACGTTTACGCGCCCCGGCGGGAAGTTCTACAGGTGTGGTGAAGACCAAGGTGCTGGCGCTGACTATCTGAACTTGGATTTCACTCTGAAGGTCGAAACCAGAGTTGTTTAATTCCACCCAGATGGGCAACCACTCACCGTATTTGAAATAGCCGGAAAAAGCCGGAGTGGCAATCATTTCCACGCTGGAATTGGTTACAGAAACTGCTGGAGTGGGCAGTGGCGTGGATGTTGCGACCATATTTTGAGCATTGACAGGTAGCGTCAGGCTCAGGCTGACGGCGATCAAAGCAACAGCTATAGTTAGATGACGCAGACTCATGGCAAGATTCCAAGACCCATATAACTTGGTTGATTTATTTGAATATTACCAATGACGTTGACCGCAGTTTAATTGTTCCTTCGCGCTAAACACATTGATGGCTCTAAATGGATATTTTTAGGAGATTTTATTATACCCGGAGCGAGACTGCGATTGATCGTCGGAATGACGTAGAAAGGTTACAGATGAAAAAACATGGGCTTTCGATAAGCCCATGTCGCCGAAGGTAGTGTGGATTACCTTACGCAATCAAGCGCATGAAATCAGGGCATCTATTTCCTGCCTGGTTTTTAGATCCGCGACGATCTTACCATCTTCAATCTGGATGATGCGGTCAACATATTTGCACATTCGCAAATCGTGAGTGACCATAATCCCTGCGCGATTGTTTTCATGCACCAGATCGGCAAAGAGTTGGGTGACTTGATATGCGCGTTCGGTATCCAGGTTCGCGGTGGGTTCATCGGCTAGGATCACACTTGGGTTATGGATCATCGAGCGGGCAATCGCAACCCTTTGGCGTTGACCGCCAGATAGCTGATTGGGCAAATTGTGCAAACGATCCTCTAACCCCAGACGAACCAGTGAATTGATTGCACGTTGACGTGCGTTGATGCCGTAATAGCCATTCAGGCGTAGCATCAACTCAACGTTTTCTAATACGGTCAAATAGGGGAGCAAATTGTTGGATTGAAAAGTGAAACCAATATTTTGGCGGCGAAATTTCACCCTTTCCGATTCACTCAGTTTGCTAATCAAGTGACCATCAATACAAATTTCGCCTTCGCTTGGCTCTAAAAGGGCAGCCAGCATTGCCAACATGGTAGTTTTTCCTGAACCGCTGGGGCCGACCAACGCCACGAATTCGCCCGGATAGATGGCAAAAGAGACGCTATCTACAGCGGTTACGCTGTTGCCGGCGCTGCGATAGGTTTTTGTAACGGAGGAAGTTTCAATGATAGGCTGTTTCATTGCATTTCTCATGAAGATAAACCCAGGGCGATCAGCGGTTCAACGGTAACGGCTAAACGTACAGAGACAAGCCCACCCAGTGGGCCAATCAACAGAAGAGTTCCAACGGCGATCAAAACCGAGCTGCCATTGAAGATAATTGGGACGCTACTAGGGATCCCCAACGCCAAACCCAATGAAATCAGTGAACCAATCGCCACGCCAAAAGTAGTAACCAGAATAATCTGTGAAACCACTGCGGCTGCAACAATAAAATTAGAGACGCCGATAGCCTTCAGTACGCCTATTTGCGGCACCTTCTGCAGCATTTGTATCTGAAAAAAACCTCCAATGACCAGGACGCCGATCAACAAGGTAAAACCGCTCTGGGTGTTCAACGTGTCCTGTTGCACTTGATAGCCGGGAATGGCTTTGTAAGCAGTGACAATATTGGCGACATCTACATCATTTACTTGGGCGCGAATGCGGTCGGCGACGATCGTGGGGTCTGCATCAGGATTTACTTGTATTGCAATCACGTTTGAGATAGTTTCAACGAGTTGCAAACCAGAAGTCATTTGCGGACGAATCTGTTCCCAGGTGCGATAAGGTAGGAAGATGGATGGTTGATATAAATACTGACGCTTATCTGTAATTCCGATGACTTCGAGTTGGTAGAATTCCTCTTTGGTTCCTTGGATGGTCTTAATCACTATTCGCTCGCCAATCTGAACCCCAGTCCGGTCGGCTACATTTTTATCAATGACGACTTGTAGGCCGCGGTCTATTACAAAGGACTTGCCGACAATCACTGGCGGCGCTCCTGGTTTTCCGGCTTCAATGCCTATCAGAGAGACGTTGAGATCTTCACGCCCATCGCTGAAAACCATGACGCCGTTGCTAAAACCGATTGGGCCGACGGCCGCCACGCCCTCCACGCGTCTAATATCATTGATTTTGGATAAACTCAAGCGACTGACGGCTGCGGAAAGATCCACATTTTTCTGAAAGACGAGTAGTTGGGCGTTGATTTTTTCCAGATATTCTTTGTTGGCTAATGCCAAACCTTCCGATAGGGCTGCGATGAATAATACAAGAGTTGTGATTAAGGCAATAACCAGGGAAAAAAGTAAAAAGCGGCCGCGATTGCGCCAGACTTCTTGAAAAGCCAGAAAAAAAGCTAATTTCATGAGCTATAAACTCCAAACAAAGGATAGGTTCTATCTTCGATTTTATAATTGTAATGTCATGTATAAAATTTGTCAATATATTGTACAATAATATTGGATTAGAATTTTTTACCTTGAGATTTCTGTAATGTATGTGCTATAGAACTTCTCGGTAACCATAGATGCGCGATAGTTTTAGTCAGACGGCGATCAGCGTAATGATGTAGTATCTATGGCGCTTGCCATGCATTGGAAAATGGTTTATGATTTGAGCTTGTGCGCTTCATAACGAAATTCAGGCGCATAGAGAGGTAAATGCTTGAATTCCTACTTCTTTGAATTGGAAAGGTTGCGCCGCTGGCTCTTTGGGTTTTTGGCATTGTTGATATTAACATCATGTAGCCGGTCACCAGCGGAAATGACGCCCACCAGCTCACGCGTTTTGCCGTCGCCGCAAATTTCTGTCACGAAGGTTCCTCAACCAGAGCTAGCGGCGCGCGAGTTTTTAGAGGCCTGGAAACGAGAAGATTTCTCGGCAATGTATGAAATGCTCAGTAGCGTTAGTCAGGCGGCGATCAGCGAAGAGCAATTTACCGAACGTTATCAGAACTTTGCCAATGAATCTGCACTGAGCGAGCTAAACTATCAGATCATCTCCATTGGGAACAGCGCCCCAGAAGCCCAAGTGGAATACAGCGCTACTATAAAATCCGCAATAATAGGCGATATCACCCGTTCATACCAAATGAAGTTGTCGCTGGAAAGGGGGCAATGGCGAGTGGAATGGAGCGATGAGCTAATTTTGCCTGAGCTGAAAGGGGGCAATTATGTGCGTATGGACAGCGAATTGCCAAAGCGGGCAACAATCTATGATCGCAATGGAAATCCATTGGCAGCGCAGACGACCGCGGTGGCGATTGGCGTCTGGCCAGATTATGTCAATTTGAAAGAGGATTCTGGCCTGATTTCCTTGCTGTCAAATTTGTCCAATTACCGTTATGACACAATTGTGAACATGATCAGCAATGCGCCTCCAGGGGCTTATCTTCCAATTGCAGAAGTACCGGTAGATCAGGATCCTCGTCGTATCCAAACCCTAGCCGGTTGGGGGGCGGCTGTAGTTTCGGAGTATTCCCGCCGTTTGTATTATGGCGGCGGCATCGCTCCGCATGTGATTGGTTACGTCAGCGCTATTCAACAAGAAGAAGCAGCGACCTATCGGCGTAGAGGTTATCGCAACGATGAACGGGTAGGGCGTAAGGGTATTGAGCTGTGGGGCGAGCAGATTCTCTTAGGTAGACGGGGTGGGGCGTTATACGTCTTTAGCCCGGATGGTAAGCCTATTGCTGAGATTGGCTCGTCGCCGAGTGAACCCGGACAAGATATCTATACGACGATTGATCGCGATTTCCAACGAGAAGTGCAAAAGGCGATGTCGGTATTTAATGGGGCAATCGTTGTGTTGGAACGCGATACGGGTCGCGTCTTGGCGATGGCTTCGACACCAGGATTTGACCCAAACGCCTATGAAATCGAAAATTACAACTGGAACACTCTGTTAGGTGAAATTGTCAACGACCCGGCTTTGCCGCAGTTTAATCGCGCGGCGCAGGGTCAATATCCACTTGGGTCGGTATTCAAAATTATCACCCTTGCAGCGGCGCTGGAATCGGGTCGCTATAATGAACAAACGACGTATGATTGCCAATATACCTTTGATGAATTGCCAGGCTTTACTCGTTATGATTGGACGTATGAACATTTTCAAGAAGACGGAGAAACACAACCCAGCGGACTGTTGACATTACCTCAGGGTTTGATCCGGTCGTGTAATCCTTTCTTTTGGCATATTGGCTTGGATTTGTATAACGCTGGTCTGACGACAGCCATCGCTGATATGTCACGCGGTTTTGGTTTGGGGAGCAAAACTGGTATAGAGGTCATTGAAGAAGAAGCCGGCAACGTCCCCACGCCAAACTCCACAGTGGATGCTATTAACTTGGCAATTGGGCAGGGCGAAATGCTTGTTACCCCTTTGCAAGTAGCACGTTTTATTGCTGCCCTGGGGAATGGCGGTACGTTGTATCGCCCTCAGTTAATCGAAAAGATAGCGCCGCCAGGTGGGGAGGCGACGTTCACATTCAAACCCGAAGCGCAAGGAACCTTGCCTATCAAGCCGGAGACATTACACTTGATCCAAGAAGCGATGAAGGGGGTAGTATCCAGTCAAAAGCCGGTGGGCACTGCTTATCGGCCAATGAATGGGCTAGATATTCCCGTAGCTGGGAAAACCGGCACAGCGACCGCGCCTCAAGGGGAACCTCACGCCTGGTTTGCAGGATACACTTTCGCTGAACGTCCAGATAAACCGGACATTGCCGTAGTGGTTATTGCTGAAAATGCAGGCGAGGGGTCGGAGATTGCTGCGCCAATCTTCCGTCGGGTAATTGAGCTATATTTCTATGGCAAACCGTTGAAGCTTTATCGTTGGGAAGCCACTTTCGATGTGACACGCTCGCCAACGCCGTTGATTACAGATACCCCTACACCTCCGGCTGGCTTCATCAACCCGTAACATTTATTCTGATCTACGCTTTGTTGAATATTGTCTCTCACAGGTTCGCGTTAAAGAACCAATTATAGGCATAGTAACCAGAGCCAGAAATGCTTTGCAGGCGGAGAGCAATTTGTGAAAGCCCGGCTAAGGCGGGAGGTATATTGAAGGTCAATGTCTGTGAGCCGCCCGAACCGCTATTTATTGTGGCAACAACAATCCCGCCAATGCCACGCGTGCCCATCGGTCCCATCGTCACCTGAAATTGTTCGTTAGGCGGCAGGTTATAGGTGAATATAGTCACGCTGACATCTTTTACAACGCCGGCAATAGAAAATGTGGGTATTCCACCGTATCCTGAGGTTATAGGCGGGTAAGGACCGGCACTATAGTTGGCTGAACGGTTAAAAAACCAGTTGAAGGCATAATATTTCGAATCATCTGCACTCTGTAATCGGATCGCAACCTGGTTTAAGCCTCGCAATGCTGGTGGGATGGTGAAAGTAAAAGAAAGGGAGCCTCCGGAGCCAGTGGTCACCGTTGTAACATAGATGCCGTTTACGCCGCGTGTTCCAATGTAGCCCATCAGAACATCCATCCTCTTGTTGGCGGGAAAATTATAAGTAACAATACTTACGGATACGTCTTCTACGACATTGCTGATTTCAAATGTAGGAGGCGGTTCAAATCCAGGAAGGGAGGGGGCAGTTACACCTCCGTTAAATGCAGGAGAGCTGGAAGGGCGGTTGTAAAACCAGTTGTAGGCAAAATAATTGGACTTAGTGAGGCTCTGTAGGCGCACTGCGATCTGGTGAACGCCCGTTAACGCACTGGGTATGTTAAACGTTGCAGTGAATGACCCGCCTGCACCCGAGTTAAACGTGGCGACTCGGATGCCGCCCACGCCGCGGCTGCCCATATAGCCCATCAACACTTCGAATTCCTGATTAGCAGGAAAATTGTAGGTTAGAACCGTTATGTTGACGTCTGGGACAATGTTGATGATCGTAAAAGTGGGGATAACAGCCGATACTTGAACAGGGACTATATTTGCAGCCAGAGCGGAAGAAGGCGCTGACGCGCCTAAGGAGATAAGCAGAGCAAGCCATATCCCTAAAAACCTGCGAATGATCGTATTCATGGAGTTGCCTCCTTGTTTTGCAGCCTAGACAGGTAGTAATAACACGCGGGAAGGTGAGTAATCATCTTGCAATTCTATTCATAATTTACACTATTATATGCAATATTGCAAGAAATTTGCCACATTAGGTTGAAGTTGTCGCGAAACATCTAAATCCCTCTTGCGACGAGCGCGTCCACTGATTATACTAATCTCAAAGAAGGATGTTCTAAATGCAGATCGAGAATTTGTTGCAGAAGTTGCCGGATAATTATTCGCCCGCAGATCGCGATTTGGTGTTGCGCGCCTATCGTGTGGCTGAAAAGGCTCACGAAGGACAAAAGCGAGTTTCTGGGGAACCCTACATTCAGCATTGCCTGGCGGTGGCGGATATTCTGTTAGATATGCGCGTGCCACCAGCAGTGACGGCGGCGGCGCTTTTGCATGATACGGTTGAAGATACCTCGATTACTTTGGAAGATATTCGCCGCGATTTTGGAGATGAAATCGCCAAACTGGTAGATGGGGTTACAAAATTGACACAGTTGCCGCGAGTCTCGCGTGGCGATCAGCAATTGAAGGAAGATGAGAAGGAGCAAGAACAGCGCCAGATCGCGGAGCGACGCGGCGAGGCCAGCCCAGATGAAACTGCGGCGATGATGATGCGCAGCCGCAAACACGACCTGGTTTCCGAGACGTTGCGTAAAACTTTCCTGGCAATGGGGGAGGATGTACGCGTCGTTCTAATTAAACTGGCAGACCGTTTGCATAACATGCGCACTCTAAGTTCCATGCCGGAGCATAAGATACAGCGCATTGCCCAGGAAACGCTGGATATTTTTGCCCCGCTTGCCAACCGTTTAGGTATTTGGCAAATGAAATGGGAGCTAGAAGATTTAGCTTTTCGCTATGTGAATCCAGACAAGTATCGAGAAATTGCGGATAACTTGGCTAAACGTCGTTCGGAACGCGAGCAGGAGATGCAAAATATCCGCCAGCGATTGGTAGAAGAACTGGGCAAAGCGGGTATTCAAGCCGAGGTCTCTGCGCGCCCCAAACATATTTACTCGATCTACCGTAAGATGGTGCGTAAGGGTGTGACATTCGACATGGTGCATGATGTGCGTGGCGTGCGCATTATTGTGCCAGATGTAACTGCTTGTTATACTGCGTTGGGGATTATCCATCGGCGTTGGCGACCGATCCCTGGGGAATTTGATGATTACATCGCCGCCCCGAAGGACAACTTTTACCAATCCCTACATACCGCAGTCCTTTACGACGATGGACATACGCTTGAGATTCAGATCCGCACTCAAGAAATGCACCAGAATGCTGAATATGGCATCGCCGCGCACTGGAAGTATAAGGAAGGGGCAACACGAGACGATGATTATGAGCGACGCATCCTTTGGCTGCGTTCATTGATGGATTGGAGACAGGATGTCGAGGACGCCCGTGAGTTCGTGGACAACATGAAAAACGAGGTCTTTGAAGACCGCGTCTATGTATTCACGCCGCGTGGCGACATTATTGATCTACCTGTTGGCTCTACGCCGATTGATTTCGCCTATCAGGTTCATACGGACATCGGTCATCGCTGCCGCGGGGCGAAGGTCAACGGGAAATTGGTATCTCTCGATTATACGCTTAAGACCGGCGATAAAGTGGAGATTTTAACCGCCAAACGCGGTGGTCCCAGTTTGGATTGGCTAAACCCTAATTTGGGTCTGGTGAAGACGCAACGTGCCCGCAGCAAGATCCGTCAGTGGTTTAAACGTCAGGCGCGTGAAAAGAATATGAGCCAGGGTAAGAGCATGCTTGAGAAGGAGTTGCGTCGCCTGGGGCTCATGGAAACAAACCTGGAAAGACTGGCGCGCGAATTTGATCTAAAGACAATTGACGATTTGTATGAAGCGATTGGCATGGGCGATTTGCCAGTAGCCAGGATTGTGCGTCATCTAACGCTAGGCGAGGAGCGAGACAATGGCGCGGATACTACGCTGCTCCCAACCAGCAAACCTAGCACCCCGGTAACCGAAGAGACCGTCACTGTTTTGGGGTTGAAGGGACTGCTGACCAATTTTGCCCGTTGTTGCAATCCGGCGCCCGGCGATGAGATCGTTGGATACATAACACGTGGACGGGGGGCGACCATTCATCGTAAGGACTGCCCAAATGTATTGCGCATAGAGGATCGAGAACGGCTGGTGCGCGTCAATTGGGGGGAGCCAAAAGCCACTTATCCTATTCCGGTGCGCATTAAAGCGTTTGATCGGGATGGGTTGATGC
>DYGV01000113.1 GCA_020724505.1 Anaerolinea thermophila
TGGCGAGAGTCCAAGCTGGCACCGGCGATGATAGAGAAACGACTCAGGGCGAAGGTATCCTCCGGGTAGCCAAAGACAAAGAAGAATGGCTCGCCCTCAGCTTGGATAAAACCCTGAACCATTGGACTGATTTCAGCGACTTCCGGCGCGGCTAATAGCTGCTCGCCGATTTCTTCATCCACACTGCTGTAAGTGATGTCAAAACTATCCGGCTGAGAAATAATCAGGTCGGCTTTGCTGCCGGTGAGCATGGAGCTGTAACCAGCCTCTAAACCATTCGCCAGCGCGCCAAGAGCAATAATCGCAGCGACTCCCACGGCGATGCCCAGCACAGTGAGCAAGGTACGGACTTTACGACGGAGCAGGTTTTTGAGGAACATAGGTCGCTATCCTGTCAAATTAAAACGTTGCGTTCACCTGCTTGCGCCTGGCGGTTGAGTTTGGCGCCGCAGGTGAACGCAACAGGGCGCAAACTCATAAAGAAGATTTATCAGGATGATCTTCGACCGCTTGCGGCGCAATGCTATCGAAGAACATACCGGCGATGACGTTGCTCAGGCGATCCCATTCATGAATGACCAGCGGATCTTCCAGCGCCTGAAGGAAGAACAAACCTACCCATAGACCGGCAAGTACACGAGCAGCAGCGGGTACATCCAGCGGAGTAAGCTTCCTGCGTTCCACCAATTGCCGGAGATTTGCTTCTAGACTTTGCAGCGTTGGTTTGAGCAATTGCTCGGCGTAACGGCTGCGTAACTCGGCATTGGAAAGGATCTCCGAGAGGATTGCCTGCAACATGACAGAATGACTCTCGGCAAAATGGCGGCGTTGCAACAAAGCCTGGATCAATAATTTACGAGGGTCACCACTTTCTACGAGGAGGCTTTGCTGGGCTGCAGTGTTTATCTGTTCTTCCAGGCGTGCCAGTATTCCAAAAAGAAGATCGTCCTTGGTTGCAAAGTAGTTGTAGAGTGTACCTTCGGCCACATCCGCCGCGGCGGCAATCTCGCGCGTGGTGGCGCGATGAAACCCGCGTTCTGCTATCAACCTCGCCGCAGCGTCCAGGATCTTCCCTTCACGTTCAGCTGCCTGGCGCTGACGGCGACTGGGTCTGGGGCCCAAATCCTCCATATCTATATTTCTGGTCTCCTCAATAATAACCGCCGTCCAATGGACGACGATCAACAATGTGAGTGAGTGTTCACTCAATAGTGAGCATACGCTCAACATAGGTCATTTTATGCCGAATAGTCGTTTTGTCAAGGGAGTTGCGCGGATTGGGCGCAGTGGGCAAGATTGCCTAACAACTTTGCAGGCCAATTGTTGGCTGTTTGCAAGGATGCATCGAGTAAAATTGGGTGGTAATTGAGCCATGAGCATTCATGTAAATACGGTTTATGCTGCGCTGCTGGTCTTTTCCGCTGTGGTGGCTGCGTTTATCAGCGGAGTCATATTGCGCCGCCGCTCAGCTCCAGGGGCGGCGTTCTTGTTCTTATTCTTGATCGGCGTGCAGATTTGGTCGCTCACTTATGCCATGCACTGGCTTTCAACTCGCCCCGAAGATCGGCTGTTTTGGTTGGATGCGACGTATTTCGGTGTGGTGATCGCTCCAACAGCTATGATGATCTTTATCTTGCGTTTCACTCGCCCGGGTTATGAGTTTCGCGGATGGAAAATGAGCTGGCTGGCAATTGAGCCATTGTTGACGTTACTGGTTTTGTGGAGCGATCCGTGGCACGGTTTGTTTTACGGCGGCGGACCGCGCTCGCCAGATCAAAATCTGATCTTCGATGGCGGGCCGTGGTTCTGGCTGCATGTTTTTTACACTTATGCGCTAACCGCGGCGGGGATCGGTTTGTTGGTTTCGGCCTCAGCTCAGCGTAACCCGCTACACAGCCATCAGGCGCGCTTGGTGTTGGCTGGAGTGCTTTTCCCTGTAGCGAGCAATGTGCTCGTGTTTGCCGGGCTTAATCCGTTTCCTGGTTTGGATATAACGCCAGTTGCATTTACTTTCACCGGCGCATTGTTGGGCTTTAGCCTCTTTAATCAGCGTTTATTGGATTTAACCACCCTTGGGCGAGACATACTGATCGAAAAAATGAACGAAGGCATTCTGCTTTTAGATCAGAAACAGCGGATCATTGACTTCAATCCCGCGTTGCAGAGGCTTTTAGCGTTGCCAAAGGAGAATCTGCTGGGCAAAATGTTCAAGGATGTGATGGGCACCCATTTGCAAGCTGAGATATTGTCCTCCTTGTTGGCAGATAGGGATGCCAGCGCGGAAATCGAAGTCCAGTCCGACTCGCGGCGCGTGGTGCAGGTACAGGTATCTCCGGTGTATGATCCGGCGAGCCACTTTTCAGGTTGGTTGCTCATTTGCATTGACATAACCCGGCAAAGAGATGCCGAAAAAGAGCTGGAGTCGCGTCTGAGGCAGATTGAGGCATTGAAAGAGGATTTACGTGAGCAAGCTATTCGTGATCCGTTGACCGGCTTGTTTAACCGTCGCTATCTGCAAGAGACTCTGCCGCGCGAACTGGCGCGTGCGGAACGCGAAAGCCGACCGTTGTCAGTGGCGATGCTCGATTTAGACCATTTTAAGCAATTAAACGATGCCTACGGACATCTGGCCGGCGATGCGATGTTACAACAATTGGCGCAAGTGCTGACTCAGCTCACTCGCACAGGAGATATTGTCACCCGTTATGGCGGAGAAGAGTTTGTCGTCGTGTTGCCCGATATTACATCTCAAACAGCCTGTCAGCGCGCAGAAGAATGGCGAACTTCTTTCGAGCGAGTTGCCGCCAGTGCTGCATTGCCGTTGCAACCGATTACATTGTCGGTAGGGATTGCCTCGTATCCACAGGATGGAACATCCGCTGATGAGCTGATCCACCAAGCGGATATGGCTTTATATCGGGCAAAATCCGGCGGTCGCAATCGAGTGGCAACCGCCGAAGCGCCGTAATACCGCGGGTAGTTATCTGGGTAAATTATTATCTTTGTGGATATGGATCTCTACACCCTTTGTAACAACATGCTTCACACA
This sequence comes from Anaerolinea thermophila, assembly GCA_020724505.1. Taxonomy (GTDB): domain Bacteria; phylum Chloroflexota; class Anaerolineae; order Anaerolineales; family UBA4823; genus RBG-16-57-11. The sequence goes on from DYGV01000113.1 coordinate 3,050, forward strand.
GATCCAGCCGTCGCCATTTAAGTCGCCTGTGCCGACATGAAGGTGATCAGCGTGATGTTGATCATCGTGATCCATTGTCATGTGAAGATGAAAACTATCCGGGCAACCTCCGACCGCCCCAGGGGGAATTTCTTCCCCCGCAGAAGCTGTAGAGACAAAGACACTTGCCATTAGAAGAACAATCAAAAAGGGAACCAACCAACGTTTCATGACCAAACCTCCTGGAAGGAAATATGAGTTACAACGAATATGTTATACGATTTCCTTTCAGGCGTCTGTAGGCTAAATGGCCTGATTTTTATGCCTCCTGCAACCAGTTTTTCAAAATTTCTTTTGCTGAACGAGTCATCTCAATCGAAAAATCGGCGGTAAATTTGCGCAGATAATTGGCCTGAACAATGTTTTGCGCTCCGTTCGGGTATTCCTTGTATGCGAGGGATCGTATACCGAAAGGCAAGTGAAGCTCGTCCAGTTCTTGGGGCGTAAATCGGCGATAGGCGTTCTTGTGGACTATGAAACGCCGTTCGAAGCGGGGAACCGGAGGGCCAGGCGGTTCTTTCGCCGGGCGCCCAAAACAAAGTAGGGCGGCGGGAAAAGTGTAACGCGGCAGATTGAACAACGCCTGATGCGTCTCCCATTGCTCAATGATGTCGCCGATATAACAGGAGCCAATGCCCAGGGACTCGGCGGCGATGACCGCAGTATGGGCAGCGATCATGGCATCCATAAAGGCCAGAAACAGGTCGCCTTCGCCAGGTTTGCGGGTGGGAACGCCTAGTTCAGCAGCGCGGCTTTCACATCCGGCGGCTGCGTACAGATCCATCCAGCGCTGATAATCGGCCAGAAAAAGTAGCAGCCAAGGCGCGCTGGCGATGAACGGCTGGTGGTCACAGGTCTCCGCCAGGCGATCTTTGAGCGCCTGATCTTCGACTTCGATGATGGTGTACAGCATCATCGCTCCTGCGGTAGGGGCGCGCAACGTCGCGGATAGGATGGCGTCTTTTTCCTGTTCGCTGAGCGGCGTCGGGTCGTAGAGGCGGATCGAACGGCGTTTGTGGATGAGATCGAGGGTGGGGTTCATAGCGATGATGTGTGTTCCTCCTCCTTCGAGCAATGGTTCTATGACAGTATGATTTGAATACCCATCTTTGAAATATCTAATCGAGTGCTGGGAGGCAGCGCGTCGTCGGTGATCAATTTATGAACTACGCTCAAAGGTGCCATCTGAATACCTGCTTCCACTCCGAATGAAGCATGATCTGCCAATAATATCACTTCTCGCGCAGAGCGGATCATTGCTTGTTTGATGGTAACTTCGGAGATATTGTTATGCGACAAACCGAAATCGAGTGAGATACCGCTGACGGTGAGAAATAATTTGTCGGCGCGCAGTTCTTTTAAAGCTCCTTCAGCAGTTGGGCCAACCAACATTTGACTGCTGTAACGCACCTCTCCGCCGGTTAGTATCAGGGTAATGCCGGGTGTCCGATTGAGGATATTGAAAACAGTCACCGAATTAGTGATAACAGTAACTCCCTTTTTCTCTTTCAGTTCTTCAGCCAAATATTGGGAGATGGGACCTCCATCAATAAAGACGACATCTCGCGAGCGAATTAATGTGGCGGCCTTACTTGCGATTTGTCGGCGGCGAATATCCACCTCGTCTCGCACATTTTGGTACGCATCTATCACTTGCAAGCCAATCCCATATTGCTCGGCGTACATTTTTATTAAAGCGGTTAGATTCTGATACCATTCGTGCTCGACAAAGGGAATAATCAAGCCGATTTGTTCGGGTAGGTTGACCTTTGGTAGGTCGGCAAATGTGTCCAGAGCGATGGGTAATTTCAATCGTTGGCGCACGGTATCCCAGTTTAACTGCCACTCAGTGCCTGTATATGTATAATAGTCTGGTAAAGTGTCGGATGTTAGAACCACATGGGGGATGACATACTGAGAAAGGAGCGGTTGTTGATTATAAGCTGCTATAGCAGTCTCGATACAAGTCAGGCTGACAATTTCGGGAAACATTGCCAACCCAGCCTTGCAGTAGCTTTCAGCAGCAATGAGCGCTTTCCTCAGGGTATTACCCTCTAATCCGAAAGTAATAACAGTCATCTGCTGGGGATCAATATTGAGATCGCGACAGGCGTGAATTGCTCCCCAGGCGGTGATGTCGTTGATTGCAAAAATCAGATTGATATGAGGGTATACAGAAAGGGCATCTCGCGCCAACTGATACGCGGTTGCGTAACGAGATTGGGCATTGATAGAAAGCGTTACCTCATAGGAGGGACAGGTCTGACTCAAGCCATCTATAAAACCGCGACTACGGTTTTGAGTGTTTGGTTGATGAAATGTTAGGTCAAGTAAGTGAGGCTCAATTCCCTTACGCGAGAGATATTGCCCTGCCCAACGCCCCAGGTCCGAACCGGCTCGGTAATTATCTACTGCGACGAGAGTGCATTGATTAGGCATCTCGATGGATTCGGCGATGATAGGCACCTTTTTCTTAGTTGCCCGGTCAATCAGCAAACTGTCATAATAAGGATTGACCGACGTGGCAATAAGCACATCAACTTGATCCACCAGTGAGACTTCGGGTTTCGATATTGGCTGCGAGGAGACCTCTTCATCGTCGGAATTTGCTTTGACGCGCATTGGGACAACGCCGCCGTAGGTGCGTTGAACCCGTTTTTGGGCATCCAACCGCTCCAGATCACGGCGGATGGTCATTTCCGAGACGCCACATAGCCGGCTTAACTCGCGTACGGTTATGAATTGATATTCCTCTACTAGAGAAATAATATTTTCTAGACGTTGTTGAGTTTTCACTGACACCCTTTGTTATATTTATTCCGTATGTTGTGAATATTATAACGTAATATGTGTTTATAGTCAATCATAAAATATTAAAAACTCTAACATATTCTTGACTTTATTTTGTTATTATGGTAACATAGTAACAGGTGGCGTTGGTAAATTACTGTTAGGTCCAGTATTGTTGCGTAAAAAATTAAGCTTAAACTGTTTTCGCTATTGGTCTGCGAATACAGGACTCAACGTAAGGATGGCTCATGCGTTGTGAAAGTGGTGATGCAACATGTGTGAGTAATGCCTTTGGATCCTCTTGTGGTTTTCTGTCGGAATTACACAATATTTTATTTGAATGAAGGAGGTAATCGGACGCAAATAGATTATTGAATCCAATCCTTATATAAAATTTCTATTCAAGAGAAAGAAGAAGGAGAAGGAACATGAAACACAAGCGCATCTATACAAGTCTATGCGTGATTGTGTCCATCGCTTTGTTAGCGGTAGCCTGCGCTCCTGCGGCGACGCCTTCAGTTCAGACGGTGGAAGTCATGAAAACCGTTGAAGTTATGAAGACGGTCGAAGTTGAAAAAACCGTAGAAGTGCCGGTGACGCTAACACCTCCACCACCACCTGAAGAAGCCAAGGAGCTTACTGTATATCACTGGTGGACTGCTGGCGGGGAAAAACAGGCGATGGACGTAATTTTTAAACACTTTAACGCAGCCAACCCTGATATCAAGATCGTAGATAATCCCATCGCCGGCGGGGGAGGCATCACTTTGAAGACCGTGATGCAAGGCATGTTGGCAGCTGGGATTCCACCTGACACTTTCCAGACGCTCAGCGGCTCTGAGCTGAAGATGTATGTGGATGGAGGGTATCTCGATCCTGTAGATGACATTTGGAAAGATAAAAACCTGGATACAGATTATCCAGAAGTGGTGGGTCGAATGGTGACGTTTGATGGGAAGAAGATGGCAATCCCGGTCAGCATTCACCGCGCCAACTGGCTTTTCTATAACGTAGCCCTCTTCAATGAGTTGAACATCCAACCGCCGACGACCATTGACGAGTTGATCGAAGTGGCGAAGACGATTAAGGAAAAGAAACCAGATGTCGCTCCGATCGGACTTGGCACGCGCGACAAATGGACAGCGGTCTTCCTATTCGATGTGGTGCTGCTCTCGGTGGGCGGTGCAGATAAATACGAGCAGTTTTACACCGGTCAGCTTGATCCGGTTACCGATCCGACCGTGAAGAGCGCTTTCGAGAAGTTCAAAGAGTTGATCCCTTATCTTTACCCCTATCATGGGGCTAAGTCGTGGAGCGATATTCCAGGCCCCTTGGCTCAAGGGCAGATCGCGATGTATGTCTTGGGCGATTTCGCTGCCGGTCAACTTGTCGCTGGTGGCTATAAAGAGGGTGTGGATTGGGAAGCCGTTGCCTTCCCGCAGCAGCCTGAGGAAGTCTTCTTGATGATAGTTGACTGCTTCACTCGTCCAAAAGGGATCAAACACCCTGAAGCTGCAACCGCCTGGTTGAATAACCTAACAGATCCAGCGACGCAAGCAGAGTTCACGATCATTAAGGGTTCGATCGCTGCCAGTAAATTGGTGCCTGCCAGCAACTATCCTGACTCGCTACATCAGCGAGATGCAGAAGCTTGGGCGCAGAAGCGCATCGTTCCTGCCTCAGCCCATGGCGCATTGGCGCCGCAGAACTTCTTGAGCGATTGGCAGGATATTCTGACCGGCTTCTTGTTCACCGGTGATATCCAGAGAGCATTGGATTCGACGGCGCTTATAATGAAGAATTATGACGTTGCTGGACAAAGCGCCTGGTATTGGGCTAAATAACGATCCATTGTGTTGAGGTTTTCCTCAAAATGAGCCCCTGCCCCCCTCTGAAACCAAAGAGATTTGTGGTAGTAGGGGGGCAGGGAGCTTGAATCGGGAGTTATTTCCACCATGCGATACAACCGCCTTCATGTTATTCTGTTCTTGGGACCCATTCTCATCATCGTGGCCGTACTCTGTGGAATGATCGTGTGGACCGTCGCGGTTTCCATGGATAATTGGGTGGGAATGGCTCCGGTTTGGAAGTTTATCGGTTTTGAGAATTATGCAACGCTTTTCAAAATGGAACGCTTTTGGAATGCGTTCAAAAACAACCTTATCTGGATGGTTGCGTTTATTGTTCCATCTGCGTTGCTGGGTTTGCTTTTGGCTTATGGACTTTCGCTTTCCGGAAGGGCCGAAGCTCTGTTTCGACCTATATTTCTCTATCCCCTGGCATTATCCTTTGTGGTCACAGGGACTTTATGGGCCTGGATGTATGACCCTGAAGCCGGCGTGATCAATAATATTCTTAAGGGCTTTGGTTTGGGTAATTTCATCCAGCCCTGGATCGCAGATCCAAAACAGGCAACATATTGTTTGATCGCCGCTGCGATTTGGCAATATACCGGCTTTGCAATGACCCTTTATATCGCGGCTATTCGTGATATTCCGATCGAGATTTTTGAAGCCGCGAAAGTTGACGGCGCTTCCGCTCTTCAAATCTTTCGCCACATTGTCGTGCCGAATGTTACACAAGCGACGATGGTCACCATCGGTATGTTGACCATATTTAGCTTGAAAGTCTTCGATCTGGTGTGGGTAATAACCTTTGGCGGTCCGGGGACATCCACTGAAGTGTTGGGCTTCTTTATGTTTGTGGCAACCTATCGCCAGGCGTTCGTCGGCTTGGGTGCAGCAATCAGCGTTGTGATTCTCATCCTAGCTATTTTGGTAGTCGTTCCTTATTCGTGGTGGTCAATGAGGAGGATGCAAGCATGAAAATAAAAAAGGCGCTTTCTAAATTGCCTCTGATTATCCTTCTCACACTTGCCGCGGCGATATGGCTCTTACCGCTCTATACAATGATCGCCAATTCGCTGAAAACGCAACAGGAAATCAGCCAGGCTCAATACTATTTACCGCCTCGCAGTTTGGAATGGGTAAATTATGTCACTGCCTTTGGCGTACTTAAACAGGGGTTGCAAAATAGCGTTCTTGTAGCCGTACCAGCGACTCTCATCGCGGTGTTTTTAGGTTCTTGGTCGGGGTTCTTTCTGGCAAGAATGCGTTTCAAATATAGCCAGGCGATCTTCTTTACCGCGACAATTGCCACGTTTCTACCTTATCAGGTTGTGTTGTATCCTCTCACTCGCCTGCTGATGGCGTTGGATTTGATCAACACCAAGCCAGGGTTGATCCTGGCTTATCTCATTTTGAACACACCCATGGCAATGTTGGTCACTGCTACCTTCTTTCAATCTTTTCCGGTCGAATTAGAAGAAGCGGCGGCATTGGATGGATGTGGACCGATCACTTTTTATTGGAAAATTTTATTGCCAGTAGGGAGGCTGGCGATCATTTCGACCGCCATTTTAATTTTTACCATGATTTGGAACGAATTCCTGGTTGCAATGGCGATGACACAAGGGCCTGCTGCTCAAATGGCGACGCCGGTATTGGCGGGGTTAAAGGGGAACTATGCACAAGTCTGGCACATCCAAATGGCGGGCTCCATGCTCACTTCGTTGCCATCGTTGCTTATTTTTATTTTCTTGGGTCGTTTCTATATCGCGGGTTTGACAGCTGGCGCGACAAAAGGTTAGTCGGTGCATTGATCTAAAGCCACCTTGAACTTTCCGCTTTCCCGCGGCGTATTTCCATAAGCTTTGGTAAACTTATCCCCGTCGAAGGCGCGCTGCTAACGCGCCGTTCGCCCCGAGGTGTCTATGATCGCTGAAATTGCCCGCCGTTTGCGCGAGAATATCCAGAAGGTGATCGTTGGCAAGGATGAAGCCATTAACCTGGCGCTGGCCGCTGTGTTGTGCGAGGGACATGTGCTGCTGGAGGATGTGCCTGGCATCGGCAAAACCACCCTGGCGCGAGCGCTGGCTGTTTCGTTGGGCTGCACTTTCCGCCGTATCCAGTTTACCCCCGACCTTTTACCGACGGATGTTACTGGTCTGAACTGGTTCAACCAGAAAAAGCAGGAATTCGAGTTCCGCCCCGGCCCAGTGATGAGCCAGGTAGTGTTGGCGGATGAGATCAACCGCGCCACACCGCGCACCCAATCGGCGCTGTTGGAGGCGATGCAGGAGCGCCAGGTGACGATTGACGGGGTGACGCATCCCTTGCCGCGTCCCTTTCTGGTGCTAGCCACGCAGAACCCCATAGAGCTGGAGGGGACCTTTCCGCTGCCTGAGGCGCAAATTGACCGCTTTTTGTTGCGCATAGCCATAGGCTACCCAGATGAAAAAGAGGAGGCTGCCATCCTGGAGCGCTTTCGGCTGGAGGATCCGCTGGCGGAGTTACAGGCGGTTACCACGCCGGAAGAGGTGATCACCTTGCAGCGGGAGCGCCGCCAAGTGCGCGTAGAAGAAAGCCTGCGTGACTACATTGTGCAAGTGGCGCGGGCAACGCGCAACAACGCAGAAATCGAGCTAGGCGCAAGCCCGCGGGCGACCTTGGCGTTGTATCAGGCGGCGCAAGCGTGGGCTGCCATCCAGGGGCGGAATTATGTGTTGCCAGATGATGTGAAATATCTTGCGCCGCATGTTTTGACGCATCGCATGATCCTATCATCGCAAGCGCAATTGCGCGGCCGTCGTCCGCAGGAGTTGGTAGCCGCCGTGGTGGAAAAAGTGCCAACGCCGGTGGAGAATTAATTTCGCACAGGCATAAGTTGCAATTAGCGCATTAAGACTAAATAAAAGCAGCAAATGACGTCGGCGAACTGGTGGCCTTATTTATTGATCTTATTGGTTATCAGCCTGATCGCGCGCGTTTATCCCCTAGCGGCGATTGCTGTGATCCTAATCCTGATCAGTTTTGTTGCACAATCCTGGTCGCGGCGCGCTTTGCAGCAAGTGACCTATCAACGGAAATCTATCTACGATCGCGGTTTCCCTGGTGAAACGCTGATCATGTCTGTTATCGCGGAGAATCGCAAATTCTTACCCATCCCCTGGTTGCGGGTGATTGACCTGATTCCGGAGGCGGTTGGGCCTCAGGACGAGCGCTTGCTGCAAATAACCCATCTACCAGAAATAGGGGCGTTGGTCAATCTGTACAGCTTGCGTTGGTTCGAGCGTGACCGACGTAATTATGTCATGTTGCTGCGAAAACGCGGCATCTATCGCCTGGGGCCAACCGCTCTGGAGGCGGGGGACATCTTCGGCCTATTCGAGAACCGTCGCGATGAGGAGAATTATGATTATCTGACGGTTTTTCCTGAGCCGCTGGACTTCGATGTTTTAGAGCTTCCTACAAGCGATCCTTTCGGGGAGCAGCGCGCCCGTCGCCGGTTGTATGAAGATCCCAATCTGATCATGGGGGTGCGTGCCTATCAACCGGAGGATGACTTTCGGCGCGTGCATTGGCCAGCTACCGCCCGTACTGGTGAGTTACAGGTAAAAGTGTATCAACCGGTTTCGGCGCGGGTGATGGTAATCTGCCTGAATGTGATGACTATGCCCCATTACTGGGAAGGCGCCAATCCGGCGTTGCTGGAGTATCTGACGCGTGTGGCTGCTGCGATAGCGCAACGTGCATTGGCTGATGGATATCGTGTGGGGTTGATCGCGAACACTTGCCTTTCGCACGCCGACCAGCCTTTCCGCGTTCCGCCGGGGCGCTCGCCAGAGCAACTTGCCCGGCTGCTCACTGCGTTGGCTGGGGCGACGCTCTTTGTCACCAGCACGTTTGATAGCTTTTTACTGCATGAATCGCCGCGCTTGCCTTATGGAGCAACGCTGGTGTTGATCACAGGACAGACCTCGCAAGAGTTACGCGAAGCAGCATTACGATTACGTCAACGCGAGCGGCGGATTGTGCTGCTTTCTTTTGATGAGCGCAAGCCGCTTTCTATTCCGGGTGTGACGCTCATTCATAGGCCGTTTATCCCATGAGCGCAGAAACATCTGTTGAATCGCTGTCTGACGTTCATGCATCCTGGCGCTGGCAATCCATAACCGCTGCGCTGTTTTTGATGGCAGCAGAATTAACCTGGGTCGTTCCCTGGCTCCGCTTGCTTGGGCAAATTTCTCTTGTTGCATCGGTCTGGAAAACGACACTCGTCTTAGCGATTGTTATATTCAGTGCTTATTGGGTCAGCCTGGGTATAGAAAAGTTACATCTACTGCGCAGCGTACGGCTGGGAGCGCTAGGCGTGCTGCTGGCACTGCAACTTTTTCTTGCGCCGTTGACCCTGGTAGATGGGCACTCCCCCATTACAACCGTCGAGGGCATTCTTCGCCTAGATGCAGGTTTTCTGCTGTCAGCAGCGACGGTGGTATGGTTATGGCGGCGGGGAGCGACGCTAGGCGATGAAACGCTGCGTCCAGCGTTTGCCTGGAGGCGCTTCAATCAAGGCTTGCTGGCGCAATTGGCTTACACCTTTATTGCCTGGCGTATGCAGGCAGAACTCACGGACGCAGCGCATCGCGGTCAGAATGAGTTTTTATTATTTGGCGTATATTTGTTCATAGGGCTTATGGCCGTGACGATGACGCGCATTGCCTATGTCAGCGCGAGCGTAAGTCGAAGCAAGAATCCCTTCGATCGCCGCTGGCTGTTCAGCATTGGCGGTGTTTTGGGACTGGTTGTCTCAGCGGCATCCGTAGCAGGCAGCTTACTCACCGGTCAATATCATCTTTTGATGCAATCTATCTCAACAATCTTGAGATTGGCCATGGTAGTCGCGCTATTTTTGCTTGGCCTGCCGGCTTTGCTCTTCAGCTTTTTATTTCTTCCGTTGATTTCTTGGATTCAAAGCCTGCCCCGCGCCACGCCTGCCCCAGAAAGCGAATTGCTGATGCCCGGCGAGATTTATCCGCTCTATCCAGTTAATGTAGAGCAAGGTGGTCCGCCGCCGCTGATTTTACAGGCGTTGTGCTTATTTGGCGCTCTGGCGTTGATTGTACTGGTCGTTTATCTTAGCACGCGGAAAACCTTGAGCCAAAAAACCGTTGTTCTGCCGGAGGGACCAGAATCGCTGCTCGAATCGGGCGCTGCGGGTCGTCTGGCACGGCAGGCGCTGCAGGATTGGTTGGATGGAGTGACGCACCGGCTGCGCCCTAAGGGACGAGCATTAGCCACTACCCGTATTCGTCAGATTTACTCTCAGTTATTACTATTGTGCGCCGAGCTCGGAGCGCCGCGCCCGGAATCCGCGACGCCATTGGAGTTTTTGCCGCGTATGTCGCAAATCTTTACTGATCGAGAGCAGGATCTGGAGGCGATTACGCAGATTTATGTGCGAGTGCGTTATGGCGAATATCCAGAGATGCTATCCGAAGTGCAAACCGCGGAGGCCGCCTGGCGACGCGTCAATGAGGAGGGGGAGAGACTTAAAAAGACAATAAAAGTTGGCACTCCCCAATTGAAACAACAGTAAGAGGGATGAAATATCGTTTTTTACGATGAACTTACAGATCT
>DYGV01000114.1 GCA_020724505.1 Anaerolinea thermophila
CCGGTGCTATTCAGCCTGGATCTGGTCACACAGAAATTGAGCAAGTTTCTCACCCTACCGCTGAATGTGTCCCAGGTGATTTGGGCGCCAGATGGCAGCGGTGCAATCCTCATAGCCGGACGTGATCAGATCTATTTTTTATCCATGTCCAATCGCGAGATGGTAGATTTGAGCGCAGCATTGGGCGAAGAAATTCGCCGCCTACACTGGCTGCCACCAGTGATTACGAGATAACAACGCCTATTCAAGACGACGTTATTGATATGAGGTAAGGCACATCTCATGTTTGCGGTCTTTAGTGTTCTCGTATTGGGCGTTGCCGCAATCGCCTCGCTGACGATTCGACTCTTGCGCCCCAGGTTTGCGCATCATTGGCTGCTGAATACTGCAGCTTGTCTGATCGCCTGGGTTCTGGCTCTGCTGACGCGCGCCCAAATCCCAGACAACCTGAGTATTTTCCATTGGCAGCCCGAGGTGTTGTTGCCCAGCACCCCTACCCTTATCATAGATCATCTTACTGCCTCGTATCTGCTGGCAGTAATCTCTCTGGCTGCAGCGATTTTGTTGACCGAAGTCAAACGCCCACGCCCTGGTGAACGCCCTGGTGGGAGATGGTTCGATCTATTCCCTGTAATCATTCTGACAGGTGTCGCCGGCCTGGCAATATTAGCCGGTAATTTGATCGCTGCCGCCTTGCTTTGGACGCTTTTGGATCTGATCTTACTAGCGATCGTTATCCCCCGCGCCCGCAATAAAGAGGAGAGCGAGAGCCTGGTCCTCGCGTTTGGTCTGCGCATCCTATCCAGTATGTTGCTAATCTGGGCGGAGTTGCTCTCCAACGCTCGCGGCTATTCAACTACCCTGACTGGTCTACACCCCAGCATTGCGCCCCTTCTCCTTACAGCCGCAGGGTTGCGCCTAGGATTAATTCCTCCACACCGACCGCTGCCCGAAATTCAGGACTTGCCTGCCGGTTTGCGCGCCTCGTTCTGGTTGACGCCTGCCGCCTCTGCGCTGATTATCCTGACGCGGGCTGCGCAATCTGGCTCAGCGCAAAGCAGCGGATGGCTGTTATTCTTGGCCGCTTTAGCTGCCTTATACGCTGCATTTTCCTGGTTGCAACGCGTCGCCATTCGCGATGGCTTGCCCTTTTGGCTGACAGGCGCTTCTTCCCTGGCGTTAGCTGCGGCGGCGCGTGGTCAGGCGAACGCTAGCCTAGCCTGGGGAAGCGTGGCGATCCTTTGCGGCGGCTTGCTGATCCTGGCTTCCTCGCGGCCGCGCTGGATCACCCCGCTTCTGCTGTTGGGCGCGTTGTGGACGACCACCTTACCCTTTACCCCCACCTGGCCGGGAGTGACGCTCTACTCACTACCTTTCCAACCTATCGAGTTGCTATTCCTCATCATCCAGGGGATGTTGATCATTGGATTTCTCCGCCATGCTTTGCGACACTCGCCCACCACAGCCAGCGCCGAACGTTGGGTTTGGCTTGTCTATCCGTTGGGGCTGGCATTGTTGCCCGCCGCTCAAGTGATGATCGCCTGGTGGTCGCGCCCTGGCGCTTCTGGCGGATTGCCTGCCTGGCCGGGATGGGTCGAAAGCAGCATTAGCATCCTGGGCAACGGGCTGACGTTGTTCTTCATTTCGCTTTCTTTCCATCGCGCTCGCGGATCGCCTCGTTTCGTAGAGCACAGCGCGGCAATGCTAGAGTTCAACGGGCTTTATCGCCTGTTGTGGAGTCTCTATCATGGAGTGAGACGGCTGACGCGTTGGGTCGGCTGGGCATTAGAAGGGCGAGCTGGAATCTTGTGGGCGCTGCTCATCCTGGCGTTGCTGTATTCCTTGCTAATTCAGCTTGGTATGACGGGATAGTTCATGCTGATCGAGTTGCTTTCGATCTCTGCGGCGGCGCTTCTTACCATCTCTGGCGTTTTGATTCTGATGGCGGAAGATTGGCGCGCTAGCATCGGCTTACTGGCGGCGCAGTATGTAGGAGCATTTACATTAACTGCGCTCGAATGGCCGCTGGGGATGGCAATAACTCGATTGGTAGCCGGCTGGATCGCTGGAGCCGTGCTGGGGATGGCTATGCTAAGCTTACCTGAAGCCAGCTCAATACAAAACGACATCGAAAGCGCGCCCCCGCCTCCCACTGCGCAGCCGCGCCGCTATCATTTGTCTCCCGGCGATGCTCCCCATCCCATATTTCTCGTCCTTTCCGCTGCCCTGGTTGGGTTAGCCGTGATTTCACAAGTGCCGAGCCTGACGAACTGGATCCCAGGTCTCAAACCAGTCCATGCCTGGGGAGGCCTCATCTTGGTCGGGTTGGGATTGTTGAAAATGGGTTTTCATTCCCAACCGTTGCACGTGATTTTAGGTCTATTGTTGTTCTTCTCCGGCTTTGAACTGCTCTACGCCGCCCTGAGCGTTGCGCCGCTCGCCGCAGCGCTTTCGGCTGCTGTCACCCTGACTATCTCGCTCACCGGCGCCTATCTGCTGCTGGCGCCCCACATGGAGGCCAACGAATGACCGCCCTGGTAATTTGGAGCATCTTTCCGGGCGCCGTGGCCTTCATCCTATACTCCCTGCGGCGTTGGGCGCAAGCGGTTTATTGGACAGCGGTGATCGCCGCCTTGTTGCTTGCCTGGCTGGCATGGCAATTTCCCATTGGTGAACCGATCCCGATTCGGCTCTGGACAGTGCTGCCGGCCTTGCGAATCCAGGCGACACAGTTATTATTTGGTGGGCGTTTCACCCTGGATAACTCCATGCGCCCGGCGTTGGTTTTGATCTATGCAAGCATTGCTTTCTGGTTGGGCGGCTCTGGCGCAGCCCGCACCCATCGCCTATTCGCTCCACTTGGTCTAGGGATCGCGGCACTGTTCACCGCTGCGCTGGCGTCGGAAACTTTGCCTTCCTCGGCATTTCTTTTCGCGCTGGCTGCATTCATTAGCGTCCCACTGGTTTCTGCCCCAGGAGAACCAACCCGCCGCGGCGCGTTGCGTTTCTTGAGTTACTTGGTCAGCGGGGTCTGCCTGATTATTTTTGCGGATGGTTTAATCACTGCCCTACCTTCCGGCTCAGGCGCAGATCCAACGACAGGTATCCCTGCCTCCATCCTGATTTTGGCGCTAGGCTTCTCACTGACCCTGGCAGTTGTCCCCTTTCACACCTGGGCGCCAATGCTAGCTGAGGAGAGCAACCCCTACGCCGCAGCGTTCGTCTTTTTCCTGCTTCCGTTGGGCATTTCATTTTTAGCGCTGGAAGTTCTCATCCGTTATTCGTTACCTGGACTGGCGCCGGCGATGTTCGTTGTGGTGCGCTACGCTGGCGTCCTAATGACGCTGGCCGGTGGTGTCGGGGCAGCCTTTGAGCGCCATTTGGGACGCATCTTGGGGTTCGCTGCCATTGCCCAAATTGGCATGATGTTGCTAGCGTTGAGCTTGAACGATCAATTGGGGCGCGCCACGCCGTTGATTGGTGTCTATTTTGCCCAAATGGCACCGCAAGGGTTGGGTCTTGCACTTTGGGGTTTAGCCTTGCGTATCCTGGGTTATTATGAACCCGATCTGGACTTTCGCAGCCTTCAGGGAGTCGCTTACCGATTACCAGTTGCCAGCGCCGTCTTGCTCCTGGCAAATTTATCCCTCGCCGGGCTGCCGCTACTAGCCAGCTTTCCGATCAATGTCGCATTATGGAGTGCATTGATCCAAAAATCCCAATCGGCGGTTTTGTTGTCGCTGGTGGGCAATTTGGGGCTATTTGCGGCTGCCCTGCGCACTCTGGCAGTGATGCTGCAATCCTCTGAACCAAACCGCTGGCGCATCTCCGAAGACCGCATTCAGATCACATTGCTGGTCGCAGGGGTGGTGATGTTGACGCTGGCAGGAATATTTCCCCAAGCTTACTTGCCTACAATGGCTAATCTGGGCATCATTTTTGCCGGCCCCACCCCCTGATCGGTGGTAAGATATACGCCAAATTACGTTCACCCTGCAAGGAGAACATTTTGATGGAACTCGAACAGATCAGTAAACAAGTGGATTGGCTGGACGAAGAGCGACGTAAAGACAAGCTCAAAATTGGGGCTTTAGAAGAACGTCTGGCCGCCCTGGAGGGAAATCTTCAACCGCTAAACAACCAGATTAAGGAAGCAACCAGTGAGATTACGCGGCTGAACGCCCTGCTCACGCGCATAGATAGCCTGGAAGAGAACCTGCTACAGAGCCGCATCGAAACCAAGCAACAGTTTGAGGAAAAAGAGAAAGCTGAGCGTAAACGAGCCGAGGAGACCGAAAAGGCGCGTCGGGAAGAAATTCGCGCCCTGGAAACCTCTCTGGCGGAAATTCGCAAAGAGCTGGAACAAATTGCCGACATCAGGCGCAATCTCAAGGTGCGTATTGACGAAGAAAGCCGCCTGGCGCGCTCGATTGACGAGGTGCGTAACCGGCTGGATGCCATGCGGCGTAGTGAAGAGGAGTATACGCGCGCTATACGCCTCATGGAAGATGGTCGCCGTCAGGATGCAAAACGGCTGACCGACCTGAGCGGCGAAACTGCTGCAATGCGGAAGCGAGTGGACGATCAGAGCGGCAGGCTTGAACTGGCTACAGCCACGCTAAAGAAATTGGAAACGCGCTTGAGCGAACTGGCAGCCGTTGAAGCCGAACGTAGGGAAGCTATCGCCCATTTCATGGATAGCCAGGCGCTGCGAGAGGTCGAACGCGAACGCATCTGGAAAGAATGGCAGACGCGCTTCCAAATTATCGAAAGCCAGACCGCCGACCTGGAAAATGAATTACAAAACCTGGATGCAACGCACCGCGCGGTGAAACGATCGCAACAGACCATTGATGAACTCAGCCAAAAAGTCGAACGACGCATCAACGAAATCACCGAGATCCAGCGCCTGGCAGAGGAACGCTTCCGCCAAGATTGGGCGACCTTTAAAGCCGATGACCAAAAACGGTGGACGAACTACACGTTGACGATGGAAGAACAACGCAATGAGACATTGCGTCAACAGGAAAAACTCGCCGACCGGCTGACACAGTTGGAAGATACTTTGCAGGAAATTCAAGACCTGATTCAGCAGATGAACGAGCAGACGGAGAAGAGACTGCAATCCTTATTGGCAGTCGTCCATGAATGGACAACGAGTTTTGAGCGCACCATAGGGCGCAGCCGCTAGGCACAGCAGCGTTGAATCTATCCTGCTTTAGAGGTTGTTTCTATGCGCGTGATTGGCACCGCAGGTCATGTTGACCATGGAAAGTCCACCCTGGTTGAGGCGCTTACAGGCATTCATCCCGACCGCCTGAAAGAGGAACGCGAGCGAGAAATGACCATTGATCTGGGCTTTGCCTGGATGACGCTGCCGGCGCTGGACGATGGTCAGCCCGAAGAAGTGGGCATTGTGGACGTGCCAGGGCATCGCGACTTTATTGAAAACATGCTGGCTGGGGTAGGCGGCATAGACGCAGCGCTTTTCGTGGTGGCAGCCGATGAAGGGGTGATGCCCCAAACGCGCGAACATCTGGCAATTCTAGATTTGCTGCAAATTCAAGGCGGCGTGGTAGCTTTGACGAAGATAGACCTGATCGGAGAAGACCCCCAAAGCCGCAAAGAATGGTTAGATCTGGTTGAAGCCGATCTGCGTCAGGTTTTCACCGGCACAGTTTTAGAATCGGCGCCCATCGTGCGGGTGTCGGCGCGCAGCGGCGAAGGCATTCAGGAATTAAAGCGTACCTTAAGCGCTTGCCTGGCAGAAAAACCATTGCGACCCGACCGAGGACGGCCACGCCTGCCAATTGACCGCGTCTTCACCATCGCCGGTTTTGGCACAGTGGTCACCGGCACGTTAATAGATGGGCAGCTCAAAATCGGCGACGAGGTGGAAATATTGCCTCGCGGGTTACGCGGACGCGTGCGTGGTTTACAAACGCATAAGCAGAAAGAACAAGTGGCCGTAGCGGGCAGCCGCACCGCGGTGAACATCTCTGGCGTAGCGCTGGATGATATACGCCGCGGGGATGTCGTCGCACATCCGGGAGATTACCGCCCAACTCAGCGTTTGGACGTGCGTTTTCGCCTGTTGCCAGATGTAAGCTTGCCGCTGAAGCACAATACAGAAGTCAAACTATTCCTCGGCGCGGCTGAGTTGGTGGCGCGGGTGAGATTGCTGGGGGTGGAGGAGCTACCTCCTGGTGAGGAAGGATGGCTACAACTGGAACTGAACCAGCCCGTAGTGGCGGCGCGCGGCGACCGCTACATTTTACGGCGCCCATCTCCGGGGGAAACGCTAGGCGGCGGGGAGGTGATTGAACCACACCCGAAAGGGCGCTACAAACGATTTTCCGCGACCACTCTGGCCGCGCTGGAGGCGCTAGCGCAAGGCTCGCCAGCTGAAGTTATTTTACAAGCGTTGCTGGTGTTGGGGGCGGCTACTCTGCGCGCGGTGATAGAGCGCGCCAACTTGGATAGCCAGCGCGCAGTCCAGGCAACACATGAACTTATCGCCAGCGGGCAAATGCTCGTCTTGGAAGGATCGCCTACCGATCCAGCGGCGGATGATCTGGTGATCCATCGCGCGCTGTGGGAGCAAATTGCGCAACGCGCAATCCAGGAGACCGAAGCATATCACAAAGCCTACCCGCTGCGACGCGGTATGCCGCGAGAAGAACTCCGGAGCCGTCTGAAAGATCTCACCCGCGCCTCGCCGCGCTTACCAAACGCCGCCTTGCGACGGCTGGTCGCCGAGGGCATCTTATTGGAGACGGGCCCGCTGGTGCATCGGCCTGGTCACGCCATCCGTTTTACTCCCGCTCAGCAACAAATGATTCAGCGCTTGAAGGCGCGTTTTGCCGCCAGCCCTTACTCCCCTCCCACCATGAAGGAGTGTCAGACAGAGGTTGGCGAAGACGTCATCGCGGCGTTGGTGGATCTGGGCGAATTTGTCGCCGTTGCACCGGATGTGGTCTTTCGGCGCGAAGATTATGATCAAATGGCCGCCGATGTCCGCCGGCTGATCCAGCAAAATGGGGCACTGACCGTGGCGCAGGCGCGCGACCATTTCAACACCAGCCGGCGCTATGTGCTGGCTTTTTTGGAACATCTGGACGCTATCGGCGTCACCGTACGCCAGGGGGATGAGCGCCGCCTGCGACCATCTTAGCGAAACATCAAGGGCAACATTATCCGCAAAGGCTCGATCGTCTGTAATCGGGTGGCTGGATCCCCAAACAGCGTGTAAGTTTCGATCAGATCGGAAAAACCAGTGGTATTTTCGTTTAAATACAGCTTTGCTCTCAAGGTTGCCAGACCCAGTTCTGTGGGGAATGGCGAAAAGATCGCCCGAAACAGACCTTGCTCCAGATAGTCGTGCCCGTGCGCCACGCCAAAGCCAGTGGGCGAGAAACTGGCCACAGCCCCTGCTCCGTCCAGGCGGACGACCAGTTCACCTAAGGAAGAATAATCACCTACCGCTGGTTTCGGCCAGATAAAATATCCATCCAGGCAAGTCATGGGCAACATTAATGGCAAGCGATCGGCATTGGTCAATTTGGAGAGATAAGCCTTCGAGAATAGGGCTTCCTGCGCCCAATACTGCACCGCCGAATGGCCAACATAGCTGATCAACAACCGTCCCTGGTTAATGCCCTCGGTGATGGCGTTACGAGCAGAAACCTCGCTGGGATGGGTAATTTTGTAATAGATCTTCTCCGGCATATAGTTGCCTGGCAGTTCAAAATCCGCGATTTGATCTGAAAAGAAAGCGAAATCGCCCGCGGCGTCGGCGTTGTCGGCGACGAACATCACCTTGCGATTCCATTCTCCCTGCGGGGGGTTTTGCTCATAAGCCAAAATCTTATTCACCATCGCCGTCGTCTCAGCGGGAGTGTTCACCGGCAAGCGCCCTAAGGCCATGTCTGGCAAGATGTCGTCGCCGCTCACGCTTACATAACGATTATCCGCCGCCGTCTCGCCAATCCAATAATCCACGTCCGCCAAATAAGGCGGGATGAATTCCGGTCGCCGATCGCCCAGATAATCCAACGGATCGAAGGTGCCATCTCCCACCAACAGCACATAGGTCGGGGCGGGAGGCTGCCAGTTGTGATAAGCATAAGCCAGGAAGTCGCGGATCGCCTGGGGATCGAGTAAGCCGAAATTGAACTCGTCGTACACATCCTGAACTTTGACCGTTTTTACACGCAACCCCCGAGCGGCGCGATCCATTACCAGCGGTTGGACGGCGGTGTAAAAATCCTGATGGGTGATTACCAGATAATCCGCCCCGTTCGCGGGACTGAGAAGATCCGCTGGCTCATCCAAGAGGACTTCGTCCACCGGCCGGATGGCGCCTTCTGTTAGGGCGATGAAGCGCGCCGGCGCTGAGGAGCTGTGGGCAAAGCGCGCCCGATATGTTCCGTTGATGTTTTGCACAACCAGGCTAGTGAGTTGCGCCGGTAGAGTCGGCGTGGTGATGTCATACACTTGCACCACCGGCGAAGAAAAGCCATCCACCTGAACTTGCCACTCGCCGGGAGGGAGCGAAAAAGATAGCCGGTCCTGCGCCGCCGTCAGCGCCCGGGCGTATTCTATTTCGAACCAGTTGAGGTGAAAGGATTCAAACGTGAGGTTGTCCATGGGCAATACAAT
The DNA here is from genome assembly GCA_020724505.1 of Anaerolinea thermophila. Lineage (GTDB taxonomy): Bacteria > Chloroflexota > Anaerolineae > Anaerolineales > UBA4823 > RBG-16-57-11. The sequence continues at coordinate 8,662 of DYGV01000114.1, forward strand.
CCGAATCGTATTCGTCCCACTCACGAGCAGCGACTGGCTGGCACGCGCTTCAAACGAAAATGCGCCTCGCGCCGGCCAGGAAAAATCGTGAATCAAACGCTGGTTGAGATAGATGCGTGTGTGATGCTGCGCCGTCGCCGTGCCGTTCAACGCGCTGATGCCATAAAACAGCCCACGCAGCGTCAGGCTGACCGGCTGCGACGTGGGCGCGGTGAGGCTGAAGGGATAGGTGTAGGTAAAAATCTTGGTAGAGGTCAGCAGATCAGAAGCCGCGAGCGTCGCCCAATACCAGCGATCATCGTTCGTGCCGCTGGGTCGGGCGCTGACATAAGAGAGATTCTTCTCGATGTGCGCGGTTTCGGAAAAGCTAAGCGGCGTGGGCAAAGCATCATTGGGGGCACTAGGGCGCTGAGATATTCGCAGCGGACGCTGTCTGCCTCCAAAACTGTCGCCCCAGGCAAGCCAGTACACACCGACCTTGCTCCATTTGGTACCCGCGAGTCGGCCATAGAATAAGATCTCATCGCCAGGATCAAAAGACGTGTCCGTCTCGCCCGTCACCATCATCGCCACTTCTACGCCCTTTTCATAAATCCGAAAAGTGCGCGGATCCACTTCATCTACTGGGACGCCAATCGCTTGCAAATCTGCGTAGCTCAGTCGCTGGATGCCGTCTTGCGCCACCAGTAACTTCACCAATGGAGCAGCGTCGGAGTGACTCTGATAGACGCCTGGGGGATCCGCAGCGCTTTGAGTGGGCGAGGCAACCCGCTGCCAACGCGCCACTTCATAATTGACCAGCAGGCTGCTTAAAACCGATTCAAAGCGCCCCTCATCCACTGTAGTCTGCGCCAGACCCTGTTGCATTGGCGCAGAGGGGTAATTCACCTGCACTCGCAGACGCGTATACAGCCGCGCTTCGCCTGTGGAAGGGTTATATTGCAACGGCTGGAAACGCAACTGCGCCAGGCGCTGGCTGCGTACATAGCCCGTTCCCGCCAGTTCAACCGGCGCCGAGGGCAAGAAACGATCCTGGGCATACACCTTCGCGTCCCATTGCGCCTCATAACCCAAGAAGCGCGCTCCTCGCTCATCGAAATCCACCCGCGGTTCGCCCTGCGGACAGATTACAAAACGCCCGTCCAGGGGCTGTATCTCTTCTTCCAGCACGGTTACGATTGGCTCTACGCCCGGCGGTATGCCCACCCATGCGCCGCGTGCAGGCAAGGGTGGCGCGTCCGGCTCGCCCAGCAGGGCAAACCCATCCAAACGCAACATCTGGCATGGCCGGTCGCCGACCACAGTCTGTTCAACTTCCACTTTCGGTGCGATCAGTTCCAACACCACGCTTTGCCCATCCGCCTGGATCAGGCGAATGGGGCCGTCCTCCATCGCAGCGACGTTATTCGGCGGGACGCCCGCCTGCGCTGCTCGAAAGAATAACCACACCAGGCAAAGCGAAATAGCGACCGAAAAAAAGACGAACTGGAAGAAACGGATAGCTTTCATAATCGGTTTTCCATGCCAGTGCGATAGATTTCTTGCCCGCGTGTATCGAATTTGCTTAGCCAGTGGGCTGCGGCGTTTCGTTCAAGACAAGCGCATCAAGGGCAAGCAACTGCTCCAGAAACGCGCTCACGTCCGCCCTCGCCTGCGCCTCCTCCACCTCATATTCGGAGACAATCGCTTGGATGATCTCCTCCACGCGATGAAAGCCGTCGCTGAGTTGCCAGATGCGTGTGCCTAACTCGTTCAAGACACTCATATTGCCGCTGTCAGCCATCACGATCACCGCCTGTCCATCCACTATGGCTGCGGCAACCTGAGAGTGCGGCGCGGGATAACAATTCTCATCCATCCAACACACTCCAAAAAGCAGGATCGCGGCGAAAGTGCAAAGTTCGCACGGCAATACGCCGCGTGATTTCATCGCACAAATTCAATACGCGTTGGGCGTTTTGCGGCTGCGACATGACAAATGGCACGCAAGAAGTCAAACGCCCCACCGCTTCGTGCCTTTCCATTTTGTCCAGTTGATGATGATCGTCTTTGACCAAGCTAAAAAGACCGTATAAAGGCGCGCTGGCATTGGCGCGTGGGGCCTCCGGCAAATCGCCGCGAAAGGGGACACCAAAAACGCGCACTACCGGACGGCCATCGGCGTCCTCGCATTTCAAGATCACCAGATCATCGCTGAGGATGAGGGCGTCGTTGGAAAGGCGCGCCAGGGTGGTCTTACCGCTGCCGGAGCGGCCGAAAAAGACGTAGCCTCGCCCATTGCGTATCATTCCGCTGGCGTGTAGCAGCAAGGCGTCATGCGCCAGGCAGCGCCAGGCGTACACCACACGCAAATAATTTTCCGGGTTGCCATTGGGGCGCATCGTCAGGCAGCCATGTCCAGCGTTCAAGTCGAACCAGCCTCTTTCCAGGTGTGAAAGAATGTCCATTCGCCCATCCTGTGTGGAGGTCACAATGCGCCAGGTGGGCGGCTGAAAGGGCAAAAAAGGCTCGCCTGGCTCAACGACCGCCTCTACCAACGGGGCGTTGATACGGCTGGGTGAACGAAACGCCTGATACGCTTCGCGCCAGCGCGCTTGCATGGCTGCATCCGCTCCATAAAAGACCAATCGCATCGGCAACCCGGCAATCTCCAGGCTCAATTCGAAATCACCTTCGGATATGGTCTCAACGCTCATAGACCACCATGGCAACCCAAATCAGCGTACGGCGCAGGACGCGCCGCGCCAGCCATCCCAGACCGCTCCTTGCACGAGGACAAACGCCGCTTTCCAATCGCGACAGCGCCGCGATCCAACGCCCCAGGCAGCGGATTTTGAGAGTCGTTAGATCCCTGGATTGAGGCCCTCGCTGCACAGCCAGAGCTACTCCCACCCAATCTCCGCCCCGCCAAAGCGGATCGGCGAACGAGCTGCAATCGCCCTTGGTTGTCATCAGCCATGCGCCGTCCATCGCTCTGCGCCGCTGGATCAAGCGGCGGACGATCCAGGAGTTTTTCCGACGTAATACCACCAAAGAGCCAACCGGAACCCGCCCAATCGCCTGCGCCGCGACCACTACCTCGTCGCCGGGTTGTAAGGTGGGAACCATGCTGCGGGTAGTGACGCAAAAACGAACCAGCTGCCCCTCTCGAAGGTGGGCTTCGATCAACTCTGACGCAACTTCAGCCAGCAGGCTGGGCGGTTCCGGGAACATCTACCGCAGACTAGCTGTTAGCTACGATGCAGAGGCCGCCTTCTTTGCCGCCGCCTAACGGCTCGCATACATTTGCCAACGCCTCCAGGGGCGCCAGATATACGATCGCTGGCTTCGAGTAGGGTTTTCGCTTCGGGTTGGGCAACGGCTCAGAAGGCACGTTGGGTGCAACGGGTTGTTCAATGGAATGTTCCGGTTGCTGCATAGAAACCTCTCTATCTCTCTATAATCCAATAAATCATAAATAACGCTGAAATTCCTCATCCTGTTGTAAATGGATAGGGATAGGGTAATCTGCAGGCAAAGCCTGCACTTCCACCAACGCCTGACGGCGCGCCAGCGCCTCGCGGCAATTGACCCGCGCCGGGGCGCGCAAACTTCCATCCTCGCGCAGCGCCAACCCGTGACAGCGCACGCACAGATGGCGCAGCTCGCAGTCGCGGCACACTGGCAGTTCATCCAGGGTGAGCTGCCCCATTTCTTGCCAAACGGGCGAAGAAGCCCAGATTTCTTGTAAACTCTGCTGGCGCAAGTTGCCCGCCTTGAAACGCGTTTCGATGCAGGGATACACGTTGCCGTAAGGGTCAATAACCGCCGCCTTCGTGGCAATGCCGCAGGGGCGTTGATCGCCGTTCACCGAGCGGTTGACCCACCGAGAGATGTCCATCTGACGACGCATCAACCACAGCAGGTCCTCGTATGTCAGGCGGTATTGCAGCGGGTCCATTCCTCCGGTGTCTTTGGATGTGATCGTAATATCATAGCGAAAACTTGCACCCAGTTCCTGCGCCAGTCGTTGCAACTCGTCAATTTCGCGCACATTCTGGCGCATCAGAGGCGTCTTCACAACCACGCGCACATTGCGCTCCCGCAGCAAGCGGATCGCCTGGATGCTCAGCCGCCAGGAATTACGCCGCCGGGTGATCGCTTCGTGCAGCTCTGGTTGGACGCTATACAGGCTGATCTCGACCGCGTAGGGATGCAAGGCAGCGATGCGGTCGGCGAGGCGTGGGCGGATCCAGATACCGTTCGTAAACAGGCGTAACAATAACCGCTTTTGGCGTGCATATTGAGCGATTTCGAAAAAGTCGCGCCGCGTCAGGATCTCGCCGCCAGACAGAGTCAGATTAAGTGCCCCGGCTGCGGCGATTTGATCCACTACCTGTAAACACTCCTCGGTGGTCAACTCATCAGGAATAGTTGCATGAGACGCAAAAACCTGTAGATAACAATGAGTGCATCTTTCATTGCACCGGTAAGTCAG
>DYGV01000115.1 GCA_020724505.1 Anaerolinea thermophila
AACGAGTGCGCCGCCCCGACCCCGGCAAGATCTTCAATACCGAAGTGATCAACATCTGGGAATTGGGCAACTTACTGGAACTCGCCGAGGTCACCACCATCTCGGCTCTGGCGCGCACAGAAAGCCGCGGCGGTCACGCTCGCGAGGATTACCCCAAGCGCGATGACGTCAACTGGCTGAAACACACCCTGGCCTGGTGGAATGATGGTCAGGTGCGCCTGGGCTACAAGCCAGTGGTCATCACCAAATACCAACCGAAAGAACGGGTTTATTGATGGATCGGAGGCTGTCATGCAGGTCAAACTGAAAATATTCCGCTACAACCCTGAGGTAGATAAAAAGCCGCACTACGACATCTATGAGGTGGAAGCCGACCCAACCGACCGCGTGCTGGACCTGCTCGAATATGTTAAAGGTAATTTTGACGGCACTTTATCTTTTCGACGCTCTTGCGCGCACGGCATCTGTGGCTCTGACGCCATGCGCATCAATGGGCGCAACCGATTAGCTTGCAAGATGCTGGTCAAAGAACTGGGGACGAATAAAATCCTGGTGGAGCCGATTTTGGGGCTGCCGGTGATCAAAGACCTGATTGTAGATATGGAGCCATTCTTCGCCAATTACCGCTCCGTGTTGCCTTATCTGATCAACGATGAGCCGCCGCCCAAGAAAGAGCGTCTGCAGAGCATCGAAGAACGTGAACGATTCGACGACACCACCAAGTGCATCCTGTGCGCCTGCTGCACCACCTCGTGCCCTTCCTTCTGGGCAAACGAGCAGTACGTCGGTCCTGCAGCGATCGTGGCAGCGCATCGCTTCATCTTTGATAGCCGCGATCGCGCCGGCGCCGAGCGGCTGCGCATCCTCAACGATCAATTTGGCGTCTATCGCTGTCACACCATCTTCAATTGTACAGACGCCTGTCCGCGAGAAATTCAGGTTACCAAGGCCATCGGCGAGGTGAAACGCGCCATTGCCACCGGCAAGATAGAATAAAGCGGATATCCCCCTCGTTTAATAACGCTTCGCGGCTGGCGGACCCCAGCCGCGAAGTTATTTTTACGCAGCATGCCGCGCATACACATCCGCTTTCGTCGGCGGATATTTAGTCTTGTTCATCCACAAAATGACCGCCGTGGATCTCGCGGTTCAACAGACGGCGGTTGGCATCGAATGTCAATTCAACCTCCACCCGTTGGAAGCAATGACCCTCGCCCATCAACACCTTGCGACAGAAATAACTCGTCGCGTCGCCGTCGTATTCGACGCTCAGGTCGTTGCTCAGGCTCACCCGCGTCCGTATCACCTCGCCGCAGCGATTACAACGGGCAGCGATCCAATAAGCGTCAGCATCCGTCTTGCCCGGAGAAAATAGACTGGATAATTTCTTGAAGAGGTTCACTGCCAATGCTCCTGCTCGAAAATTATACATCTGGATCGAGGGGTTGGTATAATTAAAATTTGCGCATCGAGCATTCACGAAAAGCAAATAAGGTCATGTGACTTAATTGTATAAGAAAGTATTCGGAAACTCCCCCCGAGTTCGGGGGGATGGGTGAGAAAGGTGGTTTCCGAACATTTTCTATAAAACAAATGTGCTATAATAGATCACTGCCCATCTTCATCATCGTCTTTACACCGGCCTCATTCGTTCCAATTCGTTTTTTATCGAACAGGTCCTATGACACAAAATGTTATTCGAGTTGTTGGCGCGCGCGAGCATAATCTCAAGAACATCACCGTGGAGATCCCGCGCGATAAGTTGGTTGTAATTACCGGTTTGTCAGGGTCTGGCAAATCCTCGCTGGCGTTCGACACTATCTTTGCCGAGGGACAGCGGCGGTATGTTGAATCGCTTTCAGCCTACGCCCGGCAATTTCTGGGGCAGATGGAAAAGCCGGATGTTGATTACATCGAAGGACTCTCCCCGGCGGTCTCCATTGATCAGAAGGGCGCTTCGCATAACCCACGCTCTACCGTGGGGACGGTAACCGAAATCTATGATTACTTGCGTCTGCTCTTTGCCCGCGCCGGAATCCCGCATTGCCCCGTCTGTGGAAGAGAGGTGGCACGCCAGTCCGCACAGGAAATTGTAGATGAGGTATTGCGTCTGCCTGAAGGGGCGCGCCTGTTGTTGCTTGCTCCGCTGGTGCGCGGTCGAAAGGGGACACATCAGGCTGTGCTGGAAGAGATCCGCAAGGCAGGCTTTGTGCGAGCGCGCGTGGATGGGCAGGTGTACGAGCTGGACGAAGACATTCAGATGGATCGTTACAAAATCCACACCATCGAAGCGGTGGTTGACCGCTTGGTGATCCACACTCCCGAAAACGAGGAAGAAGCACAATCTGCGCTCTCCCGGTTGACCGACTCGGTGGAAACGGCGCTGAAATTCGGCGAAGGGTATATGACGGTGCATTGGATGAACCCGCCATCCCATGCCACCAACGAAGCGCTGGAAGGCGGGGAAGCGCAAGGCCGCGACCTGCATTTCTCCGAGCATCTGGCCTGCCCAGAACACGGTTCGGTGTTGCCGGAGATTGAGCCGCGCACATTCTCCTTCAATACCCCTCACGGCGCCTGCCCGGATTGTCAGGGGCTGGGCGGCAAGCTGGAAATTGACCCAGATCTGCTCATCCCCAATCGCGATCTATCGCTCAACGAGGGCGCCATCGTGGCTTCCGAATGGCGCGGGCCGCGTGAGGAAGGCGGCTATTACTGGCAGGCGCTGGAAGCCGTGGCCAGGCATTACCATATCAACTTGGATGAGCCGGTGCGGCAGATCCCGCCGGAGAAGCTGGATTTAATTCTATATGGCACCAAAGGGCAGGAAGTAACCATCCATTATCACAACAAAGATGGGCGACAATCCACCTTCCGCATGGCTTTCGAGGGCGTGATCGGCAACTTGCAGCGCCGTTATAACGAGACCGGCTCGGAATATATGCGCGAGCGCATCGCTGAACTGATGAGCGAGCAGATCTGTCCCACCTGTAATGGGGCGCGCCTACGCCGCGAAGCATTGGCCGTCACCGTGGATGGATTTAATATCGTCGAAGTCACCCAATGGCCGGTGAACCGCACGCTGGAATGGGTGCGCAGATTGCAAGGGCCCGAAACGCCGCTCAGCCCGCGTCAGCAAGCCATCGCTGAACGCATTTTGAAAGAGATCCAGGCGCGCCTGGGCTTCTTAGTGGATGTCGGCCTGGATTATCTGACCTTGCAACGTTCGGCTTCGACGCTCTCTGGAGGCGAGGCGCAGCGCATCCGCTTGGCGACGCAGATCGGCTCGCGACTGATGGGTGTATTATATGTGCTGGACGAACCCTCCATTGGTCTGCACCCACGGGACAACAAACGATTGTTGAATACGCTGAAAGGGTTACGCGACCTGGGCAACACCGTCCTGGTGGTGGAGCATGACACGGAAACCATCCTCTCCGCGGACTGGATCGTGGATCTGGGGCCGCGTGCCGGCGAACACGGCGGGCGCGTGGTCGCCGAGGGGCAGGTGGAAGATATTCTCAAGGCTCCGGAGTCGCTCACCGGCGCTTATCTGTCCGGGCGTCTGAAAGTGCCTATCCCCGAAAAGCGACGCAACGGGAACGGCAAGTACCTGCATATCATCGGCGCGCGCGAGCATAATCTCAAGAACATTAATGTGCGTATCCCTTTGGGCAAACTGGTGTGCATCACCGGCGTCTCTGGATCAGGGAAGTCAACCCTGATGGTGGAGATCCTGTATAAGGCGCTGGCACGCGCTCTGAACGGCGCGCATACCCAACCTGGGGAATATGAACGCATCGAAGGTTTGGAGCACCTGGACAAAATTATTAACATTGATCAATCGCCCATCGGGCGCACGCCGCGCTCCAATCCAGGCACATACACCGGCCTTTTCGACCAGATCCGTCAGCTTTTTGCCGAACTGCCAGAGAGCAAAGTGCGCGGCTATAAGCCCGGACGTTTCTCCTTCAACGTGCATGGCGGGCGCTGCGAAGCCTGTCAGGGACAGGGGCAACTGCGCATCGAAATGCAGTTTCTGCCAGATGTGTATGTGCCATGCGATGTCTGTCATGGGGCGCGCTTCAATCGCGAGACACTGCAAGTTCGCTTTAAAGATCTAAATATTTCCGAAGTGCTCGATCTAACGGTGGATAAAGGGCTCGAATTGTTCTCCGCCTTTCCAGCCATGGTCAGCCGCCTGCAGACGCTGCAAGATGTGGGGCTGGGCTACATTCGAATTGGTCAACCCGCGCCGACGCTCTCTGGCGGTGAAGCACAGCGCGTCAAGCTGGCGCGTGAGCTCTCCAAGCGCGCCACCGGTCGCACCCTCTATGTGCTGGATGAGCCGTCGGTTGGCCTCCACGCCGCGGACGTCCATAAGCTGATCGAAGTATTGCAGCGCTTAGTGGACGCGGGCAACAGCGTGTTGATCATCGAGCATAATCTGGATATTATCAAGGTTGCTGACTATTTGATTGACCTGGGGCCGGAGGGCGGCGACCGCGGCGGAGAGATCGTGGCGGAAGGCACACCGGAAGAGGTGTGCGCCCTGGATAACTCTTTTACCGGGCAATATTTGCGCCCATTTATTTGCCAGAAATAAACGACTGCGAACCTTTGGATTATGGCGCGGTTGGGCATGGGATTGCTCAGCCGCGCTTTTTGTTAACGTCCCGCAGGTTCTCCTAATCAGCAACCTTCGGGACGTTTATCACCTCTGCCCAGAAAAAATTAGATGCGATACACCCTGTCCAATTGTCAACTTTTTTCAATGACATGTGACACTTATCTGCACCATTTATTTATGCAATAATCTTTATAATAACGGCAAACTTACGGAGGTATGGATGGCGACTCGTTTGTGGCAACCGATCAATATTTGCTATTGTCACCACGTGGATCGTCTTGTTGCGCTGGAAGCAGAGATGATCTACCCGGCTGAGTGGATGCCGGATCAGGCGCCCCGCATCGCAGCGCACCGTTGCTCGTGTGGTTTAGACTGCAACTTGGATGGAAGGGTTAGTTGCGTCTGGGCTGGGACAAACCCCAACATTGACCCATTCCAGCAACTATGAAGTCATCCGCAGGGTCAGGCTTGCGCCCAACCCTGCGGGCTGATTAGTGAACTACGCCCAGCTTTTTTCCGACTGCGGAAAACGCCTCTAATCCTCGATTCAAGTCCTCTTTACTATGCGAGGCAGAGATCATAACGCGAATGCGCGCTTTGCCGCGCGGCACTGTGGGGAAACCAATTGCCATAGCAAATACTCCGGCCTCGAACAACTCCCGACTGAACTGCTGCGCCAATGGCGCCTCGCCCAACATGACCGGCGTAATAGGCGTAACGCTGTTGCCGGTATCGAATCCCATCGCCTTCATCTCGGCTTTGAAATAGCGCGCGTTCTCCCATAGCCGATCCACCAGTTCGGTGGATTCTTCTAACACGTCCAGCGCTGCCAGACAGGCAGCCACATCGGGCACCGTCATAGCTGACGAGAAGAGGAACGGACGGCCACGCTGACGCAGCCACTCCACCACCACCGGGTTGCCTGCCGCCACTCCACCAACCACGCCAAACGCCTTGGACATTGTGCCAACCTCGATATCCACCTTGCCATGCAGGTTGTAATGATCCACAATCCCGCGCCCGCCGCGGCCCAACACGCCCTCCCCATGCGCATCGTCCACCATCAGGATTGCGTCATACTTCTGAACGACTTCATAGATGCGATCCAGCGGCGCAATGTCACCATCCATGCTGAACACGCCGTCTGTAATCACCATAGCTTTGGGATAATTGGCGCGTTCGGCTTTGAGCGCCCGTTCCAGATCGTCTGGATCGCAATGGGCGTAACGTATGATGCGCGCGCCGGATAAGCGGCAGCCGTCAATAATACTGGCGTGGTTCAGTTCATCCGAAAAAATAGCATCCTCTTTGCCAACCAGCGCCGGGATGACGGCGACATTTGCATTGAAGCCCGATTGGAAAGTGATTGCCGCCTCCACGCCTTTGAAGGCTGCCATACGTTCTTCCAACTGAACGTGCAAATCCATGGTTCCGGCGATAGACCGAACCGCCGCTGGCCCAAGTCCATATTTGTCCATAGCCTGTTTGGCAGCTTGCAAAATGCGCGGGTGGTTTGCCAGGCCCAAATAATTGTTCGAACAGAAGTTCAGGACGCGTTTGCCATCCACAATCAGCCAGGCGCCTTGCGGCGAACTAAGCGTGCGGATGCGGTTATATAAACCCGCATCTTTTAAACCTTGCAATTCTTTCTCAATCCACTCCAGTTTATTCATGTTTTGATTGCCTCGCGTTGATTGGGGGTTTAGGGTTTGGATTTTGTTCGCTTTCCAATGCCGAAAAGCCGGCTGAACATGCCCGGCGTTTCGGGGATATCTAGATGGGGCGCGCTATCGTTGATATACTCGCCGTTTAGCCGCCCTTTCCACCATTTTTCGCGGCCGGAGCGCGCACGCGAGAGGCGTTCGCCTAGCGATTCATGGTCGTTCCTTTCAATATCGCCGCGAATGGCATTCAACGCGGCGATCGCGCTGTCTAACATCCGCAGCGCGTTCTCGCGATTCAGCAGCGCCATCGCCGATAGGCTTTGTACATCCCGCAACAGACCAATAGGAGCCGTACCTTCCGCATAAGGACGCCCGGCGATCTTGCGCCCCTCCCGCCAACCCGGTTGATCCATCGTCGCGTTGAGCAAGGCTGCGGAGACAAGCTGCGGTAGCAAATAGGTAGAAGCCATCAGCCCATCCACCTCGAGGGGGTCCGCGAACAGCGGGGTGGCGCCTAGCAAGCGCGTCAGGTCGGCGGCCATCTTGATCGCCGCCGAATCGGTGTCGGGCGGCGCGACGATAGCGATGAGCCCCCCTTTAAAGAGGTCTGGGCGCGCCGCTTCGATCCCTGAGGTCATCTCATGCAAGTAAGCAGCGTTAATCACCGGCGTTAAGCCGACATAATGACGTCCTTCGCGCAGCAGTACTTTCGCCCAGACAGCAACCACCTCCTTTACCGGCCCGGTATCCATCACCACACAGCCTTCTTTGAGGTCTTGACCGATGATTTGCATTGTCTCGCGGATCTGATCAAATGGCAGCGATAAGATCACCAGATCTGCCTCGCGCACTGTATTCGGCAGGTTAATATCCACCCGATCCACCGCATCCATTTTCTCAGCCAGTCGAGCTGTTCCCAGCTCTTTGTCATTCCCCACCCGGCGTAACAGTTCCTTCTTTTCCTTCAACGCCAGGCCGATAGAAGCGCCGATTTGGCCTAAACCGATAATAGATATTTGAACGGTCATTTTTTCCTCTCAACTTTCATTATCCAGAGATTGCAAGCGCATCAACCAATGATCCTCCCGACGGCTCGCCAACCGCGGATGCGCGTCGGATAAAGCAGGCTCCTGGTGGCGGCGGATCAATTCAACCGTCGTCGGAGAAGCGCCGGCTTGCGCCGCCATTTGCGCCCCCCATTCAGCATGTTTTTCTGCGATGACGAATGGCCTCTTCCATCCCTTTGGCTCCCCCTGTCCCCAGGACTTGGCATAGCCGGGGAACAATGCCTTCATCAACACAATGGCCACTCTCTCTCCCATTTGCAAAGGATAAAGGCTTTTCCCCACATCGTGAAGCAACGCCGCTGCCAGCAGATCCGTGTCAGTTTCGCCTTGCTCGCGTAGCCGGCGATAGATTATCAAGCTATGCGCCTGTTCGCTAGGGTGCATTTGCTCAAACAGACGCATCAACGCAGGGGAAAGAGTTTTTCCCACCTCAAAAAGATCTTCCGGGCGCGGCGCAGCCGTCAAAGCCGACCAAAATTGACGAACCCGATACAACCAACGCACGGATTTCCTCAACCGACCAACAAGCGTAATAAGAGAAGCATGGGTGGACCAATGATCTCTCCGATAAGATTGAACCCCATGAAAGAACCGCCCACCACCAACAACAATAAAATCATTGGACCGTACGGCCGTATCCGATCAAATACCTGCGACATATTGGGCGGCAAAAAATAGGCCAGAATCTTGTCGCCGTCCAACGGAGCTAACGGGATCAGGTTAAACAACATCAGCAGTAAATTTAAATACACAAAATATGTTAAGACCATATCTGGGGTGGGCAAGAACCCAGGACCGGCAGTGGGCGAAAAACTCATCGAAACCAACCCAAGACGAAAAGGAATAGACGCAAGAATCGCCAACAACAGATTTGAAAATGGCCCCGCCAGCGACACCCACATCAGCGCCGCCGGCGAGCGGCGTTCCAGCGCATAGGGGTTCACCGGCACCGGCTTGGCCCAGCCGAAGCCGGCAAAAATCAGCAGAAGAGAACCCATCACATCCAAGTGTGCCAGGGGGTTGAGCGTCAGGCGACCCATTAAGCGCGGCGTATCATCGCCGAACATGGTCGCAGTCCAGGCATGAGCCAATTCGTGAATGGGAAAAGCTACAAATAACACCACTAGGCTAGAAATTAACGTCGCGGGATCCAAACCGAGCATACCAATTCTCCTCGTTCCATTATACCATTCGAGGGGTTTTACCCAATAAACGCCAATCGGTGAGAAGCGCTCGGTTTATTATTTACCGCATCAGTCCCGCCCTGTGGGCTTTGTAAGTTCGGCTGCCGATTTCTAACCGACGCCAGGTGAACGATCTCTCTAATCTTCGATGTCATCCAATCACCGTCGTAGGGGAATGCAGCCAATCGGCGCTGCCGGATACGCATGATATAATGCCCTCTATGCTGCCCGAGATCGAGATCGAAGCCGTAGCGCGCTTACGTAAACCCCATGCATGCGGCGGTTACGATTGGAAGATCTACCGTCTGGGGGCAGATATTGGGTTGGAGTGCTTGAAGTGCGGTCGCCGTATTTTGTTAGACCGTCGCACTTTCGCCCACAGACTGAAAACTATTCTTCCGAAAGAGGAAAGAAAAAATATATGAGCGCAGTCTCATTTTTCCGTATAACCTTGTTCACTATCTTGCTACTGGCTTTAGCAGGTTGCAATCTGCCTGCCAGCGATTCATCGCCGACGCCAGACATCACACAGGCATATCAAACTGTAGAAGCGCGACTGACCCAGGCTGCCACATTGACTGTTGCAGCTTCGCCGACGCCCACCACAGCCACCTCTACGCCCGAGGCGACTGCCACTCCCCCCACGGCGCAACCTGCCACTGCCACGCCGCCGCCCAGCGCTACGCAAAGCGTGCGTGCCTGCGATCAGGCTGCCCCGGGCGTTCCAATTGATGTCACCATACCGGATGATACTCGCCTGGCACCTGGGCAGAGCTTCACCAAGACCTGGCGCTTGCAAAACACAGGCACCTGCACCTGGACGACGGACTATTCCATCGCTCTGTTTTCTGGCGATGCGATGAACGCGCCGCCCAGCGTTCGCCTGCCTACGAACGTTGCGCCAGGTCAAACTGTGGACATCTCCGTGGATCTGGTTGCCCCACAAACGGCAGGAACCTATACCGGCAACTGGAAGCTGCGCAACGCTTCGGGGACCTGGTTCGGGATCGGTCCTGGCGGCAACTCGCCATTCTGGGTGCGCATTGTTGTCGCCGGCACTCCCGTCGGCACCACCACTGTCACCGTCACACCGACCCAAAGCACACCTTATCCAGGTCAGACGGCTACCCCAGGGACGCAAGCCAGCGGTTCGCTCACCCTGCTGCCCGGCGATCTGGTCAACCTGGATACCAACCAGATCAACACTGGCGCCGGAGAGGACTTGGCGTATCGCCGGAAGGATAACGGCAAGCTTGAGCTGGCGCCGGCCAATATTGCGCTGCTCGCCGTCTTTGGCCGCGGAACGCCCACCATTGACGATTGCGCCTCGGCGGCACTCAGCAGCGCGGCGCTAAAATTGCAGGATTTGAGCGCCGGCCTCTACCTGTGCTACCGCACCGATCAAGGGTTGTATGGTTGGCTTCGCCTGCTGAGCCTTGATGAAAACAGCGGAGCGTTGGGCATTCAGTTCCTCACCTGGTCGTTACCCTGAACAATGTGGGCACGCTCTATCTGGTAGCTACACCCATTGGCAATTTGGAAGACATCACGCAACGCGCGCTCCATATTCTCTCCAGCGCGGCGTTGATCGCAGCAGAGGATACGCGCCAGACGCGCAAGCTGTTAGAACATTATCATATCCGCGCCAAAGTGATCAGTTACCATGAGCATAACAAGCTGACGCAGGTCGAACCCATTTTGGCAGCGCTGGAGACGGGCGATGTGGCTCTGGTATCCGACGCCGGCACGCCAGCCTTGAACGACCCCGGATTTGAGCTGGTGCAGGCAGTTCTCAATGCAGGGTTCGCGGTCAGCCCCATCCCAGGCCCCAGCGCCCCAATTGCCGCTCTGGTCGCCTCGGGTCTGCCAACCCATTCATTTCTCTACTTGGGGTATTTGCCCCGCAAGGCGACAGAACGCCGCCAGTTGTTGAAGCAAGTTTCCGAACTGCCCTACACCCTCATTTTTCTGGAGACGCCGCATCGTCTGCTGGCGGCGCTGAAAGACTTGCGCCAGACCCTCGGTGACCGCCCAATGGCGGCGGCGCGGGAGTTGACCAAACTTCACGAGGAGATCTTTCGCGGCCAGATCAGTCAGGCGATCCAGCATTTTTCCGAATACGAACCGCGCGGCGAGTTCACCCTGGTAATCGGCGGCGCAACCCCGCCGGCTAATAAATGGAGCGAGGAGCAATTGCTGGCTGCTTTGCGCCAAAGCCTGGAGCATGGCGACCCGCCATCGGAAATCGCCAGCCGCCTGGCTGCTCAATCCGGCTGGCCGCGCCGCCAAATCTACCAGTGGTGTACCCGCCTGGCGCGCCGAAATGATTTATCCGCTGTAGCAGAAAGGGAATAAACCATGAACCTGGATGATCCGAAGGCATTTGCTGCGCTGGACCCCGAACAAATGTTGGAGCATATTGACGGTCTGCCCCGGCAATTACAAGCCGCCTGGGAGCTTGGCGGTCAACAAACCTTGCCTGCGTGGAGCGGCATCCAACAGGTGGTGATTGCTGGAATGGGCGGTTCGGCAATTGGCGCGGATCTCTTGGCGGCCTATGCCATGCCGCGCTGTCAGGTGCCCATCTTCGTTCATCGAGATTATGAGTTACCCGCCTGGGCTGCCGGTCCCGGTTGCCTAGTAATTGCCTCCTCGCACTCTGGGAATACCGAGGAGACACTCTCCTCTTTCCAACTGGCGCTGCGCCGCGGCTGTCGCGCTCTGGCGATCACCACCGGCGGCGGGTTGGAGAAGCTGGCGAAGAGCGCCGATGCACCCGTTTGGAAATTCGAACATCATGGTCAACCGCGGGCGGCCGTGGGATATTCGTTTGCCTTGATCCTGGCTGTTTTGGCAAGATTGGGGTTAATATCCGATCCCAAACCGGATCTGGACAGTGCAATTCACGCCATGTTGAAGCAACAAGAATCGCTGCGCGCCGACGTTCCGGCGGTGAAAAACCCCGCCAAACGTATCGCGGGGCAGCTCATCGGGCGCTGGGTGGTGGTGTTTGGCAGCGATTTGCTGGCGCCCGTCGCCCGCCGCTGGAAAGGGCAAATTAATGAGCTTGCCAAAGCCTGGGCGCAGTTCGAAGTCTTACCCGAAGCAGACCACAATACCCTGGCCGGCATCCTCTATCCAGAGACTTCTATTTCTCATATCGCAGCCATCTTCTTGCGCAGCCAGAGCGATCATCCGCGCAACCGTGTGCGTAACGACCTTACCCGTCAGACGTTAATGCTAGAAGGGATCAGCACGGATTTTATTGACGCCCAAGGTGATACCGCCTTAGCCCAGCAATGGACATTATTGCACTACGGCGATTATGTGGCGTATTACCTGGCAATGGCTTATGGCGTAGACCCGACTCCGGTAGAAGCGATCGAGGGTTTCAAACAAATGTTAAAGGCAGCGGGTTGAAAATGAGGATGCCCAGCCCGATCAGCGCGCCTAGCAGCGCGCCGATCAGCACATCGGACACGTAGTGCAATCCCATCGCCACGCGGGAAAATATCACCAGCGGCGCCCAAATTAACAAGAGTACGCCCAACCAGGCTGGCCCAAAACCCAGCCCCAAAACCGCCAACAAAGCCGCACGGGCAGCATGGCCGGAAGGAAAAGAATGCGGGTCGGTCTTGCGGTAAATCTGCCCCCATTCGCCTTCCGGCCTGCGCCGTCTGACGATGAGCTTAATCGAGAATACCAGAGCAGCGGTAACCAGGATGCCCGCCAACATAACCGCCGATAACTCAGCATACGGCTGCCGGCCGGATAACGCCAATGGGATCAGTGCCAGAATCCAAAACCAAGAATCCCCTGAATGCGCCAGGAAAATTGAAAGATTACGCAAACCGCCGCGTTTTTCTGCCAGGCGCAATCGCTGTGTATATCGCGCGTCCAGCGAAGACAGCTTCTCGATCACTGCTCTGCTCCCAGGGTTTAGACCCTCATGCTCACCCATTGCCCTCGTCCATCGTCACAACCTATAGCTTTCATCTGTAGTCATAATCCGTTGCCCCAGGTCAGCGCGCAATATTTCAAGCTGGTGCGGCTTATCCACATCCATGCCAATTTCTGCATAAGGACAGACTAACGCCCGCCCCGATAAATGCAGTCGGCGGGTTGCTTTTTCAACCGCCCGCTCCAGGGTGATCTGATGCGTCAGTAAAAGCAGCAGCGTGTCCAGGCCGAGCAGGGCAGCCTGTTTGAGGGCGCTTTTACGCGCGGCGATGATCCGATCCCAAAGGGCATCTCTGCCTTGCACCATAGCCGTTCGTACCACGTTCAGGTCGCCGCCGCAGACCTCCACATCTTTCAGTCGGACATACGAACGTTTCGAGCCGGGGTATCGCGCTTCCATTACCTGCCGAGTGATGACATTGTAGTAAACATCTTCGCGAGTCTGCATGGCGTTGTTCACCACCCAATCCACATGTTGAGGCAGGATTGCTGGGATGTCGGACGATACCACAGCCACGTACTCCGTCGCCGGATGCATGGCGAGCGCTTGCTCCACGCCGTAGCGGATGTTGGGCAAAATATCACCTTTGCTTTCCGTGTATGCACAGACC
>DYGV01000116.1:0-9987 GCA_020724505.1 Anaerolinea thermophila
CTCTCAACAAGCACAATTATGGACAGTTGACGATGCCTTCTTGCTCGGCGACGCCTTGTTGATCGCCCCATTTCTTGAAAGCGGTCAAACTAGCCGTGCGGTTCTATTACCCAGAGGCGGCTGGTACAATTTCTGGGACGATCACCTCTACAACGGAGGTGCATCACTCGAATTAAACGGCGATTTGGAACACATTCCATTGTTGGTTAGAGCTGGTAGCCTGCTACCTTTGGAAAGCAATGGCAAGCTTGAACTTCATCTGTACCCGCCGGTTTCAGAGGATGAGACAATCCATTCCTCGCTATTTTACACAGATGCTGGCGATGGATATGGCGATTATCGACTCTATCAATTCGCTATTCAACGGCAGAAAAACGATCTCTATATTGAAAGTCGCAGTCGCGGCAATTATCCCCTCTTGATAGAGCAGTCAATGCTCGTCCAACACGGGCCAAACCTGGACGTGACCTGGAGCGAGGGGCCTCCTTTATTCCCAGAGGATTGAATCATGTCTCTCGATCATTATCTCACCAACGAACAAATCGAAAGTTTATTGCACCAATGGCAACAAACCTATCCCGACCTGGCACGGCTCGGCCAATTGGGCGAAAGTTAACAGAAACGCCCTATTTGGTTACTGACCTTGACCAACCGGAACACCGGATCAGATACAGAAAAGCCAGCAGTTTGGATTGACGCCAACATTCACGCTACCGAAGTTACCGGAACGAACGTCGCTCTGAATCTTGCACAAACCTTGTTAGAAGGTTATGGGTCAGATGTTCAAGCGACTCGTTTACTCGATCAAAGCGTTTATTATATTGTGCCCCGCCTCAACCCCGACGGCGCGGCGTTGGCGCTTGCCGAACGTCCGCGATTTGTCCGCTCTGGCGTGCGCCCCTATCCCTGGCAAGACAAAGCGGAAGGACTTCATGAAGAGGATATTGATGGAGATGGACGCATATTGCAAATGCGCATCCAAGATCCTAACGGCGATTGGAAGGTAAGTGAGCTAGATCCACGTCTGATGCAAAAACGCAAACCTCATGAGCAGGGCGGCGTGTATTATCGCTTATATCCCGAAGGGCATCTCTTAGATTTTGACGGCTTCACAATTAAAGTCGCCCCCAAACCAGAAGGGTTGGATTTCAACCGCAATTTCCCTTTTGAGTGGCGCGTTGAGGGAGAACAGCACGGCGCTGGTCCATACCCAGCATCAGAACCGGAGATCCGCGCCGTGGTGGATTTCATCGCTCACCACCCCAACATCAATATCGCCATAACTTATCACACCTTCAGCCGGGTCATTCTGCGCTGCTACAGCACCAAACCCGACGACGAAATGGAAACCGCTGACCTTTGGGTGTATAAAAAAATCGGCGAGATCGGTGCGCAGCTCACCGGCTATCGTTGTGTCTCGACCTACCACGATTTCAAGTATCATCCCAAAGAAGTCACTACTGGCGCATTCGACGATTGGATTTATGACCATTTGGGCGCATTTGCTTTCACTATTGAGTTGTGGGATCTACCGGACGCTGCCGGCATCAAAGAGCGCAAATTCATAGACTGGTTCCGCGACCACCCTCACGAGGATGACTTGGCTATCTTGAAATTCGTTGATCAACATGGTGGTGCCGACGCCTATGTCCCCTGGTATCCATTTGATCACCCACAACTTGGAAAAGTGGAATTGGGGGGATGGAATCGGATGTACACCTGGAGTAACCCGCCAGAGGATCTTCTGCAAGCGGAAGTCGAGCGTAACATCCCCTTTGCCCTCGCGCTGGGTGATTTATTGCCGCACCTGGCAATAAATGAACTACAAGCGCAATCATTGGGCGATGGTAAATATCATCTGGAGCTGCGCGTCGAAAACACAGGCTTCCTGCCCACCTACACCAGCGTGCAAGGGAAAAACCGCAAAGCGCCTCGGCCTGTGCGCGTCGAATTGGAGTTGTCGGAGGGTGTGACCATCTTGGATGGACGTCGCAAGTTCGAATTGGGGCACCTGGAAGGTCGCAGCAACAAATTAGATGTGGCAACAATTTGGGTAGATGACGATACCGACAATCGCGCTCGCACCGAATGGACGCTGCGCGGATATCCAGGAGCAGTAGTGGCCGTTCATGTGCTTAGCGACCGCGCCGGATCGCTGCACAAACAGATCGAACTACCATAGACGAATTTGTGCTAAAATCCCTGCACCCGGCAAGAACGCGATTTACTTCATTGGCCTACTTGCCAAAACCAAGACTAAGATATTGGATATTTGAGTATGAAATCTTCTATTCAATCCGTTAAAGGCACGCGCGATTTTTACCCGGAAGATATGGCTTTGCGCAACTTCCTCTATACTTCTGCACGTGCTGTTTCGGAATCTTTTGGTTATCAAGAATGGGATGCGCCTTTCTTGGAAACTATTGAACTCTACGCCGCCAAATCTGGTGAAGAATTGGTAAAAGAGCAGGCGTTCGTTTTCCCCGATCGCAGCGGGGAATTAATCACCTTGCGCCCAGAGCTGACCCCTAGCCTAGCGCGCCTGGTAGCGCAACGCCAAAAGCAATTGATCTTTCCGTTGCGCTGGTGGACATGGGGTCCGTTTTGGCGTTATGAACGCCCACAAAAAGGCCGTACACGTGAATTCTTCCTATGGAATATTGACCTGATTGGCGTTGACTCACCTCAAGCTGACGCAGAGATGATCGCCATTGCCGCCTCATTCTTGCGCCAGGCAGGCCTTTCACCAAACCAGGTAAATATTTTGGTCAATAATCGCCAATTGATGGAATCCGAACTTTCCGCTTTGGGAATCCCCGGTGAAATCCGCAAAGATGTCTTTAAACTGATAGACCGACGTGATAAGCTCACCTCCAAAGAATGGGAGGCATATGCTGTTGAGGTTGGCCTCTCAACATCGCAATTGGAAGGTCTGAAAGCGCTACTGGCAAACACCAATTTATGGCGTCGATCGCCGCGTATGGTCGAAATATTCGATTTGATCTCGGGTCTGGGACTGAGGGATTATGTTCAGTACGCGCCGAACATCATCCGCGGCCTGGATTATTATACAGGGGTGGTTTTTGAAGCCTGGGATAAAGATGGCGAATTTCGCGCCATTCTGGGCGGTGGGCGCTACGACAACCTGGTTGCAGATGTTGGCGGCGACCCATTACCAGCGATTGGCTTTGCCATGGGCGATCTGGTAGTTAGCCTGGTACTCAAGAAATTTGGTTGTTTGCCTCCCGACCTGGGTGCTTCGCCTGCCTCTGTCCTGGTGACATTATTCGACGAGAGCAGCGCAGCGCTTTCCTTCCAAATTGCCGCCCGATTGCGCTCTAGCGGGATAAAAACTGCTGTCTATCCCGAAGCAGCCAAACTTGGTCGCCAATTCAAATATGGCGATCGAATGGGTATGCGTCTGGCGCTTATCATCGGCCCCGACGAACAGGCGCAGAAGCTAGTCACAGTCAAAGATCTGCGCACTGGCGAACAACGCAGCATCCCACAAGAATCTTTGGAACAAACTTTGGAGGAATATCTGGTTTAGATTATCGCTCACCTCTACTCATCCCATGACCAATATGTTAGAATAAGCGACACGTTACCATCACATGTGGCGGCAAACGTGGTGGGCGTAGCTCAATGGCAGAGCACCTGACTGTGGATCAGGTGGTTGTGGGTTCGAGCCCCATCGCCCACCCCAAAATAGAAGGCCAACCTCTCGGTTGGTCTCTTTTCTTTTTATTACGGGTCAGATGCTTTTGGAGAAGCGTTGGCGCATACGCTTATGAGCATAACCTCACTGCCTCAAGATCTCCACAAACCCTGACAAATTTCTCCATATTTCCCCCATAATGTATTGATAATCTTGGGGGTATATCGGGCAGGAGGTGCTTCATGAAAGCTGTCGTCTATCACTCGTATGGAAATTCAAATGTTTTGAAGATTGAGGAAGTTGAGAAACCTATTCCCAACGATGATGAAGCGCTTATTAGAGTCTGCGCTTCATCATTGAACCCGGCAGATTGGTACGCCATGACGGGCTTGCTCCTGGCGCGATTTGGCAACGGTCTTCGAAAACCTAACGCCACGCGATTAGGTACAGATTTTTCCGGAGTAGTTGAAGCCGTTGGGAAAGGTGTAACCCAATTCCAGCCCGGAGATAAAGTCTATGGGGCGCGCAGCGGGGCATGGGCAGAATATATTTGCGTGCGTAGTTTTATCTTCCCTAAACCGACAAACATTACCTTCGAACAAGCTGGAGGCGTCGCTGTAGCGGCGATCACCGCGCTGCAAGGCTTGCGCGATTACGGAAAACTTCAATCAGGGCAAAAAGTGTTGATCAATGGCGCATCGGGTGGAGTGGGCACATTCGCAGTACAAATCGCTAAGGCGCTCGGCGCGGAAGTTGCCGGAGTATGCAGTCCGGGGAATGTTTGGCTGATCCAAGCACTTGGCGCGGATAGAGTGATTGACTACACACGGGAGGATTTCACATCTGACAGACAATCCTATGATTTGCTGCTCGACATCGCCGGCAGCCGTTCCTTTCGAGAGTACAAGCGCATCCTAAAACCCAACGCCCATGTGGTGATTGTCGGTGGACCGAAGTCTAATCGCGTGGTTGGCGCACTAGGGCATGTTATACGATCGCAGTTATGGGCAATAGGTTTTGGAATAAAGCCGACTTTCTTCGTGGCAAGGTTTAACCATCCAGACTTTCAACTTCTGGGACAATGGCTCACCTCCGGACAGGTCAAACCGGTGGTAGATCGGGTCTACCCACTAAGCGAGATTTCCGCAGCGATGCGTTACCTTGAGGATGGACACACCAAAGGAAAGATTATTGTTACTATCTCATAATGATCTTTGATCTTATCAATTGGTTCAAATATAAAGTACTTTGGAGACAATCATATGAAAACACACTTATTGAGCACCTCGCCTCAATTCTATGCGCGAGCCATCGGGCTGCTTTATTTGGTCGTCATCGCCGCGGGAATAATTTCACAAATGTTCATTAGTGGTCAAATCATTGTAAATGGGGACGCTGCAACCACGGCAAATAACATTTTGAATCATAAGAACCTGTATCAATTAGGTTTTTCGATCTACCTAATTGAAATGGCTTCTCAGATCGCGCAGATGGCGATATTGTATCTATTGCTTAAGCCAGCAAGCAAGACCGTTTCTTTGTTGGCGTTATCCTTTGCACTCACTGGCTGCACCATCAAGACCATAAGCCGTCTATTCTATATCGCCCCCCTGATTATTTTGACGAACACTCGCTACTTGAGCGTATTTTCCGCGAATCAGTTGCAATCTTTGGCGCTACTCTTTCTCGAGCTGAATGACCAGGCTGCAGGACTCGCTTTGGCAATCTTCGGATTTTCAACGATATTAAATGGTTATCTGATTTATAAATCTACTTTCCTACCTCGGTCTTTAGGCATATTATCGTTCCTTGGAGGTTTAGGATGGTTGACATTCCTCTATCCACCTCTTGCACACCGTATCTATCCCTATATTCTGGCTTTAGGGCTGATCGGTGGATTAGCGCAGATCGCGTGGTTTTTATTGTTTGGCGTTAACGAAGAACAATGGAAGCTTCGAGAAAATTCAACGATTGCTTTAGTATAAGTATAGAACGAGTTCAAATGAGCATAATCCTTGCTCTTTAGGACATTACCGAAATCCTTCCATTTTTGCCCTTTTTCTCTTATACTCGTTACATGCCACCCCTGATCCTGGTTGTAGATGATGAACCTAAGATTGCCCGCCTGACCCGCGACTATTTGGAGAAGAGCGGCTATCGTGTTGTCACCGCCGCAGACGGCTTGACTACAGTGGCAATCGCACACCGCGATAAACCCGATCTGATCATCCTCGACCTAATGCTCCCAGACATGGATGGACGGGAAGTCTGCATCAGGCTGCGGCGAGAAAGCGACGTACCAATTATCATGCTCACCGCTTTATCTGAGGAGATTGACCAAGTAACCGGTCTTGAAATCGGTGCGGATGATTACATTACCAAACCTTTCTCCATGCGCCAGTTGGTAGCGCGTGTGCGAGCGTTGTTGCGCAGAACGAGCGGCGAAATTAGAACAACAAGGATCATACGCGCTGGCGGTCTGGAAATCAACCCGGAAAAACACACCACTAACCTTAACGGCGTTCCCATCAAGCTAACCCCGAATGAATTCAAACTTCTTTATTTACTTGCCGATCGCGCAGGTCAAATCTTTACCCGCGAACAATTGCTGGTGGAATTGCATGGCACCGCGTCCAGCACGGACCGCAGTGTGGACTCACATATTAAAAATCTGCGTAAGAAGCTTGAAATTGTATCAGGCGAGCCTATGATCGAGACAATCTATGGGGTTGGCTATCGCTTGATCGAACTGAACCTTTGACTGGGTCACCTGCTCAATGTCCTCTGATCCTTCTAACCGCCGCGCCGGCCGTTTTCTGCCTTTCGCGATCTCTTTGATCATTTTCGCCCTTTTTTTCGTCGGAGGCGTGGCTGCGATTTTATATCTTCTCTTTTCAAGGTACTCTGGTATTCAGAACATTTGGTTTCTTGTATGCGGCGCTCCGGTTATTCTGGTTGTATTGATCATTGTCATTGTTGTCAGCTTATATCTCCGCTATGGCAAGCCATTGGAGGGGATTTTTATTGCCATAAACGCCGTAGAAGCGGGCGATCTCTCGGCGCGAGCACCGGAAAATAATTCCGATATGTTCAGCGATCTGATCAAGCGTTTCAATAAAATGATCGGAGAGCTAGAGCGCGCCGAACAACAACGCCGCAACCTTACCGCCGATATTGCCCATGAGCTGCGAACGCCGCTCCACATCATTCAGGGCAATCTCGAAGGCATGCTAGATGGTGTCTATCAGCCAACGTCCGAGCACCTTCATGCCACATTGGATGAGATCCGACTACTTACTCGTTTGGTGGATGACTTACAAACTCTTTCGTTAGCCGAAATGGGGCAGCTCCAACTTAATCATACCCATTTCTTGCTCGCTGACTTGATTCAGGATCTCTTATTGAGCTTCTCATCGCCAGCTGCTACCCTAGGTATTGACTTGAAAGCAAAGGTCTCCCAACAAGATTATTACCTCACCGCCGATTATGACCGGTTAGACCAGGCATTTTCCAATCTGCTGTCTAACGCCTTGCGTCATACATCAGCCGGAGGGACGGTCACAATCGAAGTGAGCGCAATTCATAGTTCTGCAAGAAACGTGCTCATATTGGTAAAAGACAGTGGGGAAGGAATTGCTCCCGAAGATTTGCCGTTTATATTCGACCGGTTCTGGCGAAAGGATAAATCTCGCAGCGAGAGGGCAAACAGCGGACTGGGGCTTGCAATTACAAAACAACTGATTCACGCCCATGGAGGAAACATAAAGGTTGAAAGCATTGTAGGGAGCGGTTCCACCTTTGTAGTAGAGTTGCCATGCCATCTTCAAACTAAATAATTACGATCGCTACCGATAACAATTCTTTTTGGGCTACGTCTTTATGCAAAAATCTACTGTATAATCTAGACCACAGTTATCAACTTATCTCATAACGAGGCGACCTATGAACAATATTCTCACTACGACCCTTGCTTTGCTCAAAACTACCCCCGATCGCTGGACACGTCTGGTGGAGGCTCTTCCCCTTGAACTGCTTGCTGCACCACCTGCTCCAGGTCACTGGTCAGCGCTTGAATGTCTGCATCATATCGTTGCTACCGAAGTTGTGTTCATCTTCCGCCTGAATTGTTTTCTCGAAAAAGAGGGGCAACAATTCCCCGCCTATGACCCCGACGCCCCTGAAAACCGTTATGATCCTAGGAAGTCGGCTGCTGAACTGGCAGAAACCTTTACTCAGCGACGTGCTGCGAGCCTGGAGCAAATCTCTCGTCTTAGCCCTCCCGATTTGAAACGCAAAGCTGTTCACGGGCAGCTCGGCCCAGTCACTTTGGAAGAAATGATGCATGAATGGGTCGCCCATGACCTGAATCACACCATCCAGGCCGAACGCGCCTTGATGCAGCCCTTCATCGCTGGCTGTGGTCCCTGGCAACAATATTTCACTGATCACATTGTCAAATGAAACTCAGGCTGATCTGGATCATCCACACGCTAGTTATTGGCTCTTTGTTATGTTTTGCATTTTCCCCAATCGTAGGGTTAATTGTTGTTGGCGAGATCGCCGATGCCAATGACTGTGAAGTGAACGAAAGCGGGCCGCAACCGTGCATCGTCAACGGAAAAGATATTGGACCTGAACTATATACCTGGGGCGTGATGGGCTGGATGATGTTTCTCACCATCCCGTTCGGTTTAGGTGGCACTGCAATTTATCTGTTGATCCTTCTTGTCATCTGGCTGATTAGATGGGTGTCGCGCAAATCTAGCGCCAGTAGCCCGATGATTTAGCTTCATAAGAAAATGTTCAGAAACTACCTTTTTCGCCTAAGAAAGACCAGACTCCAACAGTCTTCGATGACTGATGGAGTCTGGTCAGTTCGTTCTTGAAAGCTGTGTTCTTGCGTTATAACCAAAAGGCGCTGAGCAGTATGCCGCCGAACATCAGTAAGCCCGCTACCAGTTGAAGCTGAATAGTAGCCGAATTCGCTCGCACCAGGCTGCGCTGATCATATTCGCGCCAGGCAATGCGCGCTGCATACACAGCCAATGGCAGGCTAATGAAAGCTGCCAGCATACCTATAGGAAACAGACCGGTGATCAGCCAGTAGAGCAGCATCCCAAAAGCACCAGCAACCAACAACAGATAGCCCAAGCGAGCGCGTCGTTTTCCTAACATAACCACCAGGTTAATCTTTCCTGCCTCGCGGTCTGCCTCTTCATCTGGAAACTGGTTGATCCATAGAATAGCGGTTGTCAGCAGACCAATCGGCAATCCAATCAAGAAGGCTTCCACGGTCAGTTGACTGGTCAACGCGTACACCGTTCCGGCTGTCGCCAGCGGGCCAAAATTCATGCCGACCGCCAGCTCACCTAATCCGCGCCGCGCTGCCAAGCGCAACGGCGGCGCTGTATAGAAGTAGGACGAAAACGCCCCCACCAATCCAAACAATAACACAGCCGGTCCACTGATTACCGCCAGTGTGGCCCCTAGCGCCGCCGAGATCAGTAGCGAAATCGTCGCTACGATGAATAATGCCCGTTCGCTAATTAGCCCCAATTCAATCGAGCGGCTGCCGCCGGAATATGGTAAAAAATAGTTATTGTTTATTTTATCTGTCCCCGAGCGCCAATCAAAATAATCGTTGAAGGTGTTTGCCGCAATGTGCAAGAAAATTCCTGCGAATAGAGCCATCCAGAACTGCGTGGCAGGGAATGATTGGCCGCGTAGCGTATAAGCTACCCATGCCGCGCCCATCAGGATTGGCACGACGATGGCAGTTAAGAAGGGGGCGCGAGTGATCACCATCCACGAAAATATACGCGTCATCAGGCTAATCTTCGGCGCCGCTAGTTTTGGATCCATGCCTTCCAGAACCTCGGTTACGCCGCAATAACCGATCTGTTTACCATTGCGGAACGTGGGCGTGATACGCACATGGGCCGCAATCGGTGTGCCGTCGCGCCGCAGAAACACCGTGTCGGACTCGAACTTACCTTGTTCACGGGCGATTTTCAACCAGTTGGGTACATGTTCCAGCACCACCTGCCCCGGCGAAAACAGCGATACACGCTTCTTGCCGATCACTTCGTCTGGATGGTAACCGAAGATCATTTCTGCGCCCTTATTATAGGTTTCGATGCGCCCCTCCAGATCGCAGGTGATCACACTTTTCACTTTACCTGTTTCAGACATAAGCGCTCCTCATTTTCTGGCTAATAAAGGATTCGTGCATATACACGCAAATTATACCGCATTTGTCACAATTTACCTTTCCACATCAATACGGCTAGTTGTGCCCACTCCCTATATAGCGTCAATCTTTCCTGATC
>DYGV01000116.1:9997-13075 GCA_020724505.1 Anaerolinea thermophila
ATCAGATCTTCAAACGGTAAGTCCGCCCATTCTAACAGTACGCCCATGCGGCCTGCAATTTCCTCCATCAGCTCGATATCCATACCAACACGGTTGCCATCAGCATCTAAATATTCAAAAGGGGGATAGTCCGCCGATACGCCTACTCGTATTACACCGGCCATACGAACGGCTTCCAATTATCTTAATCATTTTTCCTCCTCATCGCCGACATAACCGTAGCACATAATGAAAAAAATCTCAAAAACGCAATGATAGGCAACTCAAACCGCCGTCCATTTTCTGGTATTCTGACATCTCCAAGACGATAAGCTGATAACCAGCCTCGTCTAACATTTTTTGAAAATGAGGGTAACCAGCTGCCATCAATACATATTCATTCACCCGAACGCAATTGGCCGCATATTCCTCGTCCGGTGGTAAGCGCAGTAATTCGTACTCACGAAAAGCAGGGTGATCGGCCAACGCCTGGATGACCGCCACTCGCTTTTCGCCCAGATAGGCGATGCCGCTTTTCAAGTGCAGAATGCCCGGCGTGTGGCGTATATCTATCAACTCCGAAGTATAACCTTCACCAGCCAGGATTTCAGCCAATTGCAGCGCCCCGGCTTCATTGGTGCGTTGCGAAATGCCAATGAAAAAATGTCTGCCCGCCTCGCAGATATCACCGCCATCCAGCGTCCCCGGAGGCTGAATGGCGTACAGGCGTGAATAATAATGGATCAACACATCACGCACACTATCCACTTCTCCTTGTCTGCTAGGGGCGCCCGGACGGGTCAAAATGGCGCAATTGGGCGTCAAAATCGCGGTGTCTTCTACAAAGGTCGAATCCGGATATGCTGCGTCTGTCGGCAATTCGATCAGTTCTAATCCGCACTGGCGCAATGCAGCACAATAAGCCTCATGTTGTTCCAATGCTTTGTCATAGGATGGGGTACCCAGGTTTTGCGTCGTCAAGCCCTCAGCAAAATTGGGCGCCGGCTTGCGCACAATAGCCCGAGTAAAGGCTGGCTTTCTATTGTTTAATATGTCGCTCATCGTCTTAAATCCAATTGTTTTAGGTTGGCAATCGCCTGGAAGTGACGGTATATTATAATACAGGACGCGGGTGGAGCGAACCCGAGCGTCGCCCGTCAGCTCAAGCCACGCAACGATAACCAATCAATTTTTATGCGCGATATCTTTCCTCCCCCAGATTACATTCCTACCGAGTCGGCTGTTCCGGGCATCGAAGTATTTATGCCCGCTCCGCCTGCCGAGGACTTTCATCAAGAGATCGTAGACTTCAAATGCCCACAATGCGGCGCTGCCACAGCCTACAGCGCGGCAGATGGTGGATTGACCTGCACCCACTGCGGCTACTACGAGGCGCCACAAAAACCTATTGTTGGGCGCGCCGCTGAACAGTTTGAATTTACCGTCGAGACCATGGCGCGGGCAGCGCAAGGTTGGGGGATAGTGCGTAAGGAGTTGAACTGTCAAAACTGCGGCGCAGCCACTTCGCTACCTGATGACAGCCTATCCGCAATGTGTCCCTTCTGCGGCTCGAATAAGGTTATCCAGCATCTGGCGCCGCAAGACCTGTTGCGCCCACGTTTCGTTTTGCCTTTCAAGATCACTGATGCAGAATGCACTAAAATCGCCCGCCAATGGCTTGGTAATAACTGGATGTTACCCGCTGATCTTAGCAACATCGCAACCTTAGGTGCTTTTACCGGCATTTATTTACCCTATTGGACTTTCGATGCCGACCTCCGAGCCGATTGGAAAGCCGAGGTCGGTCACACCAAAACAGAGCGTTATTACGACAACGGTGAATGGAAAACGCGCACCGTCGTTGAGTGGCGCTGGGAATCAGGAAGAGTAAACTTGCACATTGACGATTTGCTTATCCCTGGCAGCGCCCGCCTCAGCCAAAATCTGCTAAATCAGATAGACAACTTTGATCTCTCTGCTCTTTCCCCCTATGAACCCAGCTACCTAGCCGGCCTTCAAGCCAAAGCATATGACATACCGTTGGAGATGGCATGGGAAACTGGTCGCCAGGTGATGCGCGAGCAAGTACGTCAGGCATGTCTCAACCAAACCAGTACGCCCCAGGTGCGCAACTTCAATATGAACCTGGATTACGCAAATGAAAGCTGGCGTTATATTCTGTTGCCTGTATATGTCGCTCATTACACCTACGAGGGAAAAATTTATCAGGCATTAGTAAACGGCCAGAGCGGCGCCATCGCCGGCCAACGCCCAGTGGACTGGAACAAGGTGTGGCTGGCAATCGTTGCCATATTGTCTCCAGGCATATTGTTAGGAATACTAGGATTGTTAACGATGCCGTTTGCCGGAATCGGCATCCTCATCGGCGGAGCCGGGTTCCTCCTATTGATTATTGGTGTCGTAATTGCTGTAACACTCTACATGAAAGCCGATCGAATGGACGATCTGTAATCACAGATACCTCATGACTGACCTGCAAACCACCCCTTCTGACGCGCCGGCTGGCGCGCCATCTCACCCATGGGGCAACTTCCCCTTGAAAATATGTGACCATTGCCAAGCGCGCTTTTTACACATTGACACCAGCGCGCAAGGCGCTGGCGCGTCGCAACGCTGCCCCCAATGTTTTCAGAGTGAGCTTGTTTATCAGCCATTCAACGGCGAGATCCAACCTTTCGCCCACCCGGCGGAATTAGTTATCCCCTTTGCTCTCTCTACTGCAGAAATTGAACAAGCGGTGCAACGTTTTTCAGATGGTATCCCTTATCCCCCGGAAGATCTAACCGGCGAACAGTTGCGCAGCCGCTTGAACCGCATCTACTTGCCCATGTGGCTGGTTGATGCTCAGGTGAAGGCAGAATGGCAGGCCGAAGCGGGTTATAACTATCTTGTTGTCAGTCACCAGGAGCACTTCAGCGCCCAGGGTTGGTCATCGCAGCCGGTCAAGGAGCAACGCGTTCGCTGGGAACCGCGCCTGGGACGTTTGCAGCGCACATATCAAAATATTATTGTACCCGCCCTCGAAGATCACCGTCGCATGCAAGCTGCGCTGGGCGAGTTTGACCAGCACAAGGCGCA
>DYGV01000117.1:0-11518 GCA_020724505.1 Anaerolinea thermophila
CCTGTTGGTCAGAAACATTCATAACTTTAGCTTCGACCTCAAGAATTGCCTGATTTCTGCGCAGGCGCAACAGCTTTTCTAAGCGGAAGGGAACTAAACGACAATCTACCCAACAACGCAACGTTGCTTCCGCAGCGTCATCGCGTTCGATAGCAAACTGCCAGGGTAGCAAAGCCGCCTCGCCATGAAATGGTAATTGGGCTCCATGATAGGCGACCGCGTCACCTGGGTTGGGGAATAGCTCCTGCCAGCCGCCTTCATAGTTATCCAAGAAATCGGACGGCGGATGTTCGCTGGGCGGCTGGAGGCCACCAGGGGTCTTAATTAGGAAATCAACCCCTTTCGGTTTATATACAATTGAATAAATATCTGCCCCTTTGTGCGGTAATATCACAATGGAAAGCAGATCATTTTCCATCCGAAGCGCAAGATGACCGTTGATCTCACTCGTTGTGAACATTTCGTCATCCTTTGATGGCGCCAGCGACCAGGCCGCGGATGAAATAGCGCTGACCGAAAAGATATACCACGATCATCGGCAAGCTTGCCATCAGCATACCCGCCATGGTAACAGGCACATCCTTGTTATAGCGAGAGCCGAAAACAGTGATGCCCACCATCAGTGGGCGAAGATTATCCTGTGGCAGGAGCACCAGGGCGATCAACAAGTCATTCCATACCCACAGCAAGTTAACTACGATCATTGTGATCATGGCTGGAGCCGACAGCGGCAGGATGATGCGCCATAGAATATCAAACGAGGTTGCCCCGTCGAGCAGAGCCGACTCGACGATTTCGAAGGGAATGGTTTTAAAGAAATTGGTCAATAGATAGACCGAAAACGGTGTTACCATGCCGCCATAGACCAGAATGGCGCCCCAATAAGTGCTGGTCAGGCCCAGATTGGTGAGCAGAACGAATAATGGCACGAGCATGACCACGGGCGGAATGATCATGAGGGCAGTCACTGCGGATAGCAGCGGGTTACGGATCTTGAAATCCATGCGAGCGAAGGCAAAAGCTGCCAACGCGGATACAATAGTTGAAATGACCACTGCTCCACTAGCCAGGATAACGCTGTTTTTGAACCAGAGGAAAAATCGCCCGCCTCGCAATGCAGTGTTGAAATTTTCCAGGTGAATCTCGGTGGGAAATCCGATCTTATCTCGACTGTAATTCTCATCCGTTTTTACGGATGTGATGACTGTGAAATATAGCGGAAAGATCACCGCCAGCGCCGCCAAAATCACCAACGAATACCTGACAACATCAGCGCTTAGCGAATAGGAACGGACTGGACGGCTTTTATCTGATACTATCATCCCATTTCCTCCATAGCAGTCTCGGAGCGGAAGCGGAACAACGGGAACATGAGGATCAACGTCACTACGAACAGGATTGCAGCTACTGCTGAAGCGATGCCTGGCAATTGGTTGCGGAAGGCGAAATTGTAAATATATAGCTCCATGACTATGGTGGCGTTGCCAGGACCTCCACGGCTGATAGTGTAAATGTAAGAGAACACCCAGGCGAGCATGGTGATGATAGAGATCACTACATAGAATTCAATTACGCTGCGAAGTTGCGGGATAATAACAAACCATAAGCGTTGTCCCCAATCGGCGCCATCCACTTTGGCTGCGTCAATCAATTCCTCATTGATACTTTGCAAACGCGCCAGGAACAGAACAATGCCAAACCCCACTTCACGCCAGATGATCACCGCCATCACGGAATACAACGTAATTTGTGGGTTTCCAATCCAATCTAGGGCGAACCTTTCTAAACCCAGGCTGCGTAAGATTTGATTTTGAACTCCATTCAACTGTAAAATGTTACTAAACACGACGCCGACTACAGGGATTGCCAGTACATAAGGTACAAATAGCAAAGAACGGAAGAACTGCCAGCCGCGGATTCTTTCGAATAAAACCACCGCCAGGATGATCGAAATGATCAGCATAATTGGCACAGCGATGAGCAAGATCAAATTATGCTCAACAGCCTGCCGAAAGACTTCGTCTTTGAAGATTTGACGGTAGTTTTCTAAACCGATAAATGGCCCGCTGATGCCGCGGATACGCCGAGTGCTAAAGTTGGCTATGGCGACCAAGGGGTATCCAAAGGTAAATACAAGGAGGAGAACCATTGGTGCCAGATAGAGATAAGGGGTAATTCGATTCGTACGTAGCATCAAGCTGTTCCTTGAAGTCGGTGGATCGCTCTCATGACAGAAGCTTCCCTAATCAACGGAGGAGGAGATTGCTCCACCAAGCCTGTTCGTGTGAAGCAATCTCCAAGGGCGAGGCTCGTTATTAAAAGGTGCTGGTTAAACCCCCGTCAACTATCAAAACCTGACCCGTCATATAACGACAATAATCTGAAGCCAGGAATACTACCGTGCCAGACACATCTTCTGGATAACCGGTGCGTGCCATAGGGACTTTGCGTTTCCCCACATACCAGGTCAGGAACTCCTCGGTTGTGGTTTCGTCAACCCCGTCAATGAAAGACATGGGGGTGTGCATAAACCCTGGCGCGACCACGTTCGCAACGATATTGTAAGGCGCCAGTTCCACTGCTAGGGATTTGGTAAAAGCAATAATACCGCCTTTTGAAGCGTTGTATGCGCCGCACATCCCGCTGGAAGCGAAACCCTGAATCGAGGAGACGTTGATAATGCGACCGTAGTTTTGCTTTACCATGTAGGGGACGACCGACTTTACGCCAATATAATACCCATCCAGGTTGACTTCCAGTTGTTTACGCCAATCCCCATAATTATCTTCTAAGATCGTACCATAGATAGCAATAGCAGCGTTGTTAACCAGGATGTCAATTCTGCTCCATTTCTGGATTACATCTTCGACCACGGCTCGATAGGCTTGCATATCGGTAACGGAGATTGGATATGCCAGCACTGGATATCCTTTGTCCTTCAGTTCCTTCTCCGTTTCAGCGCAGGTTTGAGGGTTTATTTCGATGAGGGCGACTTTAGCGCCTTCTTCGGCGAATTCGCGTGCCACCACTTGACCTAAACCCTGCCCAGCGCCGGTGATGATAGCTACCTGATCTTTGAGCAGATTTCGACCCATAACTTCTCTCCTTTCTGTCTCGTCCCATTTCAGGAAGAGGGGCTGTCCATCAACCATGATGCTGTGGAGATGGACAGCCCGTTCTAGTAGCTCGGCTAGGCGCCGAGGTCTTTCGCCCACTGGCTGTATTTCTCGACCAAATCTGGGTTCTGTTCAACCCATTTTTGTGTCACTTCATAGGCGTTTTGCCCAGCTTGCTCTCCAGTCCATTCGCCGGCAATAATCTTTTGCGAGTTCACGAACATCGCGTCGGTCCAGAAAAGCACTGGCATCAGATTGGAGATATACGGCACAGCTTCTGGATTCCCAACCCAGCCTTTCCAGATTTGATTAAGCAAGGGATCGGTAATCTGGTTAGGATCGAAAGAGGAGTCCATCGGCAAGACGTTGGAAGCTTCCCAAAGCGCTTCGACTCTTTCGGGTTCGTGCATGAAACGGATGAACTCCGCTGCAATCTCTTTGTTCTTGCTCTGCGACGAAATGCCAAAGCCCTGGCAGTCGGCGATTGGCTTGCCGGCCATCTTGCCTTTGCCAAAGACTGGAAACACCATGCCGCCGACTTTCTCGCTACTCCCCAACATCTTGGCCTGTGAAGCTGCCAGAGGCGTCACGATGGCGGTCATTCCTGCTTTGCCAGCGCCAAATAGGTCAATGCCGGGGTACAGGTCTATCGAGTTCATGTCATCGTTGAAGAAGCCGGCTTTCCAAAGCTCCTCTACACGCGACCAATGTTCGTAATAGCGCGGCTCGCGCCAGTCCAGGCTGCCAATGAACAGGTTAATGGCGTCGGCGGGCGAATCCAAGTTTTGACCCAGGCCATGCCCCATGAACCATTCACCCCATGGGCCATCTTTCAGGCCGGCGCTGATTGGGATGAAGCCGGCGCTTTTAATCTTGTCGCAGAAGTCCATCAGCTCGTCCCAGGTCTTGGGCGGCTCTTCACCCAGGCCGGCTTTTTCGAAGATCTCTTTGTTATACAACCACATGGGGCCGGCGGAATACCAGCCCATGCGGTAGGGTTTGCCCTCGAAGTATGAGAGCCGGGTTGGGTTGGTGGCCTGGATCTCGTCAATAGGGATTAGGCTATCCAGGGGGTCAAGATAACCCAGCCATACGCTTTCCATATGGTAAATGCCATTCCACAGGAATTGCAAGTCTGGCGCATTCTTTGCCGCCGAGGCAGTTTGAAACTCAGAGATGACTACAGTGGTATCCTGCAACGTCGGTTCGATAAGGTGACCTGTTTTTTCCTTGAACCTGGCGATGGTTTCATTCATCCATTTCTCAAGCCCTGGGGCTTCCTGTTCGCCCCACCACCACATTTTGAGGGTTTGGCCAGCGGGGGCAGCTTTTGTAGCTTCAGGCGCGGTGGTTACGGCTGGAGCGGTCGTAGGCGTCGGTGAGCCGCAGCTTTGCAGCAGAGTAGAAACGCCTGCTGCTGAAAGGCTAAGTCCGGCTATTTTTAAGAAATCACGCCGGTTAATGCGGATAGTCTTCTGATCAGCCATTTTATCCTCCTCAGGATTTCTGAAACAGACATGCTTGTTCTTGCACGTCATTGAAGGGTTTGAGTACGAAATTGCACAACATCCTGCTGGTTCGGTTAATTATCCTGATGTTTCTCTTCTCCTCCCGGTCTATGACCAAAACTCTTTGAGATGGTTGGTCAGCAATTCACAGCCATCCTGAGTTACGAGATAGGCATCTTCGAAGCGCACGCCGCCAATCCCAGGCAGGTAAACGCCCGGTTCTAGCACCATTACCATATTGGGTTGTAATACCATCGGATACTCTGGGATAATGCGGGGGTCTTCATGGAAAGTAGTGCCCAGGCCATGCCCACTGTGATGAGGGTAGGCTTCATAGCCTGCCTGTAGGACGTAACCGCGCACGATGGCGTCCAGGTCGCCGGCTTTTACGCCCGGCTTAATCGCCTCGCGGCCGCGATGCAGCGCCTGTAAGACCACTTGAGCAGCTTTCTCTAATTCGGGGTGAGGCGCGCCAGCAAAGTAACCTGCGGAATTGTCTCCCCAATATCCCTCATGACGGGATACGAAATCCAACATGACCGGGTCGCCATCTTGAACGATATAATTGCCGGGTAGACCGCCTACCTCTGCGGTGCGCGCGCCGGCGACCAAATCAGCCAGCACGGGGACTCTGCCTCCGGCTTCAAATTCGACGCGTGTCTTGACAGCAGCCCATAGTTCCAGCTCGCTGACGCCTGAACGGATGTGCTTGCGGATCTCCTCTTGAGCAATGTCGCTGAAGCGCAGCGCGGCGCGGATTTTTTGAATCTCCGCCTCAGTTTTGATGCTACGCAAAGGGGCGATTTGCCCTTGAATGGGTGTGAAGGTCGCGTTCGGCAGGCTGGCTTTCAATACCTCGTACATCGCCGCGGGAAGAAAATCCATCTCCACCGCCACTTTGCCTTTGAAGGTGGTATAACCACGCAACACCTCTTCCAACGCCTGGGACTGCTTCTGAACGCCCATCAGCGGCCCTTCGAGAGAGAAGCCGCTATAGGGGTGAACATGGACGCCTAAGGCGCTGGCGGCATAGCTTTCCCAATCGTTCAGGATTAGAGTGAATTCATCTCGATGAAGCCAACCAAGTGCTGGTCCGCCTTCGAAGGGGCTGGGACCGGTTTGAATGGGAGGCGCGTAGCCGGTCAACCAGGTGATGTTGGCAGGATTACAAATCAGAGCCGCCTCGTATCCATGAGCATTCAGGAAATCTTTCAGTCTAGCAAAGTTTTGTTCGTCCATTTTCCCTTCCTTTCCCAAACCCAAATGGGCTACTCGATTGAAAGATCAGGAGCTATTTGCTGAATGTGGCGTAAGGAACGACGCACCCAATCATCTGGATCGGGGATGTGGTCGCCTGGGACGCCTAATTCAAAACTAATTGTTAATTGATCATAGCCGAAACGTTGAACAAGCCGATCAATTTCGATGGCGCGCAAACTGGCCAGATAATCTGCCGTGGGCGTTACCCCGCTGCCGATGATCTGATTGGTGTGTGAGTTGATCTGATGATCGGAGAAGTGGGCGTGAATGATGGCCTCTCTTACGCTTTGCAGATCTTCCGGGCTTTCTCGCGAGAGCGATAGATGGCCGAGATCAACCAGCAAGGTGAAATTGTCTCGTTTGACCTCGGCCATCATGCGTGCAGCAGACGGTAGATCGTTTACTAAAAACCACACATAAGGTTCTGGTTCTTGCGCGATGTAGCAACCTCGGGTGGCGGTGTAATCGCAAACCTGTTGTAAGAAATCAACAGAGCGTTGCCACGCCTCGCGGCGAGGTAGGCCATACGTCCATTGACCGGCGTTGAGCATCACCTGATTGACGCCCCAGGAGAGCGCCAGATCTATACCTTCTTTGAGATAGGCAAGGTTTTTCGCTTGCTCCTTCTCGTCTGCGGATGCTGGGTTAGTTGGCGCGTGTAGTACATAGTTGCGCGGGGTCAATCCTAGGTTGCGCAATTCCGCGCCAACTGCCTGGCGTTCCCACTCGCTGAGATGGATCGGACCGGCATGAAACACGCCATGTAGATCAACGTAGCGAAAGCCTAACCCGGCGGCGCGATGCAGGCTTTCGATCACCGTCGCCTTTTCAGCGATATACCAGACGCCGGTCAATGTTCCAATCTTCATGGCGCCTGCGCCAGCGTTCTCCACAGCTTATTCGAGAATCTGGTATGCATCATCCCTATTCCCTCGGGTTAGCGCGGCTAAAGCAACTCATCTTGCAAGGCGCGCAGAGCCTCTTTCATGATGCCTAACATCTCATCCACCTGCTCCGGCGTGGTGATAAGCGGCGGCGTGACCAAAGCCATATCTCCTGCTACACCTTCCACACAGCCGGTGCATGGGAAAGTTGATACGCCGCGTTTGAGGCATTCCATTTCAAAGCGAGAGCTAACTTTCATCTTCGGATCGAACGGTTCTTTCGTCGCTTTATCCTTGACGAATTCGATGCCGCACATCATGCCTTTGCCGCGCGCATCGCCGACAATGTCAAATTCGTCCACAATTTTCTTCAATTCTTGCAACAGATACGCGCCGGTCGTGCGGGCGTTCTCCATCAGGTTATGTTTTTCAACATACTGAATACTGGCGATAGCACCAGCGCAGGATACCGGGTTCTGGTTCATGGTGTGTCCGGCTAGGAAGGGAATTTGGGTGTCCTCGACAGCCTGCCAAATTTCTTCCTTGCCAATGGTGGCTGAGATGGGGGTATAACCGGAGCTCATGCCTTTGGCGGTGGCGATAATATCGGGGGTGGTCTGCCATTCCTCAATGCCGAACCAGTGACCGATGCGCCCCCAGCCGGTCATGACCTCGTCCACGATCAGCAACACATTGTGTCGGTCGCAAATCTCGCGGATGGTTTGGAAATAACCATCTGGGGCCGGCACCGCCCCCAGCGCCGCGCCAACCACTGGCTCGGCGATAAAGGCGGCGACGTATTCTTCGCCGATTTGGTGAATGGCGGTCTCCAGGGCGCGGGCGCATTTGAGCCTGCATGTCGGATAGGTGAGTTCGAAGGGGCAGCGATAACAATAGGCCGGCGGGATGTGAGGCGTATGTTGATACATTGGGTAGTATGGTTTTCGGCGAAAAGTATGTCCGTGGATGCCAGCAACAGCGATATTATTGCCATGGAAACCCTGCCATCGTCCAATGACGAGATACTTGGAAGTTTGACCTTTCGCCAGAAAATATTGCCGCGCCAGGCGCACCGCCGAGTCTACCGCGTCGGTGCCGGTGCAACCGAACCAGGTGCGGCAATTATTGCGCATCGTTCCAGGGGCGCGCTCCGCAACGATGTCGCCAAGCTGTTGTAACGGGCGGTTGGTGAAAAGGTGCGGCGCGGCAAATGTGACCAGCTTGCTTTGTTCGTACATTGCATCAGCCACTTCCCTTACCCCGTGCCCGATATTGACCACTACCGAGGAACCCGATGCGCTATCAATGTAGCGATTGCCGTCTTCGTCATACAGGTAGATACCTTCGCCGCGCACGATGGTGGGCATCGGACGCCAAGTTCTTTGAACGACGTGTTTATTTCTTACGAGAGTTGCCATGCGAAATTCTCCTTACTTTCGTCCTGGGTTTCAAGATTTGTTTTCGACATGTCGCCGATCCGCAGCATGTACGATTTCCCAAAGGTTTTTCTCTATTATTGGGTCAAGAGGCGGTGTTTTGGATTTGAAGGTCGCCAGTCTTTCAGCGGCACGCTCCGCGATATCTTTTGCGCCGTTGGCTTCCCACACACTCCACGGTTTGCGCTCCCAGAGGCGGGGGAACCATAGCTCTTTGCGGAAATTAGCCACGGTGTGGTCTTCTGCTAGGTAATTCCCGGCCGGGCCGACGCGTTCGATCACTTCTAGCGCCAGGGATTCTGGAGTAACCAGAACGCCGCGTCGCATACGCTTAACAAAGCCAATAATCTCGTTGTCTATAAACATCTGGTCAATGCGCACCGTGTTGATGAAGTCGGTTTGGCCAACGCCGGCAATGATATTCAAACCCGAAAGGGAAGCCATCAAGCAGTTGGAATATTTTTCAACGCCCATTTGTTCATCGGGAGCTTTACCATCTGCGATTAAGCCTCCGCCGCGAGAGGGGAGGTTGTAGAATTGTGCCATTTCTGCGGTGGCGATGCGCAAGAGGCTGAACTCCGGTCCACCCATACAAACGCCACCAGATGCCATATCCATGACGCGCGTCCACTGCGTGTAGATTACAGGTACACCCGGTTGGACTAATTGGCACAGCGTCAACGCGCCTAAGAACTCGGCGTTTGCCTGGACGATAACGCCCGCCAAAGTTACAGGAGCGGTGGCGCCGCCGATTGGACCTGGGCTGATGCCGATTGGCAACATTTGTCGTGCGCCTTCCACCATCGTGCTGGCTTGGCGATCGTCGAGCTGGAGCGGGCTGAGGGTGGTCAGGTCGAGCGTCAGCAGCGGATATTGGCGCAGCGCTTCTCGACTGCTGCGCACCACACTGAGCATTTCTACAGCATCTTGCACGCCTTCTTTGCCGTAGGCGGTGTTCCAGATATGACGCGTGGTATTGATTAAAGCTATGGCTAGTTGATAGCGATCGTTGGTCGTCGTTGGGGCGTCGCAAGGCGTAGCTAGCAGGGCGTAGATATCTACCTGATCCAGGGCGTCTGCAATTTGCGTGATCCATGCCAGATCAGCCTGCGAGATTTCTCGCCGCGAACGTGTTTGAGGATCGTAAAGCTGTGTGGCGTAGCCGCTGGTCGAGTAGTAAACCTGACCCTTCTTCAAGTGTATGTATTGATGAATGTCTCTCCCGTAGAGTTTTACCTCTTTCGGCGCAGTTTGCAGTGCTTTTTCGATCAGAGACGCTGGAAAGCGCACTCGCTGTCTGGAGAAGTCCACGATTGCCCCAGCCTGCGCCAGGATGTCTAACGCCTCGGGCGATAAAATATTCATTCCGACGGACTCCAGCAGGCGGAGAGCGCCGTCATGAATAAGTTTCATTTCGTCTTCGCTGAGTAGTTGAACGGTCAATGGTTCCATTTTTTCTCATTCGCTTCTATATTTTGACCGGATTTATCACGGGTTCTGCCGGCTGCGGGCGTACCAGCTTCTCTCTAGGTTATCGAGTTGCTCCAACATCGCTGCGGATAAGGGAAGCGGGCGGTGATTTTCGATCAGCCAGCGGGCGCGCTGGTTGAGGCGATCTACCAATCCTGTCCTCGGCTGATCGGCGCGAGGGTCAAACATTGGGCGCTCAAAGACTCTGGGATACCAGAATTTGCGGAAATTTTTCAACGTATGCTCTTGTGAGACATACTCACCAAGTGGGCCGACCATAAGGATAAGCTCGATAGCCTGCGAGAGTGCCTCGGCTTTGACCTGAATCGGCTTCATCGAGGCGCGCGTATAGGCGATTATTTCATCTGCCAGGATCACCGCCTCGGCGCCGCAAAGTTTCCCTGCGCCGTAAATTCCTGCGTTATGCACCATTTCAACGCCGCTCAACAGCGCTCGAATGCATTGCGCCTCCAGCTCCACGCCCATTTGTGCGTCAATGGTTGGGATGTCGCAAGTCATCTCTAAGCCGAAGGCAGGCATACGATAATAATGCGCCAGGTCGGCAATGGCCGAATAGGCCTGGAGCGTTTCTGGCGCGCAATACGCCCAAAGTGTTGACTTCATATCCATCAATTGCATGGTGAAACCGGCGGTGCAGAACGGTGCGCCGGGGCGTTTGAGCTGATGCAATACCAGATTTGCCAGCCAATCTGCGTTCGATAGGACCATCGTAGCCGCAATGTCGGCTGGGCTGTTGCCTCCCAAAGCGGGACAGTTATAGTTCAGAACGGGTACGTTGCGTTCTGCGCAGGCGAGCAACAGCTCCAGGTGATATTCGCTCCCCGCAAGCGGCCCGGCAGGGACGGCGGCACACATCAGGAAGGGTTTTTGCTCAAAGACCTCCCATCCGCCAGCGACGATAGAAACGGCCTCCAGGATATCGAGCAAGCCGGCGCGGTCGTATGGATAGACCAGGATGGGTTTTGTGGTGCTGCGAAGCGTTTGCAGCAACGCCACCTGGCTCT
The DNA here is from genome assembly GCA_020724505.1 of Anaerolinea thermophila. Taxonomy (GTDB): domain Bacteria; phylum Chloroflexota; class Anaerolineae; order Anaerolineales; family UBA4823; genus RBG-16-57-11. The sequence goes on from DYGV01000117.1 coordinate 10,700, forward strand.
GTAACTCGTTAGGCACATCGTGTGCCTGACCCACTACCTGAACGTAATCAATGTTGTCCAGAGCGTCAATTACGGTGGTCAGCCAATGCTGGTCGTTTTTGAGGAATGGACGTGTAGCTTGGGTATAGGGGTCTTGAACATAAAAAGTATCTGCGATGGTGCTGAAGCATACCCGGCCGGGCTGCAATAGCGGGCTGAGATTACCCAGTCTATCGTATAACTTCACAGGCTGAAGGGTTTCGAAGGCCCTCTCCACCATTTTGGGTGTGATGTAGGCCCGTTCGCCGATGATTTTACCGCCGTTCTCGGCGATCAATTGACGCGCTTCATCCACCGGCATGTGGTAGCCGACTGTTTGCAGCACCTCCAGGCTGGCGGCGTGAATGGCATCCAGATCTTTTCGATCCAACGCCTGATAGAACGTTGGGAAAACCGCGGCGTCTTTATCGGCGAATACGTTTGAGGTGGAGAGCGACGACATCGAAATCCTCATCGAGCAGTCTAACTAGAGTGATTTTGCGCTGCCCAATTTTCAGCATTGCGCAGGGCGCGCTCTAATTCGGCGTCGGCGCCGGGCAGCAGTTCAACCGGCTTAGCCTTCGCTAAGATTTCTAAGACGCGCTCATGCGCCACTTCATGGATCATCTTGCTGCCAGCTTTGATCCATTCGTCAATAGTGGTGCGTTTGAATAATTTCGGAAAATATAACTCTTTGCGAAAGTAGCGCACAGTGTGATCCTGACTTAGAAAATCTCCACCTGGACCGACCTGGCGGATCACATCCACTGCAAGAGTTTCATCGGTGACGTTAATCCCATC
>DYGV01000117.1:11528-12882 GCA_020724505.1 Anaerolinea thermophila
GGCGGATCATGTTGGCAATTTCAACGCAGATTACCACCATTTCCGGCGATCCATACAAGCCCCAGGATAATGTGCCCAGGCTCTGATTCAAGGTCATACCAGCCAGTCCGTTGAGCAACATGCCCATCATGGCTTCCGCGGCAGCCTCCGCGTCCGGGACTTTGCATTCCACGCCGCCCGCCAGACCATAGATCGGAATGTTGTAGCGCTTTGCCAGTTGCACCATGGCGATCTTGCCCAGGTTTTGTTCGGGGCTATCGTAAGTTACCTGGGTGGTCTTCATGTCGAATACATCGGTGTCGGGCTTGAGCACAATCTTCGCCCCGGGTTGGATCAGTTGCGTCAGAACGACGCCGAACAATACTTCTGCGTTGGTCAGAACCACTGTGCCGGCCACGGTTGCCGGACCGGTTGCGCCCATCAAGGGACCTGGGGAGTACAGGATCGGCACGCCGGCCTGTACGGCGTCTATCAATCCTTCATTCATGATCGGGAACTTGAGCGGGCTAATAGGGGTGACAATACCCAGCACCGAGGGTTTCTCCCGCAAGGCGCTCTCACCACCCGATACAGCGGCGACCATTTCGAGCAAATGTTGGGTGAACGGCCGCTCCAGGATGTTGATCACGGTAGGTTTGGTGGTGTTGCGAAAGATGGCGTCGAAATCGTGGAAAAAGATGGCGTTGGTCGGTTGATCGCCCGACATACACAAGGTTTGGACGAAGTCAATATTGGGCAGGGCGTGGCCGACGCGAGTGTTGTTGATCATGTCTGCCTTGGTGGGCTGGCGAGGTTTCCATTGATCCCAATCCCAGAACAACGGCTCTGAAGTGCCACCCATGCCATAGTACACTCGTCCCGGTTCAAGAAGCAGATCCATGGCTGGGTCATTCCGGCCATGAAGAACAAACGATCCAGGGGCAGATTGAATGGCTGCCTCGACCATTTCGCGCGGCAGGCGAATGGCACGGCTTTGGCGATCCACTTTTGCTCCCCCTTTTTCGAAAATATCCAGAATTAAGTCGGATTCGCTGACGATGCCAGGATCCCAAAGGATAGATAAGGAAGCTTCATAGACGCGATCTAAATCAGATTCAGAAAGCGCTGTCAGATTGCCGCCTTTCATACCGGTTTTCATAAAAATCTCTCCATAATTTGTGAATCTACAGATGATATGATACAGTCTGGTGCAAATATGCTCCGAGGTTGTTCTTCGCCTCGAGCAAACGGTTTGGGTGTAAGGCGAGATTATTCCTACAGATACGGCATCAATGCCAGGTTACACCCCGGAAGATTATTCTTACCGATACGGCATCAATGCCATGTTACACCTCGGAAGATTATTCCTACAGAT
>DYGV01000118.1:0-12037 GCA_020724505.1 Anaerolinea thermophila
TTCGCCCTGCTTTTGGATCATAGCGGCTCTATGGCGGGGGAAAAGCTGCGCACCATGAAAGAAGCGGTCAAAAATATCATTGATCAGCTTGGCCCAGATGACATTATTTCGGTCATCACGTTTGAATCCAAAACCCAAGTAATTGCGCCAGCCCAGCCTGCCAGAGACAAGGCGGAGCTGAAGCGAAAGATTGATCGCATCAAAGACGCCGGCGGCACAAACATGGCGCCCGGTTTGCGAGAGGCGCTCAAACAGGTGGCGCAACAACACAGAGAAGGACGGGTGAGCCGCATCGTTCTTCTAACCGATGGGGAAGCGACGGACAACGAGGAGGACTCGCGTCGGGTGGCAGACGAAGCCGGCGCACGTGGCATCCCAATCATCGGTTTGGGGTTCGGTCAGGATTGGAATGAGGAATTTCTCTTTGATCTGGCAGATCGCAGCATTTTGGCTGCGCCCGGCTCGCGGTTGGGACAGGCGGATTACATCCCTGCGCCTAAAGATGCGAACCGCATCTTTCAAGAAGTGTATCAATCCATGCAGGTAGTCGCTCAGGACGTCGCGCTGACCATCCGTATGGTGCAAGGGCTGGAGGCGCGCCGCGTGTGGCAGGTTGCGCCGCTCATCAAAGATCTGGGCTACGGTGTGATCCAGGGTCGCGCCATTGTGATCCCGGTGGGGCAATTAGAAAAGGGTGGAGCAGCCTACCTCGCGGAAATCATGCTGCCGCCGCGACCGGCTGGCCCGGTGCGCATTGCTCAAGCAGAGGCATCTTTCTCCATCCCCGGACAGGGGACGCAGCGAGAGATGGTGGATTTGATCTTGCAATTTACGCAAGATGCATCGCTCTATAACTCGATGGACGGCCACGTGATGAACGTGGTTGAGAAGGTTCAGGCATTTAAATTGCAAACCCAGGCGTTAGATGAGGCGCAAATGGGTAACGTGGGCAGCGCCACGCGCAAACTGCGTCAGGCGGTGACCATTTTGCTCTCCCAGGGCGAGACCGAGCTGGCGGATCGGATGCAGCAGGAGGCGGATCGCCTGGAGCAATCCGGCGAGATTTCCAGCGAAGGGAAGAAGACGATTATGCTAACCAGCCGCAAGACAGTGCGGCTATCCGAATGAGCGGCGGCACGCCGGCGGCCTGCTGATAGCCGGTTGAGCCGCAGATGCGAGAAATCTATCCATGACTCGTGCATGGCAAATCTACTACAATGCAGCCTTTGGGGCCTTCGGTGCGTTGAGCGCCTGGCTGGTCATTGGTTTGATCAATACGCGCGCCTGGAATGTTCATCTTTCCAATTTATTCGTCGGCGCCGGCATTGGCCTGTTGATCGGCGGCGCGCTGGGGGGCGTCGAGGGGCTGATGGTCAGGCGCTCATTCCTGCGCACCCTGCTGGGCGCAGCCGGCGGGGCGCTGGTGGGCATGGTCAGCGGCATGATCGGCTTGTGGCTGGGTGGGTTGGTGTTTTTGCTGATCCAGGGCGGGCTAATCGCTCGCGTTTTTGGATGGCTGCTGTTCGGGTCTTTTCTGGGCGCGGGTTTGGGGGTTGTGGGGTGGAACCTCAAACGATCGTTATATGGCGTGATCGGCGGCGCGGCGGGTGGATTGATCGGAGGTCTGTTCTATGAGGTTTTTACGCATTTATTTTTGAAATGGAGCGAACAAGCGCAGATGGTGTTAGGAGCCGCCGGACTGAGCCTGATTGGCGTCACTTTGGGCATGATGATCCCTCTTTCGGTGAGCTTTATCAGCGCGTTGCGATCCGAGCGGGGTCTCATCGTTTATCTGAATGGGCCGCGTCGGGGCACGGAAGTGGAAGTCGTGCAACGTATCCTGATCGGTTCCTCGGACGCGTGCGAGGTGTATGTGCCAGATCGACGCGTGGAAAAGAGGCAGGCAGAGATTTCCCTCGGCGAGCGGGGGTTCAATGTACAGAATGTGGGCAACGTGCAGCCATTTTGGGTGGATCAACAGTTGATTGTTCCAGGGAGGCAAATCCCCTTGCACAATGGCGCAGTAATTCAGATGGGTGAGGCGGCTTTACGGTTTCAATCCTATGAGTGAGGTCGCATGAATCGATTGGGCGCGCCTCGCGCCAATGCTTCCATCCCGAAAAATGTCGGCGTCAATGATCGTCCGCTAAGGTCGTTGAACGCAGGCGCGCTTTGCGCTTGCCTGGCGTTATGCGTCAGCGCCTTATACGCTGCCATCTCGCCGGCGTGGGCGTTGTGGCTTGGGTATGGTGCTGCCAGAGCGCAAACTCCCCCGCCGGAGGGCTGGACGGTTACTATCGGTCAATTTGACGCCTCGAAATATCCTGAAATCACATTATATTTGAATGTTGCCGATAGCGCCGGGCAGCAGGTGACAGATTTGAAGCAGGAGGACTTTTTCGTCACCGAAGACGGTCAGGCAGTGACGATCACCGGTTTTGCAGGATTGAACGAAAACCGGCCGGTGGACATTGTCTTTGTCTTTGATACCACCGCCAGCATGTCGGAAGAGATCGCCGGCGTGGTGCGCACCAGTCTGACGTTTGCCGACGAATTAGAGCGAAAAGGCCGTGACTATCGTTTGGGTTTGGTGACCTTCTCGGATGTGGTGTTGCAAGTTAACCGCCCGGATCATTCGCTCACCGATCGCGCCTCAGAGTTCAAGGAGTGGGCGAGCAAACTGACGGCAGATGGCGGCGATGGCGAACCGGAGAACGATTACGCGGCTATCCATCGCGCCCTGGAGATGAATTTTCGCCCTCAGGCGCAAATCGTCTTAATCTTAATCACCGACGCGCCAGTGCATCGCTTTGGCGACCCGCCAGATGGCGGGACAACGTTCGACGACCCCAACCTGGAACTCAAACCTACCCTGGATAGTTTGAAAGCAAGAGGCGCTTCGGTGTATGCTGTTGCTCCTGCCTTCGCCGAATTTACCAGCCTGACATCAGAGACTGGTGGGCGTTTTTATGACATCCACCAAAACCCAGATTTCACCGGCCTGATCAACGAGATTGGGCAGACGCTGGCAAATCAGTATCGCATCACTTATCGCAGCCCACGCCCTACCTATGACGGCACACGTCGCAATGTTCAGGTGTTGGTTGGCGGGGCTCAGGCGCGCAAAATGTACGCCGAGCAGCACCTGTTGAATGTCCAATCCAATTGCCTGATTGGTTTGCTCTGCCTTTTGCCTCTGACATTTGCCCTGATTGCCCCAATGGCAGTGCGGATGGTGTGGCGCTGGATACAACCCGCCCCGCCGGCGAGCCAGATTGCGCCCATCTCCAATGGTGAAAACGTTGTTCCGCCTGCTGCAATCGTTACGAACGCTGCGCCGGTTGGCGTCGAGGGCCTGGGACAACCGCCTGCGCCGGAAGAAATTCAAGTGATCTGCCCTAATTGCAGCCAGGTGGCACGGCAGGGGGCACGATTTTGCAGCCGCTGCGGCGCTCGATTATGAAACGCGGCTCACGATTAAAAAACGCAAGTTCAGTGAGGAGGTCATAAAATGGCAACTACAACCTGTCCGAACTGCGGCAAACCGCTTCGCCCCGGCGCAAAGTTTTGTGGGCATTGCGGCGCCACCCTGCCCGCGGCTGCGCCTCCTTTAGCGACAGGACAACAAGCCGCGCCACCTGCCGCAGCGCAACCGGGCGCGCTTTGCCCGCATTGCGGCAAACCGGTGCGCCCTGGCGCTAAGTTTTGCAGCAATTGCGGCAAAACGATTGAGCCCACAGGGGAATTCCCCAGGCCGGCCGCCGCTGAAATTTCTGCGTCGCCGCCCGTTGCCAGCGCAACAGGTGAACAGCCGCGGCCAAAGCCGGCTGGCGCTGTTCCGGCTCCCCCGCCGGCGGCGAAATCTGCGCCGCGCAAGGGAATCCCGGTGCTTTTGCTGGCGATCTTGGTGGTCGGCTGTGGCCTGGCGTCTGTTGCAGGATATTTTGCCGCCCGCCGCCTGGGCATTTTTGGACAGAAGACGCCCTCGGCCGCCGTTTCAGCAACCGTCGCGCAACTCATCACCGAAAGCCCAGCGCCTACGGATACTTTTGCTCCAACCTCCACTGAATTGCCACCAAGCAGCCCAACGCAGGAAACTCAGCCGCCCACCTCTACTATAGCTGTTGAAACCGCAACACAGCCCGCCGCGACACAGCCTCTGTTGGCGGGGACTCTTACCATAACGCAGGTTGTCTCTCCCACGGTGGCGCTCACAAACACCTCGGCTCCCCTGCCGTTGCCAGCGACCACGCTCCTGTTTGAAGACACCTTCGATCAGGATCTGGCGACCAACTGGCGCACCTGGGGCAGCCAACGGCCAACTATAGACATCGGGCCGGGCGACCGCTGGCTGAGCCTGAAGGCAGAAGTTCCAACCTCTGCTGGCGCCACCACGCGTCGCGATCTTGCCATTGTGTTAGACTTTGGCGCAGTGATCGAGTTCGAAGCCCAATTGAACAGCCGTTTCTCACGCTATACGCTGTTCTTCGATTGGGATCCGGAAAGCAGGAACCGCGGTCCAGATCTCCTGGAACCCGGCGTGATCCATCTCGAAATTCGCCAAGAGCAATTGAAGCTTCAGACTCCCATCACTGAGGAGACTTGCGTTCAGCCGGTCAACGCGCTAGAAAAGCATCTGTATCGCCTTCAGGTCACCTCAAATCAGGGTCTGGAATTATATCTGGACGATAACCCTGTTCCCGTTTGCCAAATCACCTCGATTGGTTTGGGCCCGTTGCCGGGCAGCATCACCTTTTCTGGGCTGGGGTGGGTGACGCGAGTAAAAGTTCTTGCGCCGGTAAAACCATGAACGAAACGCGTTGCCCGCATTGTAATCAACTGCATCGGCAGGGCGCCCGCTTCTGTCCGATGACGGGGAAGCCCATCCCCTCGCCGGGGAGCGCCATCTCGCCAGCGGAAAGCTTTGCCGGCCTCACCGGCAAATTGCCAGCCAATTATTTGCTCAAAGATCGTTATTTGATCGTGCGTAAAGTGGGTCAAGGAGGAATGGCTGCGGTTTATCAGGCGATAGACACGCAACAGCCCGGCGCTCAGTGGGCGATCAAAGAGATGAGCGACGCAGCGCTGAGCGCCAAAGATCGCGACTTTGCCGTGCAGTCCTTTCTCACCGAAGCCAATCTGCTCCGCTCCCTGCGCCATGCGAACTTGCCTGTGGTGGTAGATGTTTTCGCCGAGGGCGGCAAGCACTACCTGGTGATGGAGTTTGTGCAGGGAAAATCGCTGCAAGAATTGCTGCGTCAACGAGGCGCGCCTTTTACCGAGGCGGAGGTTCTGCCCTGGGCGATCCAGTTGTGTGAGGTGCTGACTTACCTGCACAGTCGCACGCCGAAGATCATCTTCCGCGATATGAAACCTTCGAACATCATGCTGACGCCGGACGGAAGGATCAAGCTAATTGACTTTGGCATCGCTCGCTTTTTCAAACCTGGGAAGACGACAGATACCATGGCGCTGGGTACGCCGGGCTACGCTTCGCCGGAGGCGGTGAGTGGTCAAACGGACGAACGCAGCGATATTTATAGTCTGTGCATCACCCTGCATCAACTTTTGACGTTGCACGATCCGTTGAACTCGCTCTTCAACCCGCCGCCGCTGCGCAGCCTGAACCCGGTCATCACCGTCCAAATGGAGCGGATCATCAGCCGCGGCCTGCAAAATCAACGCGAACGTCGTTGGCAAAGCGCCAAAGAATTGCAAACGGAATTAAACCAATTACTGCGCATCGCCTATGGAAAATCGTCTGCACAACAACCGGTGGTTTCGCCAATGCCAGCGAGAATCTCGTCTGCCAGCGTTGCGCCCCCATCTGTAACCCCCTCTGGCGAAGGACAACAGCCCGTTGCGCCCGGCGCGGGGCTTCCTCCAACCCACGTAGTTACTTCCCGACCAACCACCCGCTTGCTGGCAGCCGCCTCCCAGCTCAATGCTCGCCAGATGGTGCTGGTGTTGGCTGCATTAGCGCTAGCCCTTGTGCTAGGGGTATGGATCTTTACGCCGGTGTTGAATGCATTGTCTGTAAATTGGAACAATTTTCCGTTGGTTGGGTTGTTTGGCGCTTTGGGGTATGCCGCTTATCCGCGGCGAGGCGTGACATTTGCCAGCCATGTGATCTTATCCATTGTCCTGGTTGGCGCCATCTGGCTCAGGCTGCCCTATCAAAGTTATGGCGCGCTATGGTTGTTTTTGGCTGCCGTCATCAGCGGCGCGGTGATGGAAGCTTGGGTGGCTTTTTTACCACGCCTGAAGCGCGGCCAAGCGGCGGAAAGCTGGCGCAAGGAGTTAATCTGGCTAAGTCTCATGGAGGCTATCGGTGCGCCGCTTTTTCTCATTGTGGTCAGCAGAGGCATCATCGAGCCAAACCTGATGATGTTACTGGTGGCGTTGATCCTGGGCGCCGCGGGATGGTTCCTGGGCGATTTGACCCAGCAATATCTTCTTTATAAGCGGGCAGGCTCCAGGTTATTATATTGACAGAGTGAATTTCTGGTAATGATTTTCTACCGGTGAATTCAAGGAGTTCTAACATGGCATTGCAACCCGGTCAGGTGCTCAATAACCGCTATCGCATCGTCAGGCTTTTGGGGCAGGGAGGTTTCGGCGCGGTCTATCGCGCCTGGGACACAAACTTGAATCGCCCTTGCGCGGTGAAGGAAAATCTGGATACGTCGCCAGAGGCGCAACGCCAGTTCACCCGCGAGGCTACCGTCCTGGCAAACCTGTCTCACCCCAACCTGCCGCGCGTCACCGACCACTTCATTCTACCCGGGCAAGGACAGTACCTGGTCATGGACTTTGTCGAAGGCGAAGACCTGGCTTCGATGATGAAACGACAGGGTGCAATGCCATTGGAGCAGGCGTTGACCTGGATCCAGCAGGTCGCCGATGCGTTGAAATACCTGCATAGCCGCCAGCCGCCAGTGGTGCACCGAGATATTAAGCCAGCGAACATCCGCATCACCCCGGAAGGGAAAGCGATGTTGGTGGATTTCGGCTTGGTTAAGCTCTATGACCCGCATCTGCATACTACCCTGGGGGCGCGAGCAGTCACGCCTGGTTACGCGCCGCCGGAGCAATATGGGCAGGGAAAAACGGACGCCCGCACCGATCAGTATGCGCTGGCAGCCACACTTTATAACCTATTGACCGGACAAGAGCCGATGGAGAGCGTACAGCGCATGGCCGGCGGTCAGATGCGTTTGGCGCATCAAATCAACTCTCGCGTTCCCATGCCTTTGAGCCTGGCGATTGACCGCGCTATGCGCTTGGAGCCGGGCCAACGCTTCCCCAACATCGAGGATTTTGCCGCGGCGCTCTCTTCCTCGGCTGCGCCAGGGGTCGTCGCCCGGCAATCTCCAGACGCCTATGTTCGGCCAATGTCGCCGGTGCCTGCCACGCAAGTGGTGCCTTCCGCTGGCGCGCCGGTAACTCCGAGATATGCACCGGTCTCCCCATCGCGCAGCTCAGGGTTGTCGGTCAAAAGCATCGGGCTCGCCGTTGCCGTTTTTGTCGTTTTATGCCTGGGGATGTTCATCCTGATCGGCGCATTAATAGCCAATTCTCAGGCGAACGCTCAAAAGACCGCCGATGCCCAAATTCAAGCCACGATGGCGGAACGAGTGCGTGCCACCTCGACCGCTCAAGCTCAGGCAACCATGACCGCTCAAGTGTACGCGCGACAGACCGCTCAGGTTCAGATGACCGCCGACGCCCTATCCGCCTATCTGGCTTCTTTGGAAGGCAGCCGGGTGCTGGTTTATGGGCCGGCTAGCGGCAGCCTGACTCATGAGGCAAGCGATTCGTTGATCGAATCTTATGACGCTGGCGTGAACCTGCGCGATTTTATTGTGGAAGCGCGTTTCTACAATCCATATTCCCTTTCCACCGGAAGCTGGGACTATGGTTTCATCCTGCGCCATGAGACAAAGAACGTCCAGTTTCGCTTTGTGATCCTTTCCGATAAGACCTGGGTGTTGCTGAATAATTCTGGCGACCCCGATGGAACCGTGATTGCCGAGGGCGAACTCCCCGGTTTGGATGTGAGTGAGAAAGGTTCCAATCTGGTGCGTCTCATCTTTCAAGGCGAGCGTGGCTTGTTCTTTCTCAATGACGCTCTGATTGCCGAGTTTGATCTCTCATCGCGCATGAATTCGGGCGGCATCTATATTGCCACAGGCGTTTATCAGGATGATGAAATTGATGGATACGCCACAGACTTTTCCGATTTTACGATTTGGTCAATCCCCTGAGCCACTTTTGGATGGTTGAGTTAATCGCTTAGAGTTGACTGAATAGGAGGCTTGCCCATGGAAGCGCCACCCCCTTCCGAGAACAGCGAACAGAACGAAGTTCCCCCTTCTTCGCCGCCTTCCCAGCCGATGAGCGGACTGCGACGAGATACCAGACCTTTAAAAGGTCAGCGCCAGAGCTGGATGCAGCGGTTTGCCACGCCTCGCGGCATGTTGGGACTGCTGCTAGGTTCGCTGGTTTTGCTGGCGTTTGCGTTGGCGGGCGGCTTGTACTGGCTTAGTGGACGGGCAGACGATGGCAACCAGATTGCGCCGCAGACTCCGCCGATCTCCCTGGCCGAGTTGGCGACGGAATATCCAGAGTTAGCAAGCCTTCTGCAGGATCCGAAACTCGACTCGGTGTACAAAGATTTTTTGGTGGCCTATCAAGAAGGCGGCGAAGAGGCGGCACTAGAGCTGGCGCAAAAGCGCGGCTTGCTGAACGCAAACGGCGATTTGCGCCTGACCCTGGAGTTGGATACCACCGAGACGGCTGAACTGCAAGCGGAGCTGGAAGCCAACGGGATCATTGTGACCGCGGTGAGCGGTAACCTGATGGATATCGCTATCCCCATGGACATGTTGAGAGAGATGGTGGAAACAGGCTCGCCGGGGGTGCTACTCAGCCGCATTACGAACCTCAGGCATATCATTCACATCCGCCTGCCTAAGGTGAGCATCGAGGATGTGGGCAGCGTCGAGACCGAATCTCTGGCTAAGATTGCCGCCTATGACTGGCATAACCTCGGCTTCACCGGCAAAGGGGTAAAAGTAGGCGTCTTGGATATGGGGTTCGATAAATACAAAGAGTTGCTTGGCGATGATCTTCCCGCCCAGGTCACCGCTCGTTCTTTTATCGCCGGCGTGGAGCTTGACCAGGTCGGAACGCCGCATGGAACCGCGGTTGCAGAGATCATTCATGACATCGCTCCAGACGCCGAGCTGTTTTTCGCCGCCTATGAAACCGAGGTGGAAGAACGACAGGCGATTGATTGGCTGATCTCGCAGGGTGTACACATTATTTCTCACTCCGCCGGTTCGATTTATGGTCCAATGGACGGCTCGACCGACGAGGCCCGCTTCATTGATACGGTGGTCGAAAACGGAGTGTTATGGGTCAACTCAGCAGGCAACACCGGTTATCAGCATTACCGCGCCGCTTTCACCGATACGGACGGCGATGGATACCACGAGTTCAGCCCCGGTGACGAAATGATGGCTTTTATCCCCGATGGGCGTACGATTCTGGTGTTGAATTGGGACGACTGGAAGAACGGCATGCAAGATCTCGATCTGTATATTTATGACCGCGACGGCAATGAACTGGCGAGTTCGACGAATATCCAAGACGGACCAGGGGATGACACTGCTGAAGGCGTGGTTTATGTCTTTCCAGACAACGGGACCTATTACGCCGCGTTCTACGCCAAACGCATTGACCGCCCTGTTACGATGGATTTTTTTATGCGCGATGGCGAGATCGAGTATTATACGCCGGATCATAGCGTAACCACCCCCGGAGACGCCAAACGCGCTCTCACCGTGGGCGCAGTGAACTGGTCCGATGACGCCCTCGAAGATTACAGCTCGCGCGGCCCCACCAACGATGGGAGATTAAAGCCGGAAATTTCCGCGCCGGCGGGCATCAGCAGCGCTGCGTATGGAGAGACCTGGATTGGAACCTCCGCCGCCGCGCCGCATGTCTCAGGCGCAGCGGCGTTGGTGTTTCAAGCATACCCGAATTTCACGCCAGATCAAGTGCGCGAATACCTGCTCAGTCGAGCGCTAGACCTGGGGCCAGGCGGACCGGATAATGGTTTTGGCTATGGCAGGCTCTATCTGGGCGCACCGCCGGATCCGGAATCTCTGATAGTTGCCACGCCGACTTCCATACCGCCAACCCCGATTCCAACCGATACACCAGCTTCACCCGTCGCTTCGCCAACGCCGACCACTACCCCGGAGCGGCGTCCCTTGACCACGCCCGCCCCCTCCAGTAACGATTCTGATTCCTTGAGGTTGGTGTTGGGCATTCTCGCCTGCGTGGTAGCGCCGGGACTGTTGGGACTGGGTGGTATTGGCGTGTTGGGTGGAGTGTGGTATTTGGCGCGTCAGCGCGCTCAGCGCGCCGTGCCGGCGATGCCCGCCTACGGCGTTCAACCGGCTGCCCACCCCGCAGCGCCCGAGGCAATAAGGCCCCGCCCTGAAAAACAAGGGATTTGCCCGCGCTGCGGCAGCCCGCATCGCCCGGAAGCAAGGTTTTGTCCGGTGTGTGGCCTGGGGTTGGCGCCGGAGCTTTACGCGCAAGAAGAAAAAGTCTATTGTAGGCACTGCGGTAACCCTCTGCGACCGGAGAGTAAATTCTGCCCGCGCTGCGGCAAGCCGCGTTAATTTATGTGAATGGCGCATGGATAACCTGCGGCGAAAAGTTGTTCACCAACAAAATGGATTTGGAAGACAGAGCAAACTCCTTTGGAGAGGCTTTGTCGCCCTATCTGGCGTAATTGTCATCATATTGCTGGCATCCGTGTTATTGCTGAGCCTGACGGCCGGCGCGCCGGTTGGGGCTTTGACGACCATGCTTGCTCCTTCACCCGCATCGAGTCAGACGCCAACCCCACAGATCTCGGCAACGGTCGCGTTAAATACGCCTGCGCCTGTTCCTTTGCCTGCGCCGTCCAATCGCTTGATGTTGATCTTAGGCGCATTGCTGTGCATCGTTGCTCCATTTATGCTCCTGCTCGGCGGTTTGATCTTTCTCGCCGGGTTAGGCGTATTTGACCGCGCTCGTCGCCAGCGTGAAGTCCTTCAACGCATCGGAGCGGCTGGCGCCCCCGTTTCCGCAAGTTCACCCCGGTTTGAGGAGAAGCCGAGTGTCGTGACCCGCTCCGCTTCAAAGCCATCCGCGCCTACAAAGCCTGCGTCTGTAACAATAGCAGACAAAGCTACAAGTTCAGGGGCGGCGGCGGTTTGCCCCAATTGCAGTCACGCCAATCGTTCACAGGCGCGTTACTGCGCAGCCTGCGGCGCGCCGTTACAGGCGGTTCAATCCACTCAAGAGCGGCCTTCTTTTTGCTGGAATTGTGGATATCGGCTGAGACCCACAAGCCGTTACTGTCCGCGCTGCGGAGATAAGATCTAAACATCCCGGTGCAGCTTTGGTCATGCAGCTTTCACCAATGGATTGGATTACCCCTTCGAATTTTCCCGCTTTGCGCGAGAATGAAGCGCATATCTGGCGCATTGATTTTTCGGATTGGCAGAGGCGTGAAGATCAATTTGTTTTAACCCTCTCGTCCGATGATTTAGAGCGCGCCCGCCGCTTTCGTCTGCCGCACGACCGCCAACGGTTCATCTTGCGTCGTGGGTTGCTGCGCGTCATTTTGGGCGGCTATCTGGAGGTTCAGCCGGCTTCGTTGCGTTTTGACTATAGCGCCTATGGCAAACCTGTTCTCTATGCAGAGCATCGCCACAGCCTTTTGCATTTCAACCTGTCACACTCGCATCAGATGGCGCTGATCGCTGTCGTTTCGGACGGCTGCGTAGGGATTGATATTGAACGCGTGCATTCGGACTTCGACCACCAACGGATCGCGGAGCAGTTTTTCTCACCCGAAGAGCAAAACCAATTACGCAGCTTGGATGCAGCCGAACGCCCTCTGGCTTTTTTTATGTGTTGGACGCGCAAGGAAGCCTATATCAAGGCGCTGGGGATGGGACTGTCTCTGCCG
>DYGV01000118.1:12047-12740 GCA_020724505.1 Anaerolinea thermophila
CAATTTGATGTTTCGTTGCGCCCTGACCAGCCAGCTAGGATCCTGGCTGCCCGCAATGGACTGCCGGGGGCGGAAGAATGGCGTCTGTATCACCTGGAGCCGGCTGGCAATTACACGGCTGCGTTGTGCCTCCCGCGCCGCGAGTGGCGCTTACGCGGCTGGAACGCGACGCCCGATTGGCTCCATTCGGCAACGTCCATCGGATAAAATGAACGACGTGCGCTCTAAATCTATAACCAGCTTTACAAAGGAGCAAGTATGACCCAGGAAACATTGGGTTATGTGAAATTAGAATGGACCTGCCCAAAATGTGGCAGCCGAAACCCGGGGAGCGAAAAAACCTGCGTGAGCTGCGGCGCGCCCCAGCCCCAGGATGTTCAATTCGCGCAGGTGCAAGGTCAACAAGCCGTTCAGGACGAGGCGCTCAAGGCGATTGCGGAAGCTGGACCGGACATCCACTGCGCCTTCTGCGGAGCGCGTAACTCGGCTGGGGCGCAGGTTTGCACCCAATGTGGCGCGGATCTCAAAGAGGGCGTGCGCCGCGAGGCAGGAAAAGTCATCGGCGCTTATCAGGCTGGGCCGATAAAACAAATCGCCTGTCCCAATTGCGGCGCCATGAACCCAGAAAACGCCCTGAAATGCTCTGGTTGCGGCGCATCCCTGCCGCGCGCCGCCGGCGCGCCACCGTCAGCC
>DYGV01000119.1 GCA_020724505.1 Anaerolinea thermophila
CTTTGACCTCGTCCATCGTTTCGCCCAATCCGACCATGATACCGGATTTGGTCAACACCTCCGGGTCCAGTTGCTTGGCATGGGATAACGTCGCCGCCGCCCACTCGTACCGATCTTGCGGCTGAACCAGCTTGAACAGGCGTGGCACTGTCTCTACATTATGGTTGAGGATTTCCGGGCGAGCATCCATCACAATCTTCAACGCTTCCAGGCTTCCCTTAAAATCGGGGATCAGCACTTCGATGGAGCAACCCGGATGAATGGCACGGATACGGCGAATCACCATGGCAAAGATCGGAGCGCCGCCATCTTTGCGATCGTCGCGGTTGACGCTGGTGATCACTGCGTGTTTCAAGTTCATAGCTTTTACCGCCTGAGCGACGCGCTCCGGCTCTACCCAATCCAGCGGCGCGGGTTGACCGCGCTTGACGTCGCAAAAGCCGCACGAGCGTGTGCAGATGTCGCCCATCATCAAAAACGTGGCGGTGCCATGACCCCAGCATTCGCCCATATTGGGGCACATAGCTTCCTCGCAAACGGTGTGCAGCGCCTTGCTGCGCATCAGCCCTTGGAGCCACTCATAAGTTTCTCCAGAAGGAGCGCGCACCTTGATCCACTCCGGACGTCGCTTGGGAGAGGTATCTATTTGTTCGCTTTTTACTCGATCTCTCGTTGGTGTAAATGGCATGGGAGTTCAACCTCGATTCGCTTCTAAAAACCGATTGCCGGTAAGTTCTTCCAAATTGTACTCCGATTCGACGACTCCTACCAGCAGACATAATCCAGACTCAGGATGCTCTTATCTATCCTCTCGAATGGTATAATTTTCATCAGATGATATGATCCGGCAGCCTATTAGGGTTGTTCGCTTACTTATCGCAGCGTTATTCTTGCCGTTCCTCGCTGCTAGCTGTTTCCCATTCCCTCTGCCTCCCGATCAACAATCTGATGTCGTATATACCTCAGCGGCTTCAACCGTTCTGATTCAACTCACGCTGGACGCCGGGAAAACTGCCGCGGCGCAGCTCACCAGCCTGGCTCAATCCACCCGCGCCATCGCTCCGCCCCCCAAAACCTCGCCCACTAACACCCTTAGCCCGCCGCCCGTGGATACGCCGACCCCTGTGACCCAATCCCCTGCTCAACCGACGCAAACTGCGGTTGAAACCATCCCCACCGCAGCCATCACTCTCGCGCCTTGTAATTGGGCGGAATGGCTGGGAGATGTGACATACCCGCCCGACTCTGCCGTCCCTACCGGCGCGACATTCACGAAAATTTGGCGCGTCCGCAATATCGGTTCATGCACCTGGACGACCAGCTACGCCTTGGTCTTCACCGGCGGCAACCTGACCGGCAGCCCGACCGTTGTGGGCTTGCCAGCCATCGTTGCGCCAGGCCAGACCATAGATTTGGCGGTAACGCTGAGCGCGCCCAGCGCTCCGGGGATCTATCAAGCAACATGGATGTTGCGCAGCGAAGCCGGCCAACTTTTTGGCGCCGGAAGAGATGCATCTGTCCCGTTGCTGGCGCGCATTCAGACGTATAGCGCCGCCATTGGCCGCGATTTTGTGTTGGATATTGCCTCCAACTATTGCGCGGCGACCTGGAGCAGCGCCACCGGAAGCTTGCCCTGCCCCGGTTTGCCGGAGGATAACAACGGTTTTGTCCTCCTGGTTCAGAACCCGGCTCTGGAATCCGGCCGAGTCAATGATTACGGATTGTGGACGAAGCCCAACCGCGATAGCAACGGCTGGATCAGCGGCCGCACTCCGCCTTTCACTGTACGCAACGACGACCATTTTCTAACCGAGGTGGGGTGCTTGAGAGACAGCCAAGGGTGCGAGGTTCTTTTTCAATTAGACTATCAAACAACGGATGGCGTCTCGGGACGATTGGGGCGCTGGCGTGAAACCTATGACGGCCAGACCAGCTTTATTGATGTGGATCTATCGCCGTTGAGCGGGCGGACGCTCTCGTTAATCTTAAGCGTTTATAACCGAGGGCAGGCGCGCGCCGCCAACGCTTTCTGGCTGCGACCACGCATTCAACAGGGATTGGCCCCCAACGCTTATGTTTTGGTGTGGATGCGAGAGAGCGTTCCCAGCGATGGAACATGCGATGAGTTGCGCATTTATTACAGCAGCTCTTCTCGCGCAGTTGCCGTTGCCTATGATTGTTCGTCTCAGCGCGAGCTGGGTCGCGCCAACCTGAACCGCGATCAACTTGCTCAACTTCAATCCTGGGAGAATCGCTTGAATGATTTCGAAGGAGAGGTATACGCAGTCAGCAACAGTCACGCGGTGATCTCCTGGGTGATTTTCGATGGCCTTGGTTCAGCCACGGCCAGCGAAAAGGATATCCAAGCGGTCGCCTTTTTCGCAGCCCAAATCTTTCAACAAATCGTACCCTGAGGTTTTAGGTTCTCGCTGTATTCGCCTATAGGCGAAAAAACGAACTTCCCCGTACAACGCCAGGTCATACGGGGAAGTTACATCTTCAAATCGTGGCTTCAGCTCAGCAGAGCGTTCCAAACGGCTTTAGTTTTCCTCACCACCGCGTCGGTAAAGCTTTGAGCCTGATCGCTGGCGTTGGAGAAAAAGGTTTGCACATTACCGGCGGTTTGGCTGGCAACCGCCGAAGCGTCTTGCAAAGCGTCTCCAGCTTTGAGGTTCGTCTTGACCTTCATCTCAATCCTCGCTCTTCTGCATCAGCCGCACCAGCCGCTGCGGTCGGGATACCACACGCCGCCCACCCAGCCGCCGCCGGGGTGCGGAACCGGTGAAGGTGTAGGCGTAGGCGCAGGTGGACGGTATGGGCCAGGCCCCTTGGCGATTGCTTCCATGCGCTCCGCCTGAGCCTTCCAGTAGTCGCGCTCTCGTTGGCAATTGCGCAGCGCATCGCCGGCGTGAATGTTCGTTCGCGTCTTCATCGTCCACCTCACCTAGATCTTACCCAATCGGCGGGCCTGGTTATACCAGTAGTAATAGCGCTCGCGCCATTTGTTCAAGTTGAACATACAGGTCTCCAAATCGCCGCCGCTGCGGACGTTTGAGCGCACCTGAATTTGCGGAGCGGTTGGCTGGCGAACCCTGGACCCGATGTTGGAATTTTTCGTTTCCATAACCTTGTGTCTCCCTTGAGTGAAACGCCTGGACTTACGATGTCAGGCTTGATTTCGTTGTCCAGGTCCGCAATTCTTATCCGCAGACGCCGCTGCGGTCGGGATACCACACGCCGCCGACATAGCCACCGCCAGACGGCGGGGGTACAGGAAGCGGACCGGGGGGCGTCGGAGGAACGGGTGGGACGTAGCCGCTGCACACCCCGCTCTTATCGGCATACCACACGCCATTGACCCAACCGCCGCCGCCGTATTGACCGCTATGCACCTGCGTGCGCACCTGAAACTGTGGAATTACATGCTCTTTTTCCATGAAAATTCTCCTGGCAGCGCGCCTGAGCGGCGAAGCTGCATTGAAAGTTTCGAAGCCGGCAGGTCTAGCCTAATCGGGGATATACAGCTTCTGGTTGGGGTAAATCAGGTTGGGGTTGGAACCAATGGTCGCCATATTGGAGTAATAGATCTTGTTGACGTTGTCAGCGGTTCCGCTGCCGTAAAAACGCTGGGCGATGCGGGTCAGATTATCGCCAGACTGGACCGTATAGCAAGCAGCTCCGGATTTCATATCAGTTCGCACGTACATGGGTTCTCTCCTTTTCAACAAATCTGAGCATCTTTCAGTGTATGGACTGACCTTATGCAATTATTTTAACCGTATCTCGACGCCTGGCAATACGACTTATGACTTAATTTCTGACCACCTTCTGCAGTATTTTTCATTCCTAAAAAATCATTTCATCCAACGCGTTCCATCTGTGCCAGCAGGCGACGATACTGCTCCGAGGCGGCATAGCGGCGGATTTCGTTGATTCGACGGATGAGCATGGGATGTGTGCTGAGGGCTTCGTTCAGGCTGCCCATCAGCGTATCATCTTCGGCGTCAATCTGGCGATAGGCTTGCGCCAGTTCTGCGGAGGTGTTTGCCTGCGGTCCGGCGGCCAGCTTGATCAGGGCTGAGATGGCTTTTTGCGGCTTGCCGCAAGCCAATAAACCGGCGCGGTCTGCTGAAAACTCGCACGCCCGGTTCCACCACAAAAAAGCCAGGCTGAGCAATACCGCCGCAGAGAACGGGCTGGGGATGCCCGCCATGCCGCCAACCAGCGAATTGAGCGCCGTGTGACCCAGCGCAACATGCCCTAGTTCATGGCCCAGAATAAACAGTATCTCATCTGCATCCATGATGCGCAACAGACCGGCGTATAAGACCACTACTTTCGGTTGCGATACGCCAAATGTATAGGCGTTCAGCTCTGTGCCTGGGGCGATATACACCTCCACTTCCCCGGGTTGCAGGCGTTTCACGCCGCGCTGAACGATAGCCGCCAACTCCGGCGTCGTTTGCTGCGTCACCCGCCTGGCAGATTGCATCAGCGCCTGATGGTGAGAGCGGGTGAAAAGATATGCCAACAACACAAACCCCAGGATAAAAACCACGCTGGTACAAACCGTGGCAGCCGCGGTGAGAGCGATCACCCCCAACACCAGCCCCAGCGTAAGCAATAAAATCAGGCGTTCGCCTGGGTAACGATAAGCTGTTGTGTGCACGGTCTCACTTCCTGGCCTTTCGCACCAGCAGCCTCAGACCTTGCACTGCCGTTACTTCGACGCGTTCGTGACGCACAATCGGTTCTTCGCCTTCTGCCAGCTCTGCCGTCCATTGCTCGCCGCCCAACTGCACCAGCCCCACGGGGTTAATGTCGCTTTGCGCAACGCCTGTTCTACCTACCATGCTCTCTGCCCCCATACGCACCGGAGATTTCTGCGCCCGCACGGCGAACATCATAATCACAAAAAAGATGCCTCCGCTGGCAAGCGACGATCCCACGATGACGGGTATGGGAACGCGCTGAAAGTTGGGCACCGAAGGGGAGTTGAACAACACCAGCGCTCCAACGATGAGGGAGGCGACGCCTGCGGCGGTTAATGCGCCATGCGTGGGCGCTTTGATCTCCAGAAGAAATAGGATGAAGGCGATGATCAAAAAGACCACGCCAAACCAGTTGACTGGCAGAACGCCCAACCCATAAGCCGCCAGCGCCAGGCACACCGCCCCAATGAAGCCAGCCACCCAGCCGCCCGGGCTGGAGAGTTCGATCAAGATCGCCTGCACCCCGATTGTCAACAGCAGAAAGACGATGGTGGGGTTGGTCAACACTCCCAGCAGCTTCTCGATAAACGTGGTTCCCACACGCTGAACTTCCGCCTGGGCGGTGTGCAACGCGATCTCCTCGTCTCTGACCTGGACGGAGAAACCATCAAGCTGGCGCAGCAGATCTTGCACATCACCGGCTACGAAATCTACCAACCCAATTTCGAGCGCCTCTCTGGCTGAAACGGCGCTGGCACTTTCGATGGTCTCCTCCGCCATTTGCACTGCCTTCTCGCCGCGCCGCTCCGCCAGCGAGCGCACCGTGGCCTTGAGGATATTCTTGGCTTTGGCTTCCATCGTTTCGCCCAGGTCCTGACCTTCGGAGCTAACTGGGCTGGCAGCGCCCATCACCGTCTCTGGCGCCATAGCGGCGGCGTGTCCGGCAAGGGTGATGACCGTTCCGGCGCTGCCCGCCATCGCGCCGCGCGGGGCAACATAGACCACCACCGGCACACGGCTGGCGCGGATGACCTCCACCATTTTGTTCATCAGATCAATGCTGCCGCCGGGCGTATTCAGCTCGAAAATCACCGCCTGGGCGCCGCGCTGTTCGGCGATGCGCAGCCCTCGCGCCAGATATTCGTACATGGCTGGGGTGAGCGGACCTTCGGCGGTTAGCACAACCACCAAGTTGCGCTCGCCCTGCGCCGCGGCCGGCGAGGAGAGAAGCAAGATCAGCACCCAGAGCAGCCACCAAAAGCGCTTCACACTTTAATTATAACCGCCAAAAGCGCGCCCCGCGTTATGACAAGTAGGCCACTTTGGCGCAAAAAGTCACGGATCACGCTTTTGCGCTTCGCGTCGGTTTACCGGAAAAGCCTCGCGGAGATCTGGCGGAGGGTTGACCTCGATCGAATACAACGGGATGACCTGGTTTTGCGGCGCTTTGCGCTGAGGTCGAAGGTCGCGGGCGTTGACGCGCTCTGCCAGTTTCAGTTCGCCC
This sequence comes from Anaerolinea thermophila, assembly GCA_020724505.1. Lineage (GTDB taxonomy): Bacteria > Chloroflexota > Anaerolineae > Anaerolineales > UBA4823 > RBG-16-57-11. Next base: position 6,217 of record DYGV01000119.1, read on the forward strand.
TCCTGATATTCCAAATCCAACCACCACTTCCATTCAGTCTGCCGCCGACCGTGCTGGATAAGATCATCTAACCAGATCAGCAGGCGATGTGAGGCGGGGACGTGAATAGCCAGCCACAGCGCCAGGCGATGATGCAGCAGATTTTCCCGATTGAACGGGCAGACCTTCATGCACCGCCCACACGAGGAACCGCCCGGATTGGTGACGCGGTAGCGGGTGCAGGCTTCCACATCCGGTTTCCACATTTCATAACCATTGAACATCACCTTATCGCCAAAAGAGATGGCTGAACATGGGCATTCGCGGGCGCACTTCATGCAAGTTTGGCAGAAGCGTTGCAATCCAAAGTCAATCGGCTGGTCGGGGATGAGCGGTAAATTGGTGGTGATCACCGCCGACTTGAAACGCGGACCCAGAAACGGGTTCAGCACCACCTCGCCGATGCGCGAGAGTTCGCCTAGCCCAGCCAGAAGAACCAGCGGAGTCTGCACCACCTCGCTATCCTGGTCGGTTTGAGCGCGGGCTTCGTAGCCCAACTGACGGATGTAATCGGCCACGATGCAGGCAATGGTCGAACCTTTTAGATAGGCGCGGTAGCTCTGGCTGCTGCTGATCCAATCGTCTCCGCTGGAGCCGGCCATGGTCTCGTAGCCCTGATCAATCAAAAGCACAATGGCGTAGCGGTGACGCGCTTCGATGGGGTTGCCTTGCAAATCATGCGAATACCAGGCGTATTCAGGCGCTTCGCACACCCCCACCACATCCGCGTCCAAGAAATAACACAGCGCTTTGATATGGTTCGTCAATTCTTGCGCGTCCTCTGGTAGCGGCGCTTTCTGTGGGTTCACCGGCCCATCTTGCAAGGGTACCTGGCTGCTGGCAACTCTATCCAGGGCCTTCGAAAGCGGAGACTTGACGACGAAGCGGCGCACTTCTTGCGCTGGCTTTCCTCCCAGATCGCCAAAGCGAGCGCGGTTGAAGAAATTGGCGCGTTTCGAGACTCGCGGCACCTGCTCTGTGATGCGCGTGGTGGTCTGCTGCACACGGCGGATTTTTTCCATCGGATACTTGCCCAAATGCAGGGGACGCTTGCGCTGTGAAAAGATGTTCATGCTGATCCACCTCAAAAGACCCGTTTATTGAAACGCCGATGCGGATTAACGCCGCCCGGAGACAAACTTCATAGAGTGACAGACATTCTAAATCCCCCTAATTCAGGCGGAATTATAAACCACAAAGGGTGATGTGAGGGCGAGAGTGCCTAGATTGCTGCAATGCAAGTTCGGTGCTTCGTAATATAGAACGCCACCAGTCACTTTCTAGCAACCCAAAAATAATTCTTGACAAACGATTTTATTTAAGATATTATTTCATTAAACAAATTATTATTTCATATAATGAAATAACCCTCTAAAAATGAGAGCCATTCTGGTCTTTTTCATGTCTTATCTTTCCCTTCTCTGCGGAGAATTCAATGGAGCCGGAAACAACACTTGACCTTATTCTGAAAACCGGGGTAGTCGCGATCATGCGCGCTAAAAGCTCCGATCAACTCCTCGCTGCTGCGGAAGCAATTCTGGCTGGAGGGGTGCAGGCGATCGAAGTCACAATGACTACACCGGGGGCAATCGAAGTAATTCGCCAGGCGCGCGAGAAGTTCGGCGGCGAGGTTTTGTTTGGGGTTGGGTCTGTCTTAGATGCTGAAACAGCGCGCGCGGCGATTTTGGCAGGGGCGCAATTTGTGGTCTGCCCAACCCTTAACCTGAACACGATCCAGATCTGCAAACGTTATTCGATACCGGTCATGCCGGGAGCTTACACCCCAACCGAGATTTTGACCGCCTGGGAAGCAGGAGCAGATGTGGTCAAAGTCTTTCCGGCGAGCGTTGGCGGGCCAGCGTACATCAAAGCCATCAAGGGTCCATTGCCGCAAATCCGTCTGGCAGCCGTGGGCGGCGTTGATCAGAATACCACCATCGAGTTTTTCCGCGCCGGCGTAGATGTCGTGGGCGTCGGTGGCGAGCTGGTCAATCAGAAATTGCTCGATGCGCGTAATTTCGGCGAAATTACTGCGCGGGCGAAGATTTTCCGCCAGCAAGCCGATGAAGGGCGCAGAAAATAGATCGCCAGATGATGATCTAAACAATCATCACCTGGCGTTTTTTGTGGAGGGTAAAAATGATTGAAAGACATGTGACTTTCAATGTCTTTCCCGATCAAGCAGGGGCTTTTGAACAGTTTTTCAGAGAAGAATATCGTCCGGCCATGGCAAAAATGCCCGGCTTCATCCGCGCGGACTTGTTGCAAGAACAAGAAGCCCCAGAGCATTATCAGATGGTGATCCGCTTCGAATCGGGGGAGGCGGCAGCCAATTGGCGGGCTTCAGCCGAACACCAGGCGCTCTCACCCAAGTTGAAATCCATGTATTTGGAGAGCCACTTACAGGTTTATGAGGTAATTGCATGAGCAGGCCATTATCCTCCGGCAGTGGTAACGATGATCGCTATAACATCCGCGTCCTGGATCGCGCGATTCGCATCCTGACTCTGTTATCCGATGGCAAGCTGCGCAGCCCGGCGGAGATTGCTGAAAGCATCGGCCTCAGCCCCAGCACAACTTTCCGCATGCTTTCCACCTTATCCTACCACCGCTTCGTTCAGCGGAACGAGACAAATCAATACAAGCTTGGTTTGGCGTGTCTTGAACTGGCTCAGAACTTCATCGCCAACGATGACATCCGCCAGGCAGCTTTGCCAGATCTTGAAGCATTGCGAGATGAGACGAAAGAAACGGTTCATCTGGTTGTGTTAGATCGGATGCAAATCGTTTATCTCGAAAAGTTGCCAGGGCTACATGCGATCGGGTTGATGTCTTCGCGTGTCGGGCTGCGCTCACCGGCGTACTGCACCGGCGTCGGAAAAGCTCTCCTGGCGTATCAGAAACCAGAACAGGTCTGTGAATATTATCAATCGCACGGCCTCCGTCGGTACACCGATTCGACCATCACCGATCTGGATACCTTGATGAAGCACCTCGAACAAGTCCGTCAGCAGGGTTTTGCTCTTGATAAAGGAGAGCATGAGGAGGAGGTGCGTTGCGTGGCGGCGCCCATTTTCGACATCAACGGGAAAGTGGTGGCTGCTATCAGCATCTCTGGACCGGCGATTCGGATGGATCCGATCGAAAAGAACGAGGAGTTGATCGAACAGGCGAAACGCACGGCAATGAAAATATCTTCTCGCCTCGGATACATTCCGCCCAAATAATTACTTAAGAAAGGCAGGCAAATCCGCATGCGAAAAATCATCCTTCAACGTCAACAAGATCCCGATCCGCAGATATTACAGGGTTTCAAAGAGTTGCTCAAAGTGTATAGCCCGTCTTGTGTTGTAGCTGATGCGCAGGAACGGGCGGGAGTGATGCGTTCCTATTTGCGCCCGCTTAGCATCGAAACCCGCTTTGTGGGACCTGCGCTCACGGTTCGGCTTGAACCGGGGAATCAGGTGGATTGCCTGGACGCGTTGTCTGTTGCCCAGGCAGGAGATGTCATAGTGGTGGACGCAGCCGGGGAGACAGAGACCTCGATTTGGGGCGGCCTGATGTCGGGATTGTGCAAGATGAAGGGCGTGGTGGGCGCAGTGGTGGATGGCGCTATTCGAGATACGGACGAGACGAGAGACCTGGGTTTCTTCATCTTCTCGAAGGCAATTGTTCCACGCTCAACTCATACCCCCTATTCTGGGCGTATGGATCCCATCGAGGTCAATGTACCCATCCAATGCGCCGGTGTGTTGGTGCGCCCAGGTGATCTGGTGCTGGGCGATGAGATCGGCGTGGTGGTTATCCCGTTGGAAAACGCGGCTCAGGTGTTGGAAAAGGCGCGTGAGCAGGCAGAAAAAGAAGAGAAGACGCGCGCCAAGATCCGCGAAGGCAAAACCGTAGAGGAGCTGCTGGCGGAGTTCGGTCGCCTGTGAGGCAATGAAAATCGCGATACAACGGTGAGAAGCGAAAGATTGAAAGCCGAAATTGGATGAGGAGAAACGATGATGAAAGAAATTGATCATGTGCGCCTTGAGCGGCTGCAGAAGAGAATGGCAGACGAAAACCTGGCGGCCCTGGTGTGTCGGCTGCCGGAAAATGTGGTTTACCTGACAGACTACTGGCCGCATCATGGGTTCTCGGTCGCTGTTTTGCCTCGGGATGGGAAACCGATGCTCTTTTTGCCCGAAGTGGAACAGGAGTACGCAGACCCAGACTGGGCGGACATTACGCCTTTTGGCTGGGGTTTGCTCAAGGATGGAGATCTTTATGAAAACTACCGACGCTTGCTGAAGATGGCGAGCCAGAAACTGAATCTGGCTGGCAAGCGGGTCGGCGTTGAGAAAAGTTTTGAAGTGGTCGCCCCCACCTATCGGTCGGCTGAGCCGGTTGTGCCGGCGTTGCCGTGGAACAACATGTTGGATTCGGTCTTCGCCGATGCAACGCTCGTGGATGTTACTGGCTTTTTGCAAAGCGTGCGGGCAATCAAGAGCGACTATGAGTTGATCAAGCTGCGCATCGCCAACGAAATTGCGGAAAACGCCCTGAGAAAAACGCTGGCAAAGCTGGAGCCAGGAATGACAGAAGCCGAAGTTGGCGCGTGGGTCGAGTTTTATGTGCGAGCAGAGGGGCCAGGCTACAAAGGCGCTCGTCTGGCGCGTGCTTCTTGCGAAGTCGGCGCAGGACCGGTCAACAGCACAAAAGGGACTTTGCTGGTGCCATCTACAACCAATGTTATTCATTCGGGCGATTTTGTGATGATCGAACTGGCGACGGTTGTGGACGGTTATTGGTCTGACCTGACATACATGGCGGTTGCCGGCAGCCCGAACGAGCGGCAGAGGGAAGTTTACAATCACCTTCTTGAAGCGCAGCAGGCGGCAGCGGGGCAAATGCGCCATGGGGCTTCCTTTGCAGATCCAGACCAGGCGGCTCGTAAAGCGTTGGAGAAAGCTGGACTGGGGCAGTATTTCGTCCATATCACCGGGCATGGCGTGGGTCTGCGGTATCACGAGTTCATCCCCTTCTTAATGCCTGGGGCAGAGGGGACGTTAGAAAAGGGGATGGTTAGTAGCGTCGAGCCTGGCGTGTATATCCCAGATTTCGGCGGGTTGCGTATCGAGGACAATGTTGCGGTGGGAGCAGATGGACCGGTGTTCCTTTCGACGCCGCGCACTCCCTGGTAAATCGTTTTGACCGCTTGAGGGCGACCATTATCAGAATGAAACCGATGATTTGAGAAACCAACGAAAGGGGTCCAAAATGAGACTGAAAGACCGAGTTGCAATTGTCACTGGAGGCGCTAAAGGCATTGGCTGGGGCATCGTCAAAGTCTTCATCCAAGAAGGGGCAAAAGTCGCCGTGGTGGATTGGGATGAGAAAAGCGGCGAAGCAACAGCCGAGCAAATGCGCCAGATGGGCGGAGACGCCATTTTCATCCTGTGCGATGTCTCGAATGAGGAACAGGTCAAGGCGATGGTCGAAAAGACGCTCGCCCATTATGGGAGGATTGACATCCTGGTGAACAATGCTGGGATCGGCGTCTATAAAACGGTGCTGGATACCAGCAGCGAAGATTGGGACCGCTGTTTGAATGTCAACCTCAAGGGCCAGTTTTTGTGTTCCAAGTACGTGATCCCGCATATGCAGAAGATCGGCAAGGGCGCGATCATCAACATCTCGTCTGTCCATTCCTTCCAGACGGTTAACGGCGTCGCACCATACGCTGCCTCTAAAGGCGGGATTACGGCACTGACGCGCAACATGGCCATTGATTATGGTCCAACCATCCGGGTCAATTCGATTGCCCCAGGTTGGGTGCTTACGCCGCTTATCCAAAGCATCTTTGACAGCTACGATAATCCAGAAGAACAACGTCGTCTGGTGGAACAGCGGCAGGTTATGAAGCGCATCGGTCAACCGGAAGACATCGGTTACGCAGCGGCTTTCCTTGCCAGTGATGAGGCTTCTTTCATCACCGGGACGCAACTCTATGTGGATGGCGGATTGACTGCCCAGCTTGAAACCTGGTAGAGAGGATGGGCGGATAATGGGCGATGGGAAAATCAAGTACGACATCACAAAGGATGATTTAAGTTCCTTCGCCGGAAAGGGGCCGGCTTTTGTCACCTTCGGCGAAACCATGATTCGGGATACGCCATGCGATGCGCAGCGTCTGGAGACCACCCGACAGGTATATATCTCTTTGGCGGGGAGCGAGTTGACGTTGTGCATGGTATTGGCTCGCTTCGGAATCCCCTCTGCCTATATCACCCGCGTGCCAGACAATCCATACGGGTGGCTGCTGCGCGACACGGCGCGGGGGCAGGGAATTAATACCGATTATTTTGTCTGGGCGCCGAAGACGGAGCCAATGGGTCGCCTGCTCTATGAGTTGGGTCGCACGCCGCGCAAGAGTGTAGCTTACTACCAGCGAATGTACTCCGCCGCCAGCCGACTGGGCGCCGGAATGGTCAATTG
>DYGV01000003.1:0-62973 GCA_020724505.1 Anaerolinea thermophila
GCCTCCACATACTCGGTGGCGCCGCCGATGCCGAGGGCAAGGTAAACTTTGGGTTTCACCCGTTTGCCAGATTTGCCAACCAAACGAGTCGCCGGCAACCAGCCCTGGTCAACCACCGGGCGCGAGGCGCATATCACGCCGCCCAGGGCATCTGCCAGCTCCTGAACGATTTCCAGGTTGTCCTGGCTTTGGATACCGCGTCCGACGGAGATGAGCAACGCCTCCTTCGTGATGTCCACATCGCCGGTTTCTGGCTCAATGTATTGAAGAAACCGCACCGGAAGTTTATTCAGTTGAGGAACAGATGCCTGCACCACCACGCCCGGCGTAACGCTTCGACCTTGCTCGGCTTTATAGCCGCCTGGAATCATGGTCGCCAGAGCAGTTGGGGGAGGCAACTCGCCTTCAGCCATTAATTTCCCGCCGCAAATCTGGCTGGTGAATTCAATGGCGTTATTCTCCACCCGTAGGCTCTTGCAATAACTGACCAGGGGCAGGTTGAGGCGCGCGGACAAGGGGCCCGCCACTTCAACGCCAATGGAGGTATCTCCAAACAACGCCAGGCGCGGCTTGTTTTCTTCGATCAACTCGCCGATCACGCGCTGATAGGCGTTGGGGGTGAAATGGGCCAGATCCGGATGGTCGAAATACAGAATTCGATCCGCAGCCAGATCGTTTGTCAAGGCGCGTTGATTGTGCCCCAGCACCAATGCGACAACATTGCCATCTATTTTTTCGGCAACTCCCCGCGCGGCTGCCAGCATGAGATACGAGATGTCTGCTACCCGCCCTTGCAGATGTTCGATCAAGACGAAGATTTCTTGCTTCATATGAAAACCTCGCTACAGGCTTTCTCAAAGGAGATCCAACTCCGCGAAAATCTCAACCAGTCTGGCAGCAATTTCATCCACATCGCCTGCGATGATCGCTGCCCTCTCGCCAATCTCCGGCTGAAACAGGCGAGCGACGGTGATTTGCTCTTCAGCGAATAGATCTGGAATCCGCCTCCCTTCGAGTTGAACCGTCTTCATCGCCTGACGGATTCTGCTAAAGGCGACGTAGCGAGGAGGCTGCTCTGCCGCCTGGACGCCCAATACCGCCGGCAAATCAACTTCCATTTCTGCCGCCAAACCGCCGGGGTACTCCTTGCGGATTTCGACTTCGCCGTCTTTCACCGCCGCTTTCGCCACATACCCCACATAAGGAAGATCGAGATATTCCGCCAATAACGGACCCAACGGGCCATCCAAATCGTTGTGAGCCTGCACACCAGTCAGCACCAAGCCCGGTTGGAGACTCTTAATCACGGGAGCTAACCACCGCGCCAATGTGTGATTGCTTACCAGCGGCGCAGGGTTGCCGGTCAGTTTTATAATCTGGTCTGCGCCTTTCGCCGCCGCGGTAAACAGCGCATCTTCTGCGCCATCGCCATCCAGGGCGATCACAATCACCCGCCCAGCGCCGCGCTCTTTCAATAGAATGGCCTGTTCAAGAGCATGTTCGTCGAACTCATTCACTCTCAAGCGCAGGCTCTCAAGATCGAGAGAATTTCCTTCTTCGCTGATCTTCAGCTCTTCGACCAGATCTGGAACAAGCTTGATTGCGACAATAATATTCATAAGATTACCCTCTTTACTCGCCAATCGACTCGAGCAACAATTCAGAAATATCCCGGATGACCAAACGGCTGGCCTTTTGAACCATTTTGACCGCATCTTCGAAACGGGGTATCTCGTAGGTGCAGGCGACAGCCAGTATATCCGCGCCGATTGCAACCGCTTCGCGCACACGCCATTCAGACAACCTGGCATGAGCTTGCTCCCATTGATAACCTTCTAACCACATTCCGCCGCCTCCGCCGCCGCAACATAAACTGTTGGCAGCAGAATGCGGCATTTCCACCAGTTCAACGCCGGGAATAGCTTGCAGCAACTGGCGGGGAGGCTGGTAAATTCCATTGGCGCGCCCCAGATAACATGGATCATGATAAGCGACACGCGCTTTAATTTCATGCCTCAACAAAGGTCGTAGAAGATCGAGTTTCGCACACAGGTATTGGGTGTAGTGTTGAACCGGATAGTTCACTCCCAGTTTGGGGTATTCATTTTTTAGCGCATTAAAGGCATGTGGATCAGCAGTGACGATCTGGTTGAACTGATATTTCTGAAAAACCTTGCCGTTCTTATCCACCAGCAATTCGAACAATCCGCGCTCGCCCGCCAGGCGTTGCGAATCGCCGTCGCTGTTTTCCTCGTGTCCGAGAATCCCGAAATCCACTTTCAGAAGGTTGAAAATCCTGGCTAAAGCCCGGCTGGATAGTTGAACGCGGGGGTGAAAAGAAGCATAATCGCCGACAAACCACAAGACATCCACCGGTCGGTTGATTTGGCTCATAATTTTCACCGGCGGTTCGATGCCCCTTGCCCAGGCGGCGCGTTTGCGCGGCGATTCGCCCATCGGATTGCCATAACGTTGAGTATTTTCCAACGCGTCTTGTAGTTCAATCGGCACATTGCCGGCCAGGAGCAGCTCCTCTTTGGTGCGCGTCATCAAGCCAGCGGTCAGCGGAATTTGCGCCGGGCAGGAGCTCGTGCAGGCATAGCAAGATACACACATCCAGACATTATCCGTCTTCAAAACCCTATCAAACATTCCAGCACGCAATGCGGCGATCATCTTACTGGGTGGATAATCCATCAGATAGCCAAAGGGACAAACGCCGCTGCACGTACCGCATTGCAAACACGCCCGCACTCGCTCACCGTCAGGCAGCTTCTGCAAACTGGTATAGAAAATCTCACTAAATGTAGGTCTTTGAGTAACAGCGCTGACTGCCATTCATCCACCTCCTGAAACGAGCCATACACTTGCACGTAACCCGTATGCGACAGCCGTGCTCAGGGTGTGTCTCGTACCGGCAGCCGTTGCAATTCGTTGGTACCCATTGTGTTCCGTCAAGACGGAAGCGCATCGTCCGCTTTGTTAAATGGCGTCATAACTCCCCCATGCAGCTTCACACCCTGAGGCAGGGGCGCTTAAATTGACTATACAACATTCGAAGGCGACTGTCTGTCAGGAGGATTACGCGATTTATGTAATGAAATTTCTTACAGAGCGGGGCAATCGTGGGCAGTGATTCTAGCGGATGATATGGTGACGCAGGGCATACTCGACGAGTTCATGCCTGGTGGATAAGCCGAGCTTCACCATAACACGAGTGCGGTAGGTATCCACCGTGCGCGGGCTGATATTGAGCTGCTCCCCAATCTCGCGACTGGTATATCCCCGAACAGTTTTTTCCAACACCAATCGTTCTCTATCCGAAAGCACTTCCGGCCCGGGCGGTTGCGCGCGATCCGCCGCGTAAGCCCGGTGTTGACGCAAAAGCGTTTCTAACCCCTGAGGGCTGATAAATGACTCGCCGGCCATGACGGTTTTGATGGCATCCAGCACGTCTCGATCGGCAGCGGATTTTCGCACATAACCTGCGCCCCCTGCTTCGAGAAATGGAACCAAATAAACATCCTCGCTATGCATGGTGAGAGCGAGGACTTTGGCATCTGGCCAGGCGTTGTAAATTTGCCGGGTCGCTTCAATGCCATCCATATCTGGCAAACTGAGGTCCATGAGAATAATATCCGGTCGCAGCTCAAGCGCCTTGCTGATTGCGCACCTACCATCCGAAGCCTCACCGACGATTTCTCCCCCATGTGATTTGAGAAGCATTCCCAGGCTGCTTCGCACAACCGTATGATCTTCAACAAGGAGAATGCGCACGCCGTTGATCATTTTCCTCTACCTCTTCAGTGGAATCTCAACGCTGAGCTGTGTGCCTGCACCAGGCGCAGCTTCGATCTGCAAACTTCCCCTCAACAATTCCACCCGTTCTCGAATCCCTACCAGACCCAAGCCGCGATCCAGGGCGGCGGCATCGAAACCCACCCCATTATCGCTGATGGTTAACCTCACCAGCCCCGAATGCAGATCCCGCTCCAGAAGCACCACAACCTTCTGCGCTTTGCCATGCCGGATAGCGTTGTTCACCCCCTCCTGGGCAACTCGATACAGGGTCAGTTCAATCTCCGGGGAGAGGCGCTCCTGCCTTTCTGGCGCCAGGAATTGGATGTCAAGGCCAGTGCGCTCGGCGCATTGTTTGACATACCAATGCAGAGCGGGAACAATTCCCAGGTTATCTAACGCAGCGGGACGTAAATCCATCGCCAATCGGCGCAATTCTTCAATGGTCTGAGAAGTCAAAGCGCGCAGATCGTTGATGCGCTCGCTGAGAGAAGGGACGCTGGTTTCCTCTGATAGGGATTTAAGTTGAATCAAGAGAGAAGTTAGAGCCTGTCCGATTTCATCATGCAACTCACGCGCCAGGCGCTTACGCTCTTCTTCCTGAAGTTCAACCGCTCTGCGCAGGGCGCGGCGAAGTTCAGCCTCTTTATGCCGCAGTTCAACCAGCAACCGGGCGTTCGATAGGCTGGTGCCAACCACGTTCCCGATCACTTCTAACAACACCAAATCGTGAGAGCTGTACTCGCGCGCCTTAAATGCGCCAAGATGATAAACTCCGATAACTTCGCCCTCCATTTTCAGAGGCGCGCAAGCCCAGGAGATAATCCCCGCCTGCAATAGAAGGGGCGCGAATTCAGCCAGCGCCTGAGGCGATTTCTGTATATCTTCGATCGCAACGGCGCGACCGGTTTCAAGCACACATTGCAATGAACTGCCTGGCGCGCTTAGATTGGCTATGACTGTTTCCAAATCTGGCGAAAAAATTCCCTGGGAGGCTTTCAATTTGAGAGAGCGGTCATCCCCGTCCAGGAGGTAGATGAACCCCACCTCGGCGTCCATAAGCGCCGTGATGCGCGCCAAGGCGGTTGCCACCACCGCCTCGACGCCCTTGCCCAGGGTGAGAGCTTCGGCCAGTTCATTTACCGCCCGCAGCTCACGGTTATGGCGCATCCAAGCGTCCTGAGAATATTCCAGGGAAGCGGCCATAGGTTTTTGCCGAATACAACGTCTTTCGTTCCTCTATCAATTGATTTTACCTGATATTTTTTAACGCGGATTTCACCGAGATTACCGAATTTTGAACGCCCCGGGCTTCGAACATGTTGGGTTTTGTTTGAATCTAGATTTCACAAGCACTCAGCCTTATTCCGCTTGCGCAAATCCTTGCATTCGAAATATCCCCCTCCGCGTTACCGTAGATATCTGTGTTATCCGAGTTAAAATCCGTTGCTGAACTCCACTGCCTCCCTCCGTGCAATCTGTGTTAATAATCAGTGGTCCGTCCACCTCGGCCGATACTGCAACGCTTCCGCCAGGTGGTTTGGCCCGATCTGCGCTGCGCCGGCCAAATCGGCGATGGTGCGCGCTAGCTTCAAAATGCGGTGATAGGCGCGGGCGGTAAGCTGTAATTGGCTCATGGCTGTTTTCATCAAAGCGCGCCCGGTTTCGTCCAACACGCAGTATTTACGCACCTCGGCGGGCTGCATATCCGCGTTGCAGACCAATCCCGTGCCAGCAAAACGTTCCCGCTGAACCTGGCGGGCAACTTCCACACGCTGACGGATGACCTCCGATGGTTCACCCAAACGGTGATCGCTCAGCTTTTCGTATTCCACGCGAGGCACTTCGACGTGAATATCAATGCGATCCAGCAGCGGCCCAGAGATACGCTTTTGATACTTGGTCACGACCACGTTTGAACAGGTGCAAGGCTTCACCGGGTCGCCATAGTATCCGCACGGGCAGGGGTTCATCGCCCCTACAAGTTGAAAATTGGCGGGAAAGGTCAGCGTGCCCTGGGCGCGGCTGATGGTTACCACCTTATCTTCAATGGGTTGGCGCAACACCTCCAGGACGCGCATCCCAAACTCCGGCAGTTCATCCAAGAAAAGCACGCCGCGATGCGCCAGGGAGATTTCACCGGGGTGCGGCACATTGCCGCCGCCCACCAACCCAGCATGAGAGATGGTGTGATGCGGAGCACGAAAAGGCCGATTGCGGATCAACGGCACATCTGGCGGAAGCTGGTCAGCCACGGAGTAGATGCGGGTTACATCTAACGCTTCGTCAATGGTCATGCGCGGCAGGATGCCCGGCAACGCCCGTGCCAGCAGGGTCTTCCCTGAGCCTGGCGGGCCAACCATCAACAGGTTGTGAGAACCCGCTGCCGCCACTTCCAGAGCGCGCTTGACATGTTCTTGACCCTTGATCTCGGCAAAGTCTGTGGTCGGCGGGATGGGCGCTTCGTCGGGAGAAATTGTCGGGTATGGAGCAATAGGGATAGCGCCTTCCAGGTGCGCTACCAGCGCGGTCAACGAAGCCACCGGATAGACCTCCAAGCCTGGAACCAGCGCGGCCTCGGCGGCGTCCGCCTCAGGTGTGAAAATGCGGCGGAAGCCCTGCTGACGCGCCAGGGCCGCCATGGGCAGGACGCCGCGCACATGGCGAACAGCGCCATCCAGCGACAACTCACCGACCACCAGGCTACCTTCCAGCGCGTCGCAGGAGATTTGCCCGCTGGCCATCAACGCGCCAAGCGCGATGGGCAAATCGTAGGCTGGGCCTTCCTTGCGCACCGCGGCCGGCGCTAAGTTGACAATCATACGTTTACGGGGGAAATACAATCCCGCATTGCGGATGGCTGCCTGGACACGCTCGCGGCTTTCCTGGACGGCTGCGTCGGGCAGTCCGACGATGGCTACCGCTGGCAACCCATCTCCGGTATCCACCTCAACTTCGACGATGACCCCTTCTAATCCAACGACGGCGCAAGAGAAGACCCGGGCAAGCATGGCAGAATGATTTTACAACAACCCTTGAGAAAAACACAGGTGGACTTGCGGGATTGACAGGCACATAGCTCAACCGATGACCTCGCGCTATATTCTCTCCATCAAACGATAAGTGGTCAGAATTTGTTCGTAAGGGTAGTCGAATTCAATGGTGCAAAAATAGCCCGGCGGACGTTCGTCCATCAGGTCTAACGGAATTAACCCGTCCCAGGAATAGGCCAGTTGCGGAAATGCCCCGCGCCCCACCGTGCGAATAGCGGTCACGCCGCATGCGCCACATTCCGCTGCGAACTGCAAAAACTCATCCCCCAACGCTTGCCCTGGCTCTCCCATCGCTACGCTCAGAGATTGCAAATTCTCTTTGGGGATCAAACGTAGATACCTGCGTGGGATATCCATCCGGTGCGCCACAGGGCGGACGACGATGACACGCCCCTGGCAATCATTGACCTGTTGACGGAAGGCGGCTGCATCCAGCGGACGGCGATCCAGGATGACCAGAAATTCATCATCGTAATCCGAAAACACCTTGGTCAGGCCGACGCGCTCCAGGTTTTTGTAACGGTCGAAACGCTCATGTAACAGCCGGCGCGGCCAGCCGCCCAACGGCAACCAGGCGGAGAGATGATGCAACTGACCCAGCAAGCAGTGGGCGTAATCCTCGGCGTTTGCATCTTGCCCAGCGCGTTCCTCAACAAAATGCACCCGCGCAGATAGACAACCGTTTTGGTCCCAAAGGATTGAATCCAACGCAGCCAGGCGGGCGGCAATCTCCATGCTCGATTTACCGCTGTCTGGGTCGCCCTCTGCGCTGGTTAGCATTTCGGCGCCTATAGCCGAGAAACTTACCTTATGACCATGGGCATGAAAACGAAGGGGGTGCTTCGCGGGCGGGCGAGCGCGCCGGGCAGCGTCAAATTGCCGACGCAGGTTGACAATGGTCTCATCACTGGCCGCGGCAATGACCAGGTCGGCGCGGCTCAATAGGTCTCTTTGCAGCGCCTGATCCTCAAAATCCCAGACCAACAGCGCGGTGGTACACAGCAAGTCAGGGTCTGCTTCCTCCATCGCTTGCAACACGAGCGGACTGAAGATTGGTTCATGCCGCGAATTACGCACGATGATGACTGGCATGGCAGCAGATAAAGCAATCGCCTGCGCCAGCAGCGCAATCAACAGCGCCGCCCCAGGCACATTGCCCGCGCCATAACCGATCACTACTTGGGGAGGTGCAGAACGCTCGTAAATGGGGCGTTGTGACAGAATCGGCGACCGGCTATAAATCTCACGCCAGGGTTGTTGCGAGAAAAAACGCGCTCGGCCAGGAAGGCCTGACATCGGCTGCCACTTCTCGATTGCCTGCCAGGTGGGAGTAAATGAAAACGTTGCAGGCAATTGATCCAGAGAGAACAAATCCAAAGCTCGCAGCGCCAGGTGGATCATGGCCGGCGAGTAGCCGGTATAGCCCGGCAAAGTCTGGATTGCCCGCTGGTGGAGGGGATTAGATGGGTCAGCCAGGCGGCGGCCGGCATGATTGATCGCCGCCTGGAAACGCCGCCAGAAGTCGCCACCCTTCGGCGGTAGAGAACAATTACGCTCCAAAGATTGCAAAAGCGCAGCCCATTGCCGGCTGTCCAGGCGCGGCCAGCGAGCGGTCACCGCGCCAGGAGCTTGCACTGAAGCCGGCTGCCCATTGACGAAGGTTCGTTCCTCGAATTCGGTTTCGGGCGTCAATATGGCGTCACGAACCTGCCGCGGCAACCAGAAACCTTCTATAGGGGGAACAGTCATCTTGCACCCATTTGGCTCAAATTTGGGCGGCGCATCCCGCCTCATCCAACAAATCTACGCGTTGGATAGAACCTTGGGCGATGTATGCCCCGGCTTCCCCGCAGGGGCAATCCAACGCCGGATCATAAGCGGTTGACCCATTCACCAGGCGCATTTGGTCAGCCGTCTTAAAAAAGGCAGGGATAAGATCGCCGCCGCCTTGTGGGTCAAAGAAAGCCAGTATGCCGGTCGCATCAGGGGCAATCTGAAAGCGGTCATCTGCATCTAATACCGCTACATAGACCCAGGGCGGAATGTGATAATTGCCCGCTGCGCATTGCATGGCAGCCCAGTTGGCCTCCGCCATGCCATATACATCTCGCACCGGCGCCGGCTGTCCATCCGTCGTGCGCACGCTCTGCGCCAGATCGTGACGGATCTGTTCGGGAACAGAAGGATAAAACTCTTTGAAACCGCCTCCGGTACCCAACAAGCTGCCGGGTGGCAGTTGCAAAACCCTCTTCTGATCGCGCAGCGTCAAAGCGACAGCATGCAAATGCACCCACGAGGCAAAGAGCAAAATCTTTGCCCCATCAGCCTCTGCCTGCAGCAATAAATCCACCGCCCGGCGAACCGCCTGTGGAGATACTGTATGCTCATTCATCCAATTCATGAAAGGGTTGAGCACGCGGCGCTCCAGCCAACCTTGCCAGCCAGGGCGGTAAGCGCGCCCGCTGCGAATACGCACCTGGTCTGGATAAGCCGGGAAAGGGATGGTAAAGAAGGTATTTTCCGGCGGCACGCCAACCTGCCGCAGGCTAAAACCGACCATGCGCGCCATGGCAATGCGCGTTTGGCGGGGCATGATAAAGATCGCCCGATGATCCAGTTGCATCCCAAAATAACGCTGAAAGCACAGATAAAAACTCTCGACCGTGCGCTCGATCGCCCGTTGATCGCGCGCCAGGATTGTCGAGCGGCCAGAGGTGCCGCTGGAGGTGAGGATCTCGATGCCCAAGTCGGCATAGAGGCGTTCGATGTCTTGTAGCAACGCTTCTAAAGACGGATACCGATCTTTCAATTGTCCAATCCGCTCGGCTGGCGCGCGATCGGCCATCGGATGAATCGAGAGATGATCTAACAACCAGGCCATGAAACGACGCGGCTGATCTTGCGGGAAGGGCGTCCCCAGAATGTCTATATACGATTTGAAAGTCTGAGAGGTGGGGCGTAAAAGACGCGGTAAATCTTGCAGGCTGATTTCTGCGCCAATCTTGCGCGCCGCAAGGGCGTCGTGATAAGCCGGGTTATGCATGAAATGCCAAGCATGCGAAGCCTGAATAGCCTGGAACAGGATTTCTGGCCGAGATGGGGGTGGAATTTGCCAAAAATCCGCTAATTGAAGCTGCTTGCCGGAACCGCGCAACCGCCGTTCAACAGTTTCTTCTACTCTAATCATCGCCTCACCCATTACTGTTCATGTACTTTAGTGGTTCTCTCGGTAAATTCGTAGTATTTCGCCCTCACCTCTTCCCCGAACCCCTGCCCCTTTCCCAACGTTGGGAGAGGGCGCGGCGCAGGCTGGCTTCCGCCTGGCTGATGGGATGCTCCTCAAGGATCATGCCTTGCGCTTGAGAGAGCATCGGATAACCGGCCTGACGCTCAGCCTGAAAGCGGCGCGCAAATTGGCCGCTGCGAATTTCATCGAAGATCTGCCGGAACTTCACCGGCAGGTCCGAGTTGAGAAATTGCATGGTGTAGATGAAACCACCGAAGAGCGCGGTGGGGCCATGAGCATTGGAGGCGCGCAAAAACCCTTCTTGCCGAAACGAACGCCACACGGTTTCCATCTCCTCAGACATATACATCTCAAACACCATCGCTTCCGCCGGGATGCCAGCTTCCACGCCTAAAGCAAAGACATTCATAATCGCCGCCCCCAACGCCGCGCCCAGGGTTTGCTCAACCAGCAAATCCAGATCGGCCTCTTTGCGGGCGTCCAATTCGAGCGCGCCGGCGCGCAGCACTCCCACGCCCTCTGCCAGACCCAGCAGGCGCTGCATCGCCTTGCCGCTGGCGTCTTGCTCCACCGAAATATAAGCGTAAAAACCGCGGCCATCCAGATAACGCTGACGGGCATTTTCGCCAGCCATACGCGGCGCCAGCAACAGCACATCTACCTCGGGCGGTGGGGCAATAAGACCATAAGCCAGGGTATATCCCGAACCGAAAACAATGGCGGAGCCGGCTGCCAGATTCGGAGCAATCCTGTCCTTGAACACTTCCGGTATGACTTCATCTGGCAATAGAACTAAAACAATATCCGCGCTTTGCACAGCCTGTTCGGGTGGCATGACGAGAAAGCCATCCTGGTGCGCAGTTTGGGCGTAAGCATCAGCGATGTTGCCAACGACTAAGGGTGCAATGCCAGAATCGCGCAGATTTAGCGCAAATGGACGTCCCAAATGACCATATCCAACCACGGCAATACGCTCCCCGTTCAGGGCATCGGGAATGGCATCTTTTATAGTAAAACACCGCATAGCGGCTGGGGTGAAGCCTGCCATTGAAAATTCTCCTCTCTAATTAGGTTGGAAAAAGCTGGAGACTCTGGGTAAAGATCGAACAACAGACCAGGATCATAACCAACTTGCAATAATTTGAGCGCAGTATACCAAATAATATGGGGTAAAATAGGTCAAGGGTGGAAGGTTTTCGGTAATCCGGCGAGCTGCGCTGAGATTATCGCAAAAACGACATTCCCATCAATCTTTCTCCAAGGAGCGTTTGTTATGGGCGACCTGCATCCTGATTTGGCGCGCGTATTGATCTCAAAAGATGCAATCGAAAAACGAGTCAAAGAGATGGCCGAACAGATCCGCAACGATTTTAAAGACACGCAGCGACTGTACATCGTGGGCATCCTCAAAGGCGCGTTCATCTTCCTGGCGGATCTCACTCGTGAGTTGTCCGAACTTTCGATGCCGCACGTGGTGGATTTCATGGCTCTTTCCAGCTATGGCAAGACCACCGAGTCCGGCGCAGTGCGCATCTTGATGGACCTGCGTGAGCCGATCGAAAACCAACATGTCTTGATCGTCGAAGACATTGTGGACACCGGGCACACACTCAGCTACCTGTATCACATCCTCGAGGGGCGTAAACCCGCCTCTTTGCACACTTGCGCCCTGGTGCGCAAGCAGCGCGAACGCCTGAACGTACCCCTTGACTACATCGGCTTCGATATCCCAGATGTCTGGGTGGTGGGCTATGGCTTGGATTTTGCCGATCAATTCCGCACTCTCCCCTATGTCGCCGAATTGAAGCGCGAGGCGTACACCCGCTAAGCTCAAACCATGCTAAAATAAGCTGCAATGAAGAGTCAGAGTCCAGCCATACAGCCGCCGCGCAACCCGATCACCCATCAGCGCCATCGCCGGGAGGTGTTTTGGCAGATTACCATCCCAACCCTTGCGGCTGCTCTGCTGCTTCTGATTCTTGCTATCCTGGCGACCGGCCTGGCCGGGACGCCCATGCGCAAATGGGCAGATATTTCATTAATCTCACTAATCATCCCAACCGGGTTGTTTTCGCTGCTGAGCATGGTCTTTCTTGCAGCGAGCGTCTATGCAATAACGCAGCTCATCCAGGTTTTGCCTGGTCTGTTCTATCGCCTGCATGGCTTGCTGATCTTGATCGGCGCGCGCCTGGGCCGGCTGGGAGATGGATTGGTGGAACCGGTTTTGCGCATCCAATCCTGGAACGCCTCTCTGCGGGTGTTGTGGAAATCCGTCAAACGGAAAAAGCAATAATATCTGTGTGGAGAAACATCCATGAGCGAAGAAAGCAAAGCTTTGGCGGCAACCGATAATTGGAAATCTCGCGCCCTGATCATCGGCGGCGTGCTGGGCGCACTGGTGGGCGTCGCAGCAGCCTATCTATATATACAGCGGGCGCAGGACGAGGAAAAACTGGAGATTTCCGCAGGCGAAGGCGTAAAGATCGGCGTGCTGGTGTTGGGGCTATTGCGCAGCATCGCCACGCTTTAGCCCTGGGAGTGAGCAGCGATGTCTGAATTAAGCAAGTTCCGGTGCGTCCCCTGCCGCGGCGACGAACCGCCACTCAGCGAAACGGAAACCGCCGAGCTGAGACCCGAAGCGCCGGAGTGGAATGTGGTTGACGTGGATGGAATCTTGCGTTTGGAACGGCGCTTCAAATTCAAGAACTTTGCAGAGGCGCTGAAGTTCACCAACCAGGTGGGGCAAATCGCCGAAGAGGAGGGCCATCATCCGGCAATTCTGACCGAATGGGGCAAAGTAACCGTCACCTGGTGGACGCACAAAATCCGCGGCTTGCACCGCAACGACTTCATCATGGCAGCCAAAACCGACCAGCTCTATACCTCATCTATCTAATCCATTGGGTAAAGGGGTCTTGCTAAGAACGCCTCGCGCCGCAACTGGGCCGGGGCGTTCTTCTATCTTGACAAAATCCGCTTCATATGTAACAATATGAACGAACGTTCGTTCATGAAGGAGATCTGAATCATGACGCAAGAAACGCTCACCCGTGGGGAAAGCACCCGCATGGAGATCATCCAGGCGGCTCATAGTTTATTCGTACAGCAAGGGTATCACGGCACTTCAATGCGCCAGATCGCCCAACGAGCCGGGATCGCCCTGGGAGGTCTGTATAATCACTTCAGCAGCAAAGAAGAAGTCTTCCGTCAGGTATTTATTGCCTATCATCCCTATCATCAGGTGATTCCCGCGCTGCTGGAAAGCTCTGGAACAACGGTCGAGGGGTTTGTCCGCGGCGCAGTTTTTCGCATTTGGGAGTCCATGAAAGACCAGCCGGGTTTTCTCAACCTGATGTTTATCGAGATAGTGGAGTTCAAAAGCGCCCACATCGGCGAGCTATATGAGACCCTTATGCCACAGGTGATGCAGATTATCCAGCGTTTGGTGCAATCCGGCAGCGATCAGTTACGCCCCATTCACCCCCTCATGTTGATCCGCCTCTTCATTGGGTCATTTCTGGGCTACTACCTGACAGAAGCAGCTTTTGCGTCCGTCGCGCCGCCGGAATTTAGCGAAGGCGCGCTAGATCAATATATTGACGTCTTATTGCACGGAATCTTGAAACCCGAAACCGATTAATAGACTCGGCGGAGCAGCCATGTTCAACTCCAGATTATCTTCTCTCATCCGAAAAGAGTTTATCCAAATCCTGCGCGACCCGCGCACCCTGGTTTTGGTGTTGGTCATCCCCGTAATGCAGTTATTCCTGCTGGGCTATGCAGCCACGAACGATGTGCGTAATGTACCGCTGGCGGTGTATGACCAGGATCGCGGCTCTGCTGCGCGTGAATTGTTGGACGCTTATCGCGCGGCGGATTATTTTCGCCTCGCTTTCGATGTCGATTCTGAGGAGCAGTTACGCAAACTGATCGACTCTGGCAAGGCGCGTGTGGGGTTGATTATCCCGCCAGATTACACTCGTAAAGTCAAGGGAGGGGGCGAGGCCTCGGTGATGTTCATTCTGGATGGCAGCGACCCCACGGTTGCTTCCACTGCGCTTTCGGCGGCGCAGTTGATCGGTCAGCAACATGCCACGCGCATCCAGGCTGAGCGCATCGGCGGCCGCGCGCAAACAGCGCTCCGCTTGCCGGTGGAAGTTCACACCCAGGTTTGGTACAACCCCGACCTCATCAGCGCCTACTATATGATCCCCGGCGTGATCGGGATGATCCTGTTTGCACTGACCTCAATCCTCACCGCGACGGCGGTGGTGCGCGAGCGGGAGCGCGGCACCATCGAGCAATTGATTGTTACCCCTATCCGGCCTTGGGAACTGGTGATCGGCAAGATCTTGCCCTATGTGATCCTGGCTTTTTTGAATACGTTAGAAGTGCTGGCGATCGGCCACTGGTGGTTCGGGGTGCCGGTGCGGGGCAGCCTGGTTCTCATTTTGGCGCTGTCCGGCTTGTTCCTGCTCACCAGCCTGGGTATTGGTCTGCTGGCCTCAACCTTCGCTAATACGCAGCAGGAAGCCATGCTGGTGGTCTGGATGACGCTGCTGCCGGCGCTGTTTTTATCCGGTTTCTTTTTTCCGTTGGAAGCGATGCCTAAAGTCTTGCAGTGGGCATCGTTGTTCTTGCCCCTGCGCTATTACCTGGTCATCATCCGCTCTCTCTTGCTTAAAGATATCGGTGTCGCCGAACTCCAGACAGAGATCATCGCCTTGGCGATCTTCGGACTGGCGCTGATGACGATCGCTTCTTTGCGCTTTCGCAAACGATTGGATTAATGTCCATCCTATATCGGGAGGTCCCTCATGCACAATCGCAAACGCATCCTAATCCCTGTAATTGTCCTGCTTCTGTTGAGCAGCCTGGCAGGGTGGTACTTCACCCGCAACGGCTCATCGGTGCTGGGCGGCTCGCTAGAAGCCTCAGGCACAGTCGAAGCAGTGGAGGTGGCCATCGCCGCGGAGCTCTCCGGGCGCGTGGTGGAGGTGCTGGTAGAAGAAGGCCAGCCGATAAACGCTGGAGACGCCCTGCTGCGGTTGGACGACGCCTTGCTGGTCTCTCAGCGTCAGCGGGCCGAAGCTGCGCTGCGCGCGGCGCAGGAAAACTTTGCCGCGGCGAAAGTGGGAGAAGAGATGGCGAGCGCTGCTCTAACACAGGCAGAAGCTGCCCTGGAAACAGCCAACGCCCAGGCTGAGGCCGAGCTGCTAACCGCCCAACAGGCGCTGGATCAACTCTATGAAAATGCAGCCGTGGCGCGTGCTGAAGCCGAGCGCAATGTTGCGGTCGCCAACCGTTTGTTGCGCGACGCGCAATATTTGTGGGACAACTTCACCGTCCCTTCATCTCAGAAAAACCTGACCGCCATGGAAGCCATTTCCATGACCCAGCAAAAGCTGGCGCAAGCGCGTGCAGCGTTCGAACCCTATAAGAACGAAAGCAGCGGTAACCCGACGCGCGAAACGCTCAAAGATAGGCTGGATGAAGCCCAAAGCGATTACGACACGGCTGTTCGCCGTATGGAGCTGGAGACAGGGGTGCTGCAAGCAAGAGAGCGCCTGGAAAAGGCGTTGCGCGATTTGGAAAAGTTGAAAGACGGCCCCGACCCAGATGAGGTCGCAAAACTGGAGGCGCGCATCGCAGCGATTCAGGCGGCGCCCAAACAGGCGCAGGCTGCCGTGGAGCAAGCGCGGGTGGCTGTGGAGCAGGCACAAGTTAAAGTCAGCCAGGCGGAAGCCGCCCTGGCGCAGGCGCAGGCCGAGCTAAACTGGATCAACGTTCAAATCGAAAAACTGACGGTTTACGCCTCTGTCGCCGGGGTGCTACTTTCGCGCAACGTGGAGCCGGGCGAGGTGATTCAGGCTGGCGCCGCAGTCATGACCCTGGGCCAGCTCGACCAACTGAAAATCACTGTCTATATCCCCGAAGACCGGTATGGGCAAATCAAGCTGGGCCAAAAAGCGCAGGTTTCGGTTGATTCTTTCCCCGGCAAAACTTTCCAGGCGGAAGTCGTCCGCATTGCGGATAAAGCTGAATTCACCCCGCGCAACGTGCAAACTGCCGAAGGGCGCAAAACCACCGTATTCGCCGTTCAGCTATCCATCAGCAACCCGGATGGACAGTTAAAACCCGGCATGCCAGCGGATGTACGCTTTTAGAGTAAAAAATGGATCTGATTTCAGCCAAGAAATTACGCCGTACCTTTGGCGCCACAGTGGCGGTTGAAGAGGTCAATTTGAGGGTGGGCGCGGGAGAAATCTTCGGCCTGGTTGGCCCAGACGGCGCCGGCAAGACCACCACCCTGCGCATGTTATGCGGGGCGTATCGGCCAACGCCGTTTGATGATGGCTCATCGGCGGAAATCAGCATCGCCGGTTTTAATCTGCTGACCCAGACCGAAGAGGCGCGCGCCGTTCTGGGTTATCTGCCGCAGCGCTTTTCGCTCTACGAAGACCTGACCGTCCTGGAAAATATTCGCTTCTTTGCCGAGGTGCGCGGTCTTTCGCCTTCAGAATGGCTGCCTCGCTGCATGGAAATCCTGGCTTTTGTTGGATTGGACGCCTATATTCACCGACGCGCCGGCCATCTATCCGGCGGAATGAAACAGAAATTAGGGTTGGCGGCGGCGCTGGTTCACCGTCCAAGGGTCTTGCTGCTGGACGAACCTACCACCGGCGTTGACCCGGTGACCCGGCAAGACTTCTGGCAATTGCTCATCCGCCTGGTGGGAAAAGACCACCAGCGCGGCGTCGCCGTGCTGGTCAGCACCCCCTACATGGACGAAGCGGCTCGCTGCACCCGCATCGGCTTCATGAGCGGGGGACGGCTGGTCCTTGAAGGCGCGCCAGCGCAACTCTGCGCCCGCCTGGAAGGCCGTGTGGCGGAATTGGTCGGGCAACCGTTGCCTGCATTGCGCCATGTTGTGGAAAACGATCCAGGCGTCAGTGGGGTGCAGATGTTCGGCGATCGGTTGCATTTACGCGCCCAGCCGGGTCAGCTCGCTTCGATCTTGGAGCGCCTGGCGCAAAGCCTGCCCACGCAAGGATATGAGATAAAACAATTGCGCCCTATTGCCCCTCAATTAGAGGATGTGTTTATGGATTTGCTGGAGGCAGGGCAATGAACCAGACAGTCATCCAGGCGGAAGGTCTGACGCGTTATTTTGGCGACTTTCTAGCGGTGGATCACGTCTCCTTCACCGTTCACGCTGGCGAAGTGGTGGGCTACCTGGGACCTAACGGCTCAGGAAAGACGACCACCATCCGCATGTTGCTGGGATTGTTGCGCCCTTCTGAAGGCAGCGCCCGCGTTCTGGATTACGATGTCGTGCGTCAGGCCGAACCTTTGCGCTCACAGGTGGGGTATATGTCGCAGAGGTTCGCCCTCTATCACGATCTGACCGTTGGCGAAAACCTGGCATTCTATGCCGGCGTGTATGGCATCCACGATCGTTCCCGGCTAGAAGAAGTGCTCCAGTTGGTGGGGCTGAAAGGCGCAGAACGACAGATGGTGAGCGAGCTTTCCACCGGTTGGCGGCAAAGGCTGGCTCTGGCGACCGCCATTGTCCACCGTCCGCGCTTGCTGTTTCTGGATGAACCGACCAGCGGCGTGGATCCGCGGGCGCGGCGCGCCTTCTGGGATCTGATCTACACCCTTGTGGAGGACGGCGTGACCGCGCTGGTGACCACGCACTATATGGACGAGGCTGAATACTGTGGACGAGTAGGCATTATGCGCGACGGGCGGTTACTGGCCATGGACACGCCAACGGCTTTAAAGTCCCAGGCTTTGCCCGGCCTGGCCTGGGACGTGATTTTAGATCAGCCGCTGGGCGTTGTCGCCTCAGAAAACGGTCAGGCGCAGGAAGACGCCCCATTGCTCCATGCCCTGAATGCGTTGGAACAATGTCCCTGTGTGCTGCGCGCCGGCCTGGTCAGCGATCACCTGCGCGCCATCACCCCGCTCGAGGTTGACGCTTCAACATTGCGCGCCCAGTTGGAAGCGTTAGGGGTACGGGACTTTCGCCTGGAGCAGGTGGAGCCAACCCTGGAAGATGTCTTCTTGGCGCTGGCGATTTGAGTATAATGGGAGGGATGGAACACACCGTCCCTCGATTTCTTCTGGCTGGCAAGCTCACCCGCGATTATATCGTTTTCCCATCCCACGAACCATTGATCGACGCGCCCGGCGGCAACGTCCTGTACGCCGCGGTTGGCCTGGCGGTTTGGGAACGCAACCCCCCGCCGGCCATCCTGGCACGCGTGGGGGAGGATTACCCCCAGGATTGGCTGGATGATCTCACCCGCAAGGGTATCAACGCGCGCGGCGTGCGCATCTTGCCCGAGGCGATTGACCTGCGCTTCTTTGCAGCCATCGTAGATCACAATCAGCCTTCTTTAGATGATCCAGTGGCTCACTTTGCCCGCTTGGGGCTGCCCTTCCCGAAAGCGCTGCTGGGGTATCGCCCCGCGCCGACCGCCGTGGATAGCCGCACCCGATTGCTGCCCACTTCCTTGCGCCAGAGCGACATTCCGCCGGAATTTATGGATGCCAGCGCCATTCATCTATGTCCTTTAGATTACATGACCCACAGTCTGTTGCCGGCTGTGCTGCGCCAGGCCGAATTCACCACGGTCACCCTTGACCCCTCGCCGGGTTACATGAATCCCAGCTATTGGGCAGAGACGCCGGCGCTCTTAACTGGCCTGACTGCATTCCTGCCTGATGAGGCGAGTTTGCGTTCCCTGTTTCAGGGGCGCGCCTCCGACCTTTGGGAAATGGCCGAAGCGGTGGCAGCCTATGGATGTGAGATTGTGGTCATTAAGTCGCGTGAGCGCGGTCAATTGCTCTACGATGCCGCCGCCAAACGGCGCTGGGAAGTGCCGGCCTATCCGGCGCGAGTGGTGAATCCCATCGGCGCCGGCAGCGCCTTTTGCGGCGGATTTCTAGCTGGCTACCATCGCGCCTATGATCCGCTTGAAGCGACGCTACACGGCAATATTTCCGCTTCCTTAGTGGTGGAAGGCTATCAAGCCACCTACGCCCTGGACACGCTGCCCGGTTTGCCGGAAGCGCGCCTGGAAGCATTGCGCCAGAATGTACGTAGAGTTTAGACAAAAAATCAAAGGATAAGGTATGGATGCTGCTTTGGTTGCCCGTGTGCTCGATCTGGCGGTTGCCATTCAACAAATACCCGCGCCTCCCTTTGGCGAAGCGCAACGTTCGGCTTTTATACGCGAGCGCTTCCAGGTTGAAGGCTTACAGGATGTCAGCGTAGATGAGCTGGGCAACGTCTATGGGCGTCTTCCAGGAGCAGAAAACGCTCGCCCATTGGTGATCTCTGCGCATTTGGATACGGTGTTCCCCTATGACGTTGATTTGCAAGTGCGCCGCGAAGCGGAGAAGATCTTTGGCCCCGGCATTGGGGATAATTCGCTCGGCCTGGCGGGACTGTTCGGCGTCTTATGGGCGCTGCGCCAAAAGGCAAACGATCAGCCAGCGGCCCTGCCGGGCGATCTCTGGTTGGTTGCCAACGTAGGCGAAGAGGGTCTGGGCGATCTGCGCGGTATGCGCGCTGTGGTGGAACGCTTCGGCGACGAGCCATGCGCCTATCTGATCCTGGAAGGCATGGCGCTGGGTCAGGTGTATCACCGCGCCCTGGGGGTGCAGCGCTATCGCATTACGGTGCGCACCAGCGGCGGCCACTCTTGGGTGGACTACGGCAAACCCTCTGCCATTCACGAATTGGCAATGTTGATCACCCAAATCGTAGCCCTGCCCACGCCATCCCAGCCGCGCACCTCGCTCAATGTAGGGGTCATCTCCGGCGGCACCAGCGTAAACACCATCGCTGCCGAAGCGCACCTGGAACTGGATCTGCGCTCTGAAAGCTCCACGACCTTGCAAACCCTGGTCTCTCAGGTTGAGAGCCTGGCGCAAGCCGCCATCCGTCAGGATGTCTCCGTATCGTTGGAATTGATCGGTCAGCGGCCGGCGGGCAAGCTGCCCAGCGCCCATCCATTGGTACGCCTGGCAAAGCGCGCCCTGCAAGAACAAGGCTTACAGGCCAATCTATCAATTGGTTCAACCGATGCCAACGTACGTCTCAGCCATGGACTGCCAGCCATTTGCATTGGTCTGACCACCGGCTATGGAGCGCACACCACCAACGAGTACATCAACACCGCGCCGCTGGCGCAGGGCCTGGCGCAGGTCATGACCGTGGTGGAGGGGATCTTTACCGAATTCGGCGCAACGCCGCCTGCTCACACATGAAATCTTCCGCTCTGCAGCGGACAAAAGTCGCCCTGCAACGCCGCTCCTGGGATTTAACGCTGTTCAGCCTCCACCTGGCGCTGGGGTTGATCTTTTGCTTCGTCGTCTTCCCGCGAATCGGCGAAGCCACTTCGGGCATAGATCCTGACGGCTATGGGCATTTGGGTCAGTTATGGTACACAAGCGGTCGCTTCGACTCGATTGAGAAGGCGCCGCTCTATCCAGCGTTCATCGCCTTCATCGCCTGGCTTTCGGGCGGCTATTCTCTATGGACGATCCAGGCAGCGCAATGCCTGCTTTCTTCAGCGATGATCCTCTTACTCCTGTCCATATTTCGACAAGTTCTGAACGCGGACGGTTTCCTGGCACAGATCGCCGGACTGGCCTGCGCCGTATATCCGCTCACCTTGTGGTACATTCCACGCTTATGGACCGAAACGTTTTTAACTTTTGGCCTGACTCTGTACACCTGGACGACTCTCCGTTTGATTGAGCAACCCACCTCTATAAACGCAGCCCTTTGCGGCCTGGCAGCCGGCTTTCTTGCGTTGAGCAAGGGCATGGCGCTGGTTTTCATCCCCCTGACAATCGTTCTGATTCTGGCGCGTTTTCACCGCGCAGGGATGGGCATCGCGTTTTTGTTCACCGTCGCGGCGTTGCTCTGGGTGGCCCCCTGGACATGGCGGAATTATCGGCTTACCGGCGCGTTGCTGCCAATCCATACCGGCGGCGGCTATAACTTCTATTTGGGAAATGGCTTTGCACGCCATTGGCAACAAGCGCCGTTGTCCTACACACAATTGAAGGTTTTGACCGAGCAAGACCTGCAATCTATAACTTTCGCCGTCTCGCCGACGCGCCCGCTGGAGCACGACCGCACCTTGCTGAGCCTCGCCTGGCAAGAAATCGCCGCCCAACCCTGGCTTCTGGTCAAGAAAATCCTCATCCAAAGCATCACCTTTTGGTACCTGGCGGCAGACCGAGCGAAAAGCCTGGCGACCGCTGCCTTGCAATTTCCAATCCTGCTGCTGGCTATTTTCGGCGTCTGGCGCGTGATCCACTCGTCGGGGAGAGCTTGGATTTTGGGGATTCCAATTGGGGGGATTATGGGGGTGAGCGTGCTGATTTTTGCCTTCGCCCGTCTGTCGGCGCCGATCTTCCCCTACGTGATTGGGCTGGCTGCGTATGGCATAGAACCACACATCACTTTGCCTTTAAAGCGCCTGATCTCAGAGTGAGGGGGGCACCCTGAGATCAAGCTTGCTAGATTGTACTACAAATTCCAATTATTGCAAGGGCTATTCGGAAAAGTTAACAAACTTTTTATGTAAAACCGGCAAAGATTTTCCTCTTTGTTGGATGTTTTGGCACAAAGGAGCGCCCCAGGCGGGAGTCGAACCCACAACCTCGGCCTTAGGAGAGCCTCGCTCTATCCTTTGAGCTACTGGGGCGTACGAAAATTATATCACGCGCCAGCGCGCTGACGGGCGACTTCAAATAGCAAGATGCTGGCCGCAACCGCCGCATTCAGCGATTCGCCGCCGCCCGGCATGGGAATGTGCACCACCTCCGTCGCCAGGCGGCGTGCTTCCCGGCTTGCGCCTTGCGCTTCCCCACCCACGATGATGGCCAACGGCTGGCGAAAATTCGCCTGATAGATAGACACGCCTTCGCCCGCCGCCGCCAGATACACCTGTAAAGTCTGCAAACGGGCGGCGATCTCATCCCAACGCAAAACGCAAATCGGCAAACGAAAATGAGCGCCCATGCCGGCACGCACCACCTTCGGCGCAAAGGCGTCCACCGTCTCTGGCGGGCAGAAAACCGCCTGCGCTCCGGCGGCGGCGGCGCTGCGCAGCATCGTCCCCAGGTTCCCCGGGTCGCGCACCCCGTCCGGGATCAACACAAAATCCGGCTCCCGCGGCGCGGGCAGGGGCTTCAACGTCAGGATCACCAGCAAACCTTGTGGAGTCTCGGTGTCGCTGGCGGC
Organism: Anaerolinea thermophila; assembly: GCA_020724505.1. Taxonomy (GTDB): domain Bacteria; phylum Chloroflexota; class Anaerolineae; order Anaerolineales; family UBA4823; genus RBG-16-57-11. The sequence continues at coordinate 22,373 of DYGV01000003.1, forward strand.
GCGCAAGACCTGGGGCGTCGCCGCTTCGACCGGCACGCCGCGCGCGGCAAAGGCTTCCACCAATGCGCGGCCGCGTTCGCTCAGCTCGTCGCTGTATAGCACCAGAAGCGCCTCCCAGCCGGCAGCCAGGGCCTCCTCCGCAAGGCGCACCCCCTCGATGACAAACGCGCCTGCTTCCCGGCGTTTGCGGCTCTGCGCTTGCAAGGCGCGCGCCCATTTGATCTTCGGGTTTTGCGCCGATGTAATCATCCTCCAGGCTCTTCGCTCTGACCAGATTGCCCCTTGGGTTGCTCCAGACGCGCTTTCCAGATGTTCACGAACACATCTACTGCGGATTGATCCAGCAATACCAAGCGCGCTTCCTGTAGGCCAGAAGCGCGGTTTTGGGCAAAGTAATTCACCACCGCGGTAAGGATAATCTCCGCCGCGCGCGGCATGGGAAAACCGAAGATGCCGGTGGAAATCGCCGGCAAAGCGATATTGCTCAATCCCAGCTCATCTGCGCGTTGTAAAGCGCCGGCGATAGCCGCAGCCAGCTTGGCGTCCTCATCGCCCTCGCCCCACACCGGGCCCACCGCGTGGATGACATATCGGCAAGCGAGGTTACCGGCGTGGGTGTACGCTGGCGCATGATGAGGCACTGGCCCATATTTGCGCACCCAGGCGTCGCTTTCCGCCTGGATCTGCGCCCCACCGCGGCGAACAATCGCTCCGGCAACGCCGCCTCCATGCTTCAAATAGGAGTTGGCAGCGTTGACGATGGCGTCCACGCGCTCATCCGTCAGATCGCCATGCACAATTCGCAGCATCTGTCCGGTAGAAAGGGTGGTTTCCCACACGATCCGATTCATTCTTACCCCATGGGAAAGCGCATCCGCTGTCCGCCGATCAGGTGCATGTGCAAGTGAAAGATGGTTTGTCCACCATGTACGCCGGTATTCACGATCAGCCGATAGCCGCTTTGGTCAATCCCTTCCTGGCGAGCCAACAGACGCGCCACGGTGAACAGATGACCCATCAGAAGCTCATCTTCGACAGTCAGATCATTCACCGATGCGATATGCCGATTGGGCGCCAGCAGAATATGTGTGGGCGCTACTGGATGGATGTCGCGAAAAGCAGACACCTGCTCATCTTGATAAAGCATCTGGCTGGGGCTTTTTCCAGCGATAATCTGGCAAAAGATACAGTTCGACATAGGAGTTATCTCTGGATAGGCGCGATGGTCAATCAGAAAGAATGCTGCCTTGTAAATGTTGCTCAGCCAGGCCAGTCAGCCGCACCAGGGTAATTTGATTCCATAAAGAGAGTGGCGCAGCGGCGTTGACGCGCAGATAATTTCCCGTCAGACCGCTCATCTCCCAACCGTTTGGACCTAATCTGGCGGCGCTTTCCCACAAGACAGGCAACACCGCTCCGATAAAGCCCGACCGGTAAACGCGCTCCGCTTCGGCTAGCGCATGGCGCATCCGAGCGGTACGTTCCTTACGCGTCTCGAAAGGGATCTGATCCGGCATACGCGCTGCGGCGGTTCCCGGCCGAGGCGAATAGGTGAAGACATGCCCGCCGGCAAAGTGCATCGAACGCACAAATTCCAGGCTTTCCTGGAACTCACCCTCGCTCTCGCCAGGGAAGCCTGTGATAATATCGGTGGTGATGGCAACATCTGGCATGACCTGACGCGCCGCAGCCACCAGGGCAGCAAAAGACTTCGGGGTAGTTTTGCGCGCCATGCGCCGCAATGTGGCCGCGCAGCCGGATTGCAGCGGCAAATGTAAGTGCCGACACAAACGCGGATTCTCCCACAACCGAAAGAATTCGGCGTCCAGATCCCACGGTTCAAGCGATGAGAGCCGCAGGCGCGGCGTATCCGTATGCTCCAGAATGGCTTTCACCAGGTGGCTCAGATGCAAGCGCGGCGATAGGTCATGACCCCAGGAGCCCAGGTGAACGCCGGTCAGCACGATCTCTTTCGCCTCCGCAGCCGCCTGAATATCTGCCAGAATTTCCCTAATTGAGCGGCTACGTCCCGCGCCACGTGCCAGAGTGGTCACGCAGAATGTGCAGCGATTGTTGCAACCATCCTGCACCTTGATAAACGCCCGTGTGCGCAGGCGCGCCCCGGGCAATGGCGTGCGTTCGATCGGCTCCAAGTCGAAGCTCTCCAACGGCAAATCCAATGCTTCCGCCGCCAGGCGATCTTTGTCGGCGTTGGGGATCACCTTCCCCACACCTGGCAGCCTCGCCGCCTCCTGCGGCCTCAAGGTCGCCCAACAACCGGTAACAATGATCTCCGCCGCGCCAGCCCGGTTAACCTGCCGCACTTTATGGCGCGAATCCGATACCGCTGCGGCGGTTACGGCGCAGGTGTTGATCACCGCCAGATCCGCTTCTTCGGCGCTGGCAGCCAGCTCGTGTCCCGCGGCGCGGAACTGGCGTGCATAGTGCTCGATTTCCGCTTGGTTCAGTCGGCAGCCCACACTATCCAGATAGATTTTCATGGCTGATAAACAATGAAGTTATCAAAGCGGATATCGGTGCCGGGGACATCATATGTCCCGGCAATCAAACCCACATCGCCGGTGGGAAAACTGGCGTCATGCACCTGCGCCGCCTGGACGCCGTTGATATACAAGGTGAGTGTATCGCCAATACAATCGGCGCGGATGTGGTTCAACGCCGATCCCAGATGAATCGCATCCGTCGGCTGTAACGCATCCATTCCCAACAATTGATACTGATCGTCATGAATCATACCAATCCCATAATATCCATCGCTACTGATAATAAAGGTGTAAAAACTGTTTTCGTCTATTGCCCGGCAGATGACGCCGAAGCGATTATCCCGATCGCCGCCGACTTTAAAAGCATCCACTTCCACGCGCACATCGTCGAAGTTCAAGCCGAGCTTGCTCCATACATCCACATTGGGCGCATTGACAAAGATGCGATAGACGCCATCCTGGTAATCGGTCTCGCCGCTGGCCGCGGTTACCCGATTCCAGCCGCTGGAGGTGTCCGAAAAATCGTCCTGAAACAAGACTCTTCCAGCCCTATCTGCAGGTTCTGGGTACACCAACAGTTTACAAGCCAACGAAGCCAGGCTGAATATCAGCACAATCGCCAGCCTTCCAACTACGGAACGAGGATTTATCCGCCGCATTGCGGTAAACACTCCCTCTCAGGTGTAAAAGCCCATTTTAGCATATCCATGCCACTCGCCCCCTTGTTTTTTTACGGGAAATATGTCTCGATCAAGCGCTGCGCCTGCGCAGCGGTGGGCGTCCCAGAAGCCAGAGAGATCGCCATATCCAATTCATTCAGCGCCGCTTCGCGCTCACCGCGCAGCGCGTAGATCAAACCCAAATGCATATGAGCCGCGGCGTAGAGTGGGTCGAGTTCCAGGGCGCGCCGGAAAAAGCGCTCTGCGCTGATCAAATCGCCTTGCTTGAGCAGCAACCGCCCCAGCAAGTCCTGATTCTGTGGGTCCTTGGGAAAGCGAGCTGCAAGCTGTCGCGCCATTGGTAAAGCAATGGTCTCAATCTCGAAATCGTACTCGATGGCGAATTCGATTAAGCTGCGCCGGTACACCGGATCATACGGTGAAAGTTCGATCGCTTTGCGATATGTCTCATAGGCGTCGTAGAGATCACCCGAAGCGGCCTGGATGCTGGCCAGTTGCACCAGTAAGGTTGGGTTCTTTGGATCCAGCGCCACAGCCCTTTGGATAGTCTCCTTCGCCTGATCGAAACGCGATTGGCGCGTCCAATACAAGGCTAAAAACGTGTGCGCCGCCAATGAATTGGGGTCGAGCTGCAAGGCGGTCTGTAGCTCCTGCAACCCATCGCTGGCGGATAGAGAGGCAAGCTGCACCTCGCCCACACCATAATGCTGACGCGCCTCACCCAGATATGCCCAGGCTTCGGCGTAATCTGGGCGCATCTGAACCGCCTGGTGGAAAGCTTCGATTGCCAGATACCACTCATTGAGCGAGGCCAGGGCGCGCCCCACAGCCAGCAACCTGTAGGCGCGATCTTCGGCAAAGCGAGCGCTCAACAAGGCGCGACGGATTTCATCCGCCGCGGGCTTGTAACGAGCATTTAATTGAGCCGCTTGCTCTAGGTGTTTTCCGGCCTCTTCAGGCTGCCGCGCGGCAAGCAGCAGCCCCAATCGGTAGCGCGCCTGAGCGTCCTCCATATCCAGATCAGCCAGGAATTGCATAGTTGGCACTGCAGAGGCATAATCACCCAGCGCCAGATAAGCCTGCGCCAGCCGTTGATAACCTTCTTTTGTTCGACCATAGCGCCCCATGCCGGCCTGCCAGGCGCGAATCGCCTCAGCCAAATCGCCCTTCAGGCGATGAGCGTCTCCCAACGCCATCCAGCCCGAAGCTGAAAGCCCCCTGACCGGATCTGCACGCCAGGCGCGGCGAAAATAATCAATCGCTGCTTGCGCTTCGCCCGCCTGCAAGGCGTAAGATCCAGCCTGCTCCCATAAATCTGCGCGCCAGGGCAATAGCTGAGCTGCCTGAGCCAACGCCTGGGAAGCCTGCGACGGCAGCCCTTCTTGCGTCATGTGGGCTGCCTGTTCGAGCGACTTGCTGAAAGCGTGTGGATGCGGCGATACACCCAGCAAGGCGATGCAAATTCCCAACAAAATCAATCGCGGCCACAAGCCGATGGAGAAACGTTGGTTCATCTGCTTAATTATATCTTGCCCTGGAAAGGATATGTATAGTAAACTGCGTGCAAAACACGGAGGCGCTTCGATGGATTTCACCCTGACCGAAGAACAACGCATGGCGCAACAAATGGTGCGCGAGTTCGCCCAGAAAGAAGTGGCGACAATCATCAAGCAACAAGATCGTGAACAGCAAATGGCTTCTTTTATCCTCTCCCGCATGGGAGAGCTGGGTATATTGGGCATCTGCCTGCCAGTGCGCTATGGCGGACAGGGAATGGATTACATCGCCCTGGGTTTGGCTTGCGAAGAGTTGGAGGCGGTGGATTCGACCTTGCGGGTGGTCTTATCGGTGCATATTGGTTTAAACAGCCTGGGGCTGTTTCAATGGGCAAACGAAGAACAAAAACGGCGCTTTCTGACGCCGCAGGCGCGCGGTGAAAAAATAGCCTGCTTCGGGCTTACCGAACCAGGCGCGGGTTCGGATGTGGCCGCGATTCGCAGCAGCGCCCGTCGCCATGGCGATGAATATGTGCTGAATGGCGAAAAGATGTGGATTTCATTGGCTACCAAAGCCGATCACTGTCTATGGGTGGCGCGCACCGACCCGGAGGCCGCCGATCCACACGATGGCCTTTCGGCGTTTATCGTAGAGCTGGATCGCCCCGGCGTGCGGCGCGGTGACTTGCATGGCAAACTGGGCATGCGCGCCGGCTCCACCGGCTGGATCGCCTTGCAAGATGTGCGCATTCCAGTTGAAAACCGCATCGGCATGGAGGGCGAAGGTTTCAAGATTGCCATGTCCTGCCTGGATAACGGTCGCTACACCGTGGCCGCCGGCGCAACCGGCTTGATCCGCGCCTGTTTAGAAGCTAGTGTGCGCTATGCAAACGAGCGACAGGCTTTTGGGCGACCCATCGGGCGCTTTCAGTTGATCCAACAAAAAATTGCCTATATGGTACAATCCTATGACGCAGCGCGTCTTCTTTACTTGCGAGCTGGATGGATGAAAAACCAGGGCATACGCAACACACGAGAGACATCGCTGGCAAAGTGGTTTGCCACCGAAGCATCTTTCCAGGCAGCTTCCGAAGCCGTTCAAATCCATGGGGCGTATGGTTACAGCGATGAATACGATGTAGAGCGGTATTTACGCAACTCTAAGGGCGCTGTGATCTACGAAGGAACCAGCGAAATCCATCAATTGATGCAGGCCGCTTACGCGTTGGGCTATCGCCAGGACGCGCCTCTGCGCTGCGAACTGCCCGCCTATGATCCACAGGTCTGGCAGAGCGAATGAGAATCCTCATCATATAGAGAAAACCATAAAAAAAACCAAAAGGAGGTCAACTTGAACATCGTTGTCTGTGTCAAACAAGTTCCCGACAGCGCCGCCAAGGTGGTAGCCGAGGGCGGAAGAGTGACCTGGGGAGACGCGCCGCTGGTGCTAAACCCCTGGGATGAGTTTGCGGTGGAAGCCGCCTTGATACTCCAAGAGGCGACCGACGCGAACGTAACCGTCATCAGCGTAGGCGGCGAAAGCACCAAAGAGGCGCTCAAAACTGCCCTGGCTATGGGCTGCGGGCAGGCGATTCTAATTTCCGACCCCGCTCTGGAAGGGGCGGACAGCCGGGCAATTGCCCAGGTTTTATCTGCCGCGATCCAGAAAATCGGCGATGTTGACGTGGCGTTCTTTGGCAAACAGGCGATTGACGGCGATATGGGGGTGACCGCCGCTCAAACCGGGCGCTTCTTGGGCTGGCCAGTGCTCAGCCTGGCGTCCACCATCAAACTAGAAGGGGACAAGCTGGTGATCGAGCGCTCCATCGAAGAGGGGCGGCAAATTGTCGAAAGCAAGCTGCCGGCCGTCATCAGCGTTTCCAAAGACATTGGCGAACCCCGCTATCCCTCCTTCATGGGCATTCGCAAAGCCTCGCGGGCAAACATCCCGGTCTGGTCGCTGGCGGATCTGGGGATCCATGCTCCTACGCCGTTGGTTCGTTGGCCGGACGTGGTCAACCCGCCGGCGCGTGAAGTAAAAACAGAAATCATCACCGGCGATTCTCCGCAACAAATCGCAGAGCAACTGGCAGACAAAATCATGGAAGAGAAGGTGCTGTGATGAGCGGCAATTTTCTGGTGTACATTGATCAATTCAAAGGGCAGGCGTTGCCCACTTCATGGGAAGTCTTAAGCGCAGCTCACTACCTGGCCGAAAAATTGGGCGGCAGCATTTACGCGCTGGCGCTCGGCGAGGCGTCTCAGGCAGTGGCTGAGATGGCTTATCAATACGGAGTCGAGCAAGCGTTATATTGCGACGACCCCAGCCTGGCAGATTATCGCCCTGAGCCATATACCGCCCTGGTCTCGAAGATCGCTCAGGAGAAGGGCGTCGGCGTGTTGCTCTTCCCCACCACCAGCCGCGGCCGCGAAGTGGCCGCCATGTGCGCAGTAGATCTGCAGGGGGGCGTGATGCCGGACGTTACCGAGTTGGAGGTGGTGGACGGCAAAATCATCGCTACCCGCCCTGTATATGCAGGCAAGCTGCTCGCCAAGGCAGTGTGCGATGTTGAACCAGCGATCATCACCACGCGAGTGCGCGCCTTCAAAAAACCACAGGGCGACGCTTCACGCGCTGGCGTCGCGCAACGCGTGGATGCGGTCATGGCAGAGGGTGATATTCGCACAAAGGTCACAGGATATGCGCAAGCCGGCGGCGGGGTCAGCCTGACCGATGCCAATGTGATCGTCTCCGGCGGGCGCGGCGTTTCCAACAACCCCAACCTCACCCCGCCGGCAGACATGGACGAGAAGCAGGCGGAAATCTGGCGCGCCCAACAGGGCTTTAAGCTCGTCGGCGAGCTGGCGGCGGTGCTGGGAGGCGCTGTGGGCGCCAGCCGCGCTGCAGTGGACGCCGGCTACATCCCCTACGCCCATCAGGTTGGTCAAACCGGGAAAGTGGTTTCGCCGGACCTCTATATCGCCTGCGGCATCTCTGGGGCAATCCAGCATCAGGCGGGGATGCGTTCCAGTAAAATCATCGTTGCTATTAACAAGGACCCCGACGCGCCGATCTTTAAGCTGGCGCGTTACGGCGTGGTCGGCGATTTATACGCCATCCTGCCGCCGCTCACAGAGGCGTTCCGTAAGCGATTAGGGAAATAAGCTCAAGACGCATCCGTTCCGACTATCTATTCACCTCGCACATGCGTTAGCGCCCCGGGAAATTTTAAACGCCGGGGCGCTGGTTTTACCCCCGCGCCGCGCCTTCCGAGTCAGCAAGATGAACATCATCTTGACGTCGCTTTCGGATGAGCGGCGAGGTGATATTCGTCACTAGTTTTATGACATTTGCCACTATGTAATCTCAGGCTTTATCAGGTAAATTTTTATCAACAATGGCAAGTGCATAAATGAACTCTGATCCGTTTGACGCTCTCACCCTCTTTCAAGGTTTCAGTCCGCAGGAAATTGCATTTCTGAGACCTCTATTTCACCCTTATCACACGCCCGACGGCGAGATCCTGTTCAATCAGGGCGAACCCGCCAGGAATTTTTACATCATCGTTGACGGCGAGGTAGTCATTCGCTATAAACCAGAAGATGGTCCGGCGCTGATCCTGACACGGGTGCATAAAGAGGGCGTGGTAGGTTGGTCAGCCGCCATTGGCAGCCCAACCTACACTTCCAGCGCTGTGTGCGTGGAAAATTGCCAGCTTCTGCGCGTATGCAGCGAAGAGCTGCGCCAGTTCTATGAGGTTCACCCCGAAACCGCGCAAAAGCTCCTCGAACGGTTGGCGGCGGTCATCGCCGAGCGATTGCGACAGACCCATCCGCAGATCATGGCGCTGCTGGAACAAGGTTTGCATTCACAAACCGCTCAGACCGTCTCTGCGGAATGGGAGGATTGATTGAGCCGTTGTAATCTCCAGGAGGCAACCGATTATGGCTGAGACGAATAACACAGAGTATTCTGAAGAAGAACGCATCCGCGCCCTGTTGGAAAACATCAACGCCTACATCGAGCACTTCCATGGCGGTTCGGTTGAAATGGTTGAATTGAAGGGGAAAAAGCTCAAAGTGCGCCTGGGCGGCGCGTGCCTGGGTTGTCCGCTCTCGCCCACCACACTGCATGGCTGGGTGGCAGGCACCATCCATCAATTCTTCCCGGATATCGAAGTGATTGCTGCATGACCCGTCTGGGCGTCCCAAGCAGATTCGACCAGCAATTCTGCCCCATCTTGTGAACATCCCCAAATAAATCTTCAACTGGACGCCCGTTCATCGAAGCCCCTCTTCTGCCCAGGAAGAGGGGTTTGTCTTTCAACACAATAATGAAGCTTCCTGAAGCTTAAATACTCCCTTTATTGGCGTCTGGCAAAGAGGGGGTTTGGTGATCGTTGAATATCTCTTGCGAGGGTTCTAAATCCACTGTAAGCGCATGGCTCTCATGCGGCCGACGACGGCGCAAACCGCTCCAGCGGCACTTTTCGTTAGCGCAACGATAACGGCGAGCAGACGGCAGCAAAGTCAACGCCAAGAAATGATCCAGCCAATTGCGATGCACGCGGTGGATGTCATTGCCGCAACGCGGGCAGACCGTTGCTTTCCATGAAGCTGAGGTCAGAAACCGTAGCCGGATGCGCCAGGCGATAATTCCCAGCGCCAAAAGCACTGCCAGATATGCTAACAGGGTGGAGATGTTGAACCCTTGCCGCGCCTGAAGCAGCCACCCATCCAATATTTGGAGGATAACCCGCCCAAAAGCCGATATTTCATGGCCATTGCGCGCCAAAAATGCAACGACGACGCCCCTCAGGCCGAGGTACAAAACCCCCAACAAGGCAAAGAAGCCCGCCAGAATTTCTATCCGGTAGTTGTGTAGAAGTTTTCGCATCCTTTCCACCCTCTCAACAAATCGGATTGGTTTTTTTCTTTTTTTACTCTACATGAGATTTTCTGTCAATAGGTCATAGCGCAACCATCGGCGCGCGGATCGCTGCCGGCGCACAATACGCCGCTCTCCGGTTGGCGCAAGATAATCTGGCCGCGCCCAAAAACCGCCCGTCCTAGGCCGCTGACCGGGGTCACCGGATGTCCCATCTCCGCCAGGGCCGCCATCTCGCGCACCGGGATGCCTTCCTCCAGGGCAACATTGCTGCCAGCCTCCCCGCTCTGCAAACAGAAGCGCGGCCGATCCAACGCAGCCTGCGCATTCAATCCATCATCCACCAGGGCAATCACTACCTGTAGGTGACCCTGCGGCTGCATGAACCCTCCCATGACTCCAAAACAGGCATACAGCTCTTCCCTTTCGGGGTCTTGCGCCGCCGGGCGTGTGGCCAGCGCCGGGATGATGGTATGGTAGGGGCGTTTTCCCGGCGCCAGCGCATTGGGATGCGCCGCGTCCAGGCTGAAGTTATGGCCGCGGTTTTGCAGAGAGAAGCCCCAGCCGCGCGGCACAATGCCGGTGCCAAAGCCCATGTAGTTGCTGTTGATGAATGAGCAGGCGTTCCCCTGGCGGTCCACCACGCTGAGATAAACAGTATCCGAAGCAGCGATCGGCGCGCCGCGCGCCTGGTCGAGCGTCGCCCGATCCATGTGGATCAAACCCCGGCGCTGCGCTGCATAAGCCTTGTCCAAAAGGGCTTCCACAGGCGGCTGGTTGAAAGCCGGATCCGCCACGTACCAGCGCGTGTCGGCGAAAGCCAGGCGCAATGCTTCAATCTCCAGATGCAGCCGTTGCGCCGAGAGCGGGGACAGCGCCGCCAGGTCGAACCCTTCCAGGATGTTCAACGCTAGCAACGTCGTCAATCCCTGGCCGTTGGGCGGGCACTCCCAAATGCGCACGCCGCGATACTCGGTGTGGATAGGTTGTTCCCATGTGCTGTGGTGCTGAGCCAGATCTTCAACCGTCATGCACCCGCCCGCCTCTTGGATGGTGTGGGCAATGGCCTGGGCGATCTCGCCCTGGTAAAAGGCTGCCTTACCGCCCTCTGCAATCGCCTGCAGCGTGCGCGCCAATCCCGGGTTGCGGAAAATTTCGCCAGGGCGGGGGGCGCGCCCATCCAGGGTTAGTTCAATCCCTCCCAAGGCATGACGGAGCTGTTTCCGCACGCCGCTCTCCCAGGCATGTGCCGTAATGGGGGCAACCGGAAAGCCTTCCTGCGCCAGGGCAATCGCCGGCGTCAGGATGTCGCTCATCGGCAAGCGCCCAAATCGCTCCACCAGATCGCACCAAGCGGCGCACGCCCCCGGTACGGTGATCGTATAGGGGTGATAGGGTGGGAGTTCTTTGCCATACCCTTCGCGCTGCAAGCGTTCCAACGTCAGAGCTGCCGGGGCGCGCCCGGAGCCGTTCAACGCGCTCACCTGACCGGTGACTGCATCATAAAAAAGAGCGAAACAATCCCCGCCTAGCCCTGTGGAGTTGGGTTCAGTGACGTTCAAGGCCGCGGCAGCTGCAACCGCCGCATCCGCTGCGTTTCCGCCTTGCGCCAAAATGCGTAAACCCGCTGCCACCGCCAAAGGCTGCGAAGCGGCCACGACGCCATTGAGAGAATAAACCGGAGAACGATGCGAATTGAAGGTCAGTTCGTACATATTCCCCTTTATGCAGATAGATCGTAGCCCAACTGCTGGATTGTCGCCGCCAGAAAATCCCAAGCGACATGCGCTGGGCTTTCCGCGGCGCGCAAACGACGCAAATCACCCGCCTCATACAGAGTTTGCCCCAGTCGGATGGACGCTGGTATGATTTGCTGCATCGCTTCGAACACCGGCAGGGCGCGATCGCCAAAATACGGAATAGCAAATTCGACGAATAGCGTCGCAATAGCCAATTCCAGGTCTAGCCGTTCCGGGCCAAACGCCCGCACCGGTTTACGGCTCAGATACGGTGTGCTTCCCAACATGTTGACGCTGCCAGCGTAGGGATCGCGTGAGGCGTAATAAACTTGACGCACACCCACCATGTACACTGCGCCCATGCAAAGCGGACACGGTTCAGTCGTCGTATATAAGATGCACCCATGCGCATCCACGGCGTTGGTATCTAGCGCGTTCAGAGCGTTCAATTCCGCGTGGGCGAGAAGCGTCCCGCTGATGTAACCATCTTGACTGCGCGGCTCAGCGCGTCGGTTTCTGCCACGGGCTGCTACTGCGCCGTTGGCATCCATCACAACCGCCCCAATGGGTATAGAACCGCTGCAATATGCCAGCCAGGCTTCCTCCAGGCAAATCTGCCAGGGGAGCGGAAGACTATCCCAAAACTCAGCCATCGTCTTGCCGATCAGACCCCTCGCTGATTGGAAAACGTCCCGCGGGTTCCCTCTAAATCAGAAACCTGCGAGACGTTCACAACTTCACCTCGATGCCCTCGCCATCAACTACTTCGCCGACCGCCCACAACGGTTGTCCCACTTGCGCTGCACGCTCCAGCAGCCCGGCCAATCGCTGCGGCGGGACGGCTAAAAGCAGCCCGCCGCTGGTCTGAGCGTCGAACAGCAGCATTTGAGAGGCTTCATCTATCCCCGGCGCAAAGCGCACCCGCGAGCCATAGAACAATTTATTATCTGCCGAGCCGCCGGGAAAGATCCACTCCTGAGCGTAACGCTGCGCGCCGCGCGTGAATGGAATGCGCTCGAAGAAGAAGCGCAAGCCAACGCCCGAAGCCTCCGCCATTTCCAGGCCATGTCCCAGCAGGCTGAAACCGGTGACATCCGTCCCGCCGCGCAGCTCAAATTCTACCGCCAATTCACTGGCCTGCCGGTTGAGCCGCTTCATCCATCCTACTGCTTCAGCTACATCGGACGGATCAGCCAGCTCGCGCTTTAACGCCGTCGTCACTGTCCCAAAGCCTAACGGTTTGCTCAACACCAGCGCGTCGCCGGGCCGCGCGCCGTTCTTCGTTAAAATACGCTGCGGATGGACGAAGCCCAATACGATCAGACCGTATTTAGGCTCTTTATCCTGCACCGTATGCCCGCCGGCCAGCGCCACGCCCGCTTCGCGCGTCTTTTCCGCCCCGCCGCGTAGAATCTCGGCGCTGATTTCTGTAGGCAAATCGGGGGGCAGGGCGGCGATATTCAGCGCTAGGAACGGCCGTCCACCCATCGCGTACACATCCGAGAGCGCGTTGGCAGCAGCGATCGCCCCATAGTCATATGGATCATCCACAACCGGCGTGAAGAAATCGGTTGTGGCGATCAAGGCGCGCTCGTCGTCTAGCCGCCACACGGCGGCGTCATCCGCCTCGCCCAGCCCCACCAACAGGTTGGGATAATCTTCGGAGCGGAATAGACCTTGTAGGGGGCGCAGCACCTGCGCCAGCGTCTCCGCGTTGAGCTTGGACGCTCAACCAGCGCAACTGGAGAGGCTGGTCAGGCGGATCTGTCTCCCTGAGGTGGCTCGGATCTGGCTCTCAGAATTCATCACAAAAACATTTCGTCAACGGTTTATAACTGTTGGTTGTCACCGCACTCGATTACGGGGTGGGCGTCGGCAGCGGTGTGGGCGAAGGGAGCGGGGTGGGCAGCAATTCAAACGCGCTGGGGGCAGTCGAAGCACCGCTGGTGGGCAACGGGAATAAGTAGGGCACGTTGTTGGGCAGGAAGATGGTCTGGACACCTGGTCCCAGACGATTGATGAAAGTATATTGCAGCAGTTCTGGCTGTTCTTTCAGCGCCTGAGAGAGCCGCTCTAGCGCCTTGGCTTCTGCTTCCGCCTGGATCAACCGGGCGTCGGCCTCGCCCCGGGCGCGGATCACCGCCGCATCCGCCTGACCCTGAGCAACCTGACGCGCCTGCTCGGCTTCCTGCTTGCGCTGCTCAACCACAAAACGCGCCTGCTGCGCTTGCTGCTCGGCGATCTGCTTCTGCTCCACCGAAGCGGCGTATTCGGGCGAAAAAGTGATGTTGCGCAACACAAATTCAACCAACAGCAGGCCGTTTTCTTTTAGCTTTTGGCTCAACGCTTCTGTGATGTATTGCTTCATTTCATCCCGCTTGGTGCTATACACCTCTTCGACCCCGAATTGCGACACCGCGTCGCGGATGACGCCGCGCGCCAGCGGGCGCACCAGGCCATCCACGTAACGGTCTTGCCATTCAATATGCACTTTGATCACCTGCGCCGGGTCCACGGCAAAGATCACCGAAGAATCGACGAAAATCTCCTGCCCATCCGCGGTGCGGGCAGTGATCGAGTCATCGCCTTGAATTGCGCCTTCGCTTGGCGCAATAGACATGGTGTACGTCTGGCGCGAGATCGGATAAATCTTCACGCTTTCGAAGAAGGGAATGATCCAATTCAGCCCCGGCTGCAACGGCTGCTCGCGATAGCCATTGGGGGCGACCGCCGAAATTACCACACCGCGCTGCTCTGGCTGGATGAACACCAGCCCGGCGCTGATCGAACTCAAGACCACGGCGACGATGGCGGTGGCCAGCAGCGCCAGGCTCATCCCTTTGACCGGCTTGCCGCGCGTGGCGCGCGTCAATGCCAGGGCTAACAGACCGAAAAACAACAACCACAAGAAAATGACTACCGTATCCAGAACTGTGGTGACATTCATAAGCAGGCTCTCCTGATAAGACGAGGGCTAATTCAAATCTTTCGGCTTTATTATACCTTGCAGCCCCCTCTGTGGACTGTGAACATACCTGAAAGGCGAGGCGCTTTCAATGCCAACTGCTTCTATTTCGGATTCTTCAGCCCGGTGTTGAGCTTGTTCCTTACCTCTCGCTTTACCCGCGCCGCCAGGGCTTCCTCGTGTCTCGCCAGGAAGTCTTGCACCGCTTCAGGATCGTGTACAACCAATTCTCGCAAAGCCCAAGATAAAGCCTTCACTACCATGTCATCGTGATCGTCCACGAAAAGACTGCATATCTCAAGTGTGCGAGGGACATCTCCTTTGCCCCCTTGTGAACGCACGTTCAGCGCCACCGTGCTGACCAGCGCCGCTCGCCGCCGCCACCGATCCTCTGAGCGCGCCCATTGATGGATCAGCTCATCAGATGCCTGTCCACGCAGCCAGGCCGGGCCGGCCAACGTGCGAGCAAAAGAGTCGACCGACTCCCAACTATGAATACCCTGACTCAGTTCCTCCAGTTCCACATCCGTGAGGCTTCGAAAAGCAACTGTATGAAATCGAATCAGTTCATAAGCCATCCAACGCAATCCATAATCTTTAAGGAGTTTCCTGGCCAACTCTAGGACAAATTCAGGAGACGCCTGCTGGAGCCTTTGGGAATATCGGCGGCGTACTTCTCGCGCGTTGGGCGTATTACGAAGCGGCAACGCCTGCAAATCTGCGGCGATACTCGACGCAAGCTCCCCCACTTCCTTCAAATCTAGCGTCTTATCCATGTCTCATGATAAAGCAGGGCCGAACTTCACCGCCAGTTCGTTCGCCCAGGCGTGGATGGCGTCCCAATCGCGGTGATCACCCTCCGACCAAACGCCAAACAGGACGCTCAGGCGAAACTTCATTCGTTGGCTAAACGTGGGTACTTTGCGGATGTCCAGCGCGCCGGCGAACAGGCCTTCGCTGACCGGCCGCACCAGGGCGCGCACTGGCTCCAGCCAGGTCGCCACATGCTGGCGATACTTTTCAGCCCCCGGCATGGCCAAGGTCATACATACCAGAAAGGCGGCGAAGGGCTTCCGCCTCAGTTCCGTCTTGTGGGTCTGTACGAATTGTATGGCCTCTGGCAACCATTTCCCCTCGCGAATGGCGCTGCCAGCCACTACCGCCTGATAGGGGGTAAGATCATTGACGTCTTGCATAGGGCGCACATCTACCTGCGCGCCGCTTGCAGACAAGGTTTTGCCTATGGCTTCCGCCACGCCAGCAGTCGCGCCGGCGCGGCTGGCATAGGCTACAAGGATTTTATTCGACATCGTGATTTCTCCTAATCTTTTGTAACGTCTCGCCCAAGCTGGAGATACCTGCGTGCGACAAGGGCGAACCATGTCAGGGCGAGCAAGCCGCCGACCATTCCAAAGATATAAAATGCGATGAAGTATAACGTATGGAAGAATGTAGCCAGGATGGAGAACACAGTCAGGAATGTAAAACCTACAATGCCTATCCAGGCGTTCGCCTTACCGAAGACGCCTCCACGAAGCATGGCTACGGATAGTGTCACTGCGGCGATACCGCTGAGCAACAATCCGGGGAAAGAACCCGGTGTGAAATCTTCGCCACGAACCAGCGCCGATTCGCCCGCGGCTGCAAACAACGCTCTTTGCGCCTCCGTTGTCGCAGTTGCATACTTGCCGGAGAGCACCAGCATTGGGATCGCTGCACTGTTTGACACATAGAGCGCCAAAGCAAGCAGGAAAAGTATCATTGCTAGGGCAGAGACGATGAAGTTCCTACGGTGTGCAATCAGCGCGGCAAAATACACGGGGATCATGCACAACATGTAAATGATATTCAGGATGCCAAGCGTGTACAGCCCCTTGAACCAGTTGACCTGAAAAAGCGAAAACCATTCGATCGCGCTCCTGGCGCCAGAGACGACGATCTCGGTCTCTCCGAAGCCCAGGATAACGTCGAACAGGTTTGCCGACATGGCGAGCAAGGCGGCAAATCCCGCCAGTTTGTAAAGTCCTGCGCTCTCTGCATCGCTGAATTGTTTTTCGTTCATTGTTAACCTCTTTCCTCATCTTGCCCGGCATGGGCATCAGGCGCAGCATTTCGTGGAGCACCATCACCTGCTCTTAGTATCGGACGATTCATCTTGTCAGGCCTCGATGGGCTTAGTCATCTTTACGTCGTGCGCGTACCCCGTCAGAACAGAAAGTACAAGCAGCCCTAAGATCAAGATAGGTATGAGCGCCCCCGCCTTTTCCATCAAGAACTCGTTGAAGAAATAGCCGATCACGAATTGGCTGAACAGCCCCACAATGAAAATAATTAGCGTCCACGGCCACATCTTTGCCAGCATTCCACAAACGGGGCCAGGTTGCTTTTTCATCGGTTTGTTGATCCTGGTTCCCGCGACGCCGCCAACCATGCCAATCAGCGGCGGGAAAATGCCGCCTCCAAACAGCAGCAGTCCGGCTGACAGTAGAGTGAGAATCGCGCCGCCGCGCGGTCGTTGCACAAAGGCTGCCGACCATATCATTGTCACCAGTCCAAGCGACATGGACAGGATACCTGTGACCAAGAAGTTGGGGATGATCGTCATAGCCGGCTCGCAGAGGTGCCAGACCTCTTCCGGTACACAGGGCGTGCCCATGGAGGCGATCATGATACTCTCCGGGCGCACGTTTCCCTGAAGAATTTCAAAATAGCCGTGCTCGAGGCCGCCAAAGCCAGCAAAGAGGCCCAATGACGCGGCGAGCACTCTGGTTGCTTTTCTCATATTTACCCCTTTTTCTTCTTTCCCCTTGCTTTAGCTTTTTCCAAATTCTCCTGTACTCTGAACTCCACAATCCGGCGTATCAGGTCGTAAGGAATTGGATGATCGAGCGGAAATCTTATCGAACCTTTGCCGCCCTTATATACGGATAACTCTTCCCGGAATCTCTCGGTCCCTGTCGGCGTAGGGTAAAACCCAATATGGTTCTTGAAAGCAGCAAAGTGAACCAAGTTACCCTTTAAAGTGAACGTAGGCATTCGATAGCTGATGGTCTCTTGCGCCTCCGGCGCCGCCCCCCGGATCGTCAGCCGGATTTTTTGAAGAATCTCCTGGATAGAGGGTGGAAATCCCGCAATATATTCATCAATGTCCTTTGGTGGCTCTGGGTTCATTTCAAATACCACTCTTTCTGCTCATCCAACTATCTTTATGTGCCCTGTTCCAGCAGCCAATTGAGCAAAGACTCGAAATGTTCATGGTGATGAACATAGGAACCTTCGAGAACGGCAAGGAGGGAATACCCCTTTAACCATGGGTATTTCTCCGTATCTAACAGATTGTCCTCAGAGATATCCTCCCCCAATCTCAGGAAACTGAGAAAGCCATCTCTCCAATCCTGATGAACATGCGCCCAAGGTCGACGGTGATGGGCTTTGAAAATTCTATCATTGAATTGCTCCCGATCCTTCTCCGATTCCGGATCTAACCCTCCAAGCCAATCAGGATATGCTGGCTCCCTGTTATATCGAGCGGCTCGCAGGCGTGCGATGGAAATCTGCTGCCAGGCCATCAAGTGGGCGATGACATCTCGAATACACCAACCAGAAGGAAGGTGCGGGGAAATGATTTGCTCTTCGCTCAGGCTGTTCAGCAATTCTTCCCAACGGTTGAATTCATCTCTGAGCATGGCAAGAATTCGGTCGCCATCTTTCATCACATCTTTCTCTACACAAGGATTATCAGGCGCTTTTCGGGCAACGTTTACACTACAGACAATCTCCGCTCGGTTGATTATCAGTCATGCGCCCTCCCGGATGCAGGAAAACTGCCCATATTGGGTGATTTCACAGCTCTGACACCGCATACATCGGTCGCACCGGCCCGTGCCCCGGATAAATGCAAGTGGCGCCTTTTTCCCGCAACAGCCGCCAACTCGCCGCCGCTACACCGTGCTCATCCTTTCCGAAGAGCGGCGTGAGGTCGCCGGTGAAGACCGAACCATCATCGAGCAAAAGCGAAACGCTATCCTCGGAGTGCCCCGGCGTGGCGACAATTTCACCGGCAATCCCGATCCGCTCAAGCAGTGAGCGGCTTTCGTCAAACGAGATCGTCACGTTGTCATGCAATGTGATATCCACGTACCGATCCTGCGGCTTGGTCCATTGTTTCATCAGGGGAATTGCTGCGACCTGAGTTTCTAATACCAGCAGCGGAACGCCGATTTGTTTGAGCTCCTGAGCCAGCCCGGCGTGATCAATATGATAATGAGTCGCCAGCCCATAGCGGATTTCCTGGAGCGGTATATCCATGCGCTTCAGGTTTGCCCGCATCATTCCCAACGTTCCCGGATAACCCAGGTCAACCAGCAAGCGCGACGTACCGGCGCTGATGACCCAATAGTTCGTGGAGAGATAGCCGACGTTGACAATGGTGACCTGTACGGGTTTTGCCCTGCTCATCATTGCGCTGCCCTGACTATCCCTTGACATAGGACAACTTTTCACAGATTAAGCCATTCTTCGCTCATCAGCTTCATCATGTCGGCGAGACATCATGACGGTTGAAAGCCTACTCACCGTTCTATCCAGATCGTCACTGGGCCATCGTTGGCAATTTCCACCAGCATGTGCGCGCCAAACTCGCCGGTTTGCGTGGGCACGCCCTGGGAGCGCAGCAAATCGGCAAAGCGCTCCACCAGCGGACGGGCAACCTCCGGCGGAGCGGCGTCGGTGAATGAAGGGCGGCGGCCCTTGCGCGTGTCGGCGTACAACGTAAACTGCGACACCACAATGGCCGCCCCGCCTACCTCCAGCAGCGAGCGGTTGATCTTGCCCTGCTCGTCCTCAAAGATGCGCAGGTTGGCGATCTTTTCCGCCAGATATTGCGCCTGTTCCTCACCATCCTGTGGCCCCACTCCCAGCAAAATCACCACGCCAGGCCCAATCTCTGCGATCACCCGCCCTGCAACGCTCACCCGCCCGCTGCGCACGCGCTGTAATACTACCCGCATCCTTGCAACCTACATCAGAGGCAAACCAATGGCTTCTTTGACTTCGCGTATCGTCTGCCGGGCAATGGCGCTGGCGCGTCGCTGCCCATCGCGCAGCACATCCCATACATAATTGGGGTCTTTGCCCAACTCTGCCCGCTTCTGGCGGAAGGGTGCCAGGTGGGCGTTCAGGTTGCGGGCAAAGAGCTTCTTGCAGTCCACGCAGCCAATGCCTGCCCGCCGACATTCCACATCCACCATTGCAATTTCATCCGGCGAGGAAAACACCTTGTGCATGGTGAATACATTGCACACATCTGGGTTGCCGGGATCGCTGCGTTTGATGCGCGCCGGATCGGTGACCATCTGCATCACGCGCTGGGTGGTCTCCTCCGGCGTAGCAGCCAGCTCAATGTGGTTGTTCAGGCTTTTGCTCATCTTTTGCACGCCATCAATGCCCAGCACTTTTGGCGTCTCGGTAGCAATCATCTGCGGTTCGATGAGTACGTTGGTGTTATAGCGGTAGTTGAACGAACGCACCGTCTCGCGCGCAAACTCTATATGCGGTTGCTGATCCACGCCTACCGGCACCAAATCGCTCTTATACAGCACAATATCGGCGGTCATCAACACTGGGTAACCCACCAGCCCGTAATTGACATTGTGCGGCTGCTGGCGCGCCTTCTCTTTGAAGGTGGGCAGGTCGGTGAGCTTGCCCAACGGAGTGACCATCGAGAGATAGGTGTGCAACTCGGTCACCTCCGGTACCTGCGATTGAACGAATAAGATCGTCTCGACGGGACGAATGCCAATCGCCAGCCAGTCGAGCGCCATCTCGTAAATATTCTGCCGCAGGTTCTCGGTGGTCTCCACTGTAGTCAAGGCGTGGATATCCACGATGCAGTACACGCACTCGTACTCATCCTGCAAAGCCACATAATTCTTGATAGCGCCCAGGTAGTTGCCCAAATGTTGGCGACCTGTTGGCCGCGCGCCGGAAAAGACGCGCCCTTTTTTCATCACCTCTGCCATTAACGACTCTCCTGAAGATACTGTTTCACCAGGGCGTTCACCTCGCCCGGCTCGGCGTGCCGCCCGGTGCGATGCTTCGAATAGACGAGCTTATCGTTGATGGAAAACTCGAAGCGCCCGCCGTGGGAGGGGATTAAGGTGAACGATTCGATCTCTGTTTCATATTCCTTGAGCAATTCAGCCACCAAACTGATGGCGCGGTCGGTGTAATGTCAAACCACGCAGTATTCCAAAGATAACTTCATTTTCATTTCGACCTCCTGCATTGTATAGAATTTCAGGTTTTGCCTGCTATGTCTTTAAAAAACCACCCCGCCGGTGATGCGACGGGGTGAATGAGCCAGCTCCACTCTCATCGAGTACGGGGATCTCCGCTCCAGCGCAACCCTGACAGCGGTTTCCCTTATACCCTTTGCCCAGATAACGGCGGCAACTCCGGCGCAGACTACTGGATCCTGGCATATCTCGAACCAGATCGTTCATCCTGCAGCTCCGAGGGCCATTCGGCGCCGGCGCGCGGGCGGGACTTTCACCTGAACCGCTCTCTGTGCCGCCGCTTCGACGCGTACTCGTCCTCTTCACAGCTTTTCACAATAAAGATGAGGCAGCGGAGAACTCCGCGCCAGAATAGTTTAGCCGAAAGCGGCTTGGGTGTCAATGATTTTGCTCTTTGTGAAATAAAGAACACAGCCTCTCTAGCACATCAAAGCTCGAGCGAAATCAATTCGGCGCAATCCGCTGGAGCACCGCTCATTCCCGATCCAGATTGTGCTAAAATCAATCTAGGCCGTTGATGAGGCGGGAATCGCCCGCTGTCACGCGGCATCCTGGAAAACTGTGCTCAACATCCATTATCCGTGTTTCGCCTGTAATCAATGCAAGGAAGGGGAAGATGCGTAACTCGCTCGACATCCGTCCCTCGCCCATTGCCGGGCAGTGGTACCCGGCGGACCCAAAACGTCTGGCTGCTCAAGTTGACCGCCATCTGGATGAAGCCCGCTTGCCGCCATTGCATGGCGAAGTAATCGCCGTTATGGCGCCCCACGCCGGGCACATCTACTCCGGACCAGTGGCAGGATACGCCTTTGCCGCACTGCGCGGCATGTCGCCGGAGATTGTGGCTGTAGTTTCGCCTATGCATTATCCCTACGTCGAACGGTTGCTCACCACCGCTCACGATGCCTACGCCACCCCCTTGGGCGTGATCCCGGTGCATCGCGAGGCTTTGGAAACGCTGGACGATTACCTGCGCGACCTGCTCGGTTTTGGTTTGGCGGCTGTCAGCCACGACATGGAACATTCGCTGGAGATCGAACTGCCGTTCTTGCAACGCGCCCTGGCCGCGCCCTTCACCCTGTTGCCTGTAATGATGCGCGACCAGAGCGAAGCCACCGCCCGCGGCCTGGGAATCGCCCTGGCTCGTCTGGTCAACGAAAGCGACGCGTTGCGTGGACAAAAAATGATCCTCGTTGCCAGCACCGACCTTTCGCACTTCTACGATCAGGAAACAGCCCAGGCGCTGGACAGTGAAATGCTGCGCCGTGTGGAAGCCTTTGACCCCGCGGGGGTGATACGGGCGGAGGAAGAAGGCGAAGGGTTCGCATGTGGACGTAGCGCCCTGGCAGCAGTAATGTGGGCAGCGCGCGAGTTGGGCGCTAACCGGGCGTATGTGCTGCGCCACGCCACCTCCGGCGATGTCACAGGCGATTTTGATCGCGTCGTAGGATATGGCGCAGCAGTCTTCTTACGAGAAAGACAGACTTAAATAATTATGGAAAATACGCTAACTTTGGATTTATTAGGTATTTTGGGGATCGGCTTATTCGTTCTGACCAATGGCTTTTTCGTCGCGGCGGAGTTCTCGCTGGTCAGCGTGCGGCGCACGCGCATTGCTGAGCTGGCGGCGCGCGGCGAAGCCGGCGCAGAAGCGGTGCAAAAAGCCATCGAAAACCCCGACCGAGTGATCGCCGCTACGCAATTGGGCATCACCCTTTCCAGCCTGGCGCTGGGTTGGATTGGCGAGCCGGCGCTTGCTCATCTGATCGCCCCTGTTGTATCCCTGTTCCCACAAGCCTTTCGTTCCGAGGTCTCGCACAGCATCTCGGCCATTGTAGCATTCATTATCATCACCTTCCTGCACGTGGTGATTGGCGAGCTGGCGCCTAAGTCCATCGCGCTGCAAAACCCCGAACGCACTTCCCTGATCGTCGCCCGGCCAACCCTATTCACCGAGCGTATCTTCAAACCCGCCATCTGGGCTTTGAACGGCGCCGGCAACGGCTTGTTGCGCCTGGTGGGAATCCAGCCAGCCTCAGGACATCAGTTGGTCCACTCCGTGGAGGAGCTAAAAATGTTGGTGGATGCCAGCACCGAAAGCGGCGTGATGGAGCAGGATGAGGGAGAAATGCTGCAAGCGATCTTTGATCTGGGGGAGATGATCGTGCGCCAGGTGATGGTGCCGCGCACCGAGGTCGTGGCGGTTGAAGCCGACACCCCGTTGGAGGAGATCATCCGCCTGGCTACCCAATCCACCTACACCAAATTTCCGGTGTACGAAGACAGCCTGGATCAAATTGTCGGCGTTGTGCACGTCAAAGATCTGCTCAAGGTGATGCAATCGCCGAACTGCAACGGCTGCCTGGCGCGCAGCATCGCTCGCGAGGCTTTGTTCGTCCCTGAGCCCCTGTCTGTCAACGCCCTGCTGCGCCTGTTCCGAGACAAACGTCAGCATATCGCCATTGTGCTGGATGAATACGGCGGCACCGGCGGCCTGGTCACTCTGGAAGATCTGCTGGAAGAGATCGTGGGCGAAGTAAGCGATCCCTTTGACTCGAGCGCGCCCGGTTTCCAGACGTTGCCGGACGGCTCGATCTTGATTGACGGACTGACGTTGATCGAAGATGTCAACCAGCAGCTTAATCTGAACCTGCATGATGAATATTATGACACCATCGCTGGCTACGTCATGGGACGTCTGGGACGCATCCCACGCCTGCACGATGTGGTTGAAGGAGATGGCGTGCGCCTGCAAGTAGAGGAGATGGACCGGCTGCGCGTGGCGCGGGTGAAACTTGCCCGCCTGGATGCCTCCCCATCGCGTTCACCCACAGAACCTACAACTCATGCTCCTGTGCAATAGATCGTGAGCGTTTTTGTTGAAATAGTCGTCAACGTCCCCCAGGTCTCTGGAGTATATCACTACCATTTGCCGCCCGAGCTGGAAGGCGCGGTTCAGGTTGGCAGCCTGGTTTTGGTGCCTTTTGGTCGCCAGGCGGTGCAGGGCGTGGTGGTAGATTTTGTTGACCATCCTAGCGTCCGGGAAACCAAAGCCATCATAGAAATTGTAGATGCGGCTGCGATTCTGACCCCGCAACAAATTGCTCTGGCGCGGCGCATGGCGCAAGACTATCTTGCGCCTCTGGCTGCGTGCATAGGCTTGATGTTGCCGCCGGGCGTGGAACAGCAAGCCGATTATCTCTACAGCGCGCAAAGCCCTCCCCTGGAAGGGTTGAGCCACACCCAGGCGCGCCTGCTGAGTCTGCTCAATCGGCGCGGCCCGTTGCGCGGCTCGCAAATTGACCGCGCCATGCCGCGTGTGGATTGGCGCGCCGCAGCGCGCGCCCTGGCGCGTCGCCGGCTAATTAAAACCGAACCAGCTCCGCCCACGCCACGCGTGCGCCCCAAATTGATCAAGACCGTCCAACTGGTCTGCGCCCCGGATGAAGCCGAAGCCGCCCTGCCCACATTGGGAAAAGCCGGCAGCAAAGCCCTGGAACGTCGTCAGTCTATCTTGCGTTTCCTGCTCAGGGAAAGCGAAGCCGTGGATGTTTCCTGGGTGTACGCCGAAAGCGGCGGCAGCCTGGCAGATTTACGCTACCTGGCCGAGCGCGGCCTGGTTCGCCTGGAGGATGACGAAGCCTGGCGCAACCCTCTGGCGCAATTAGAATTCCGCCCCTATCATGCGCCGCCGCTCACCCAGGATCAGCAGGAGGTCTGGGGGCAGGTGGAGCGCGCCCTGCAACAAGCAGCAAACGGTGAAGAAGTTCGCCCCATCCTGCTCAACGGTGTAACCGGTTCGGGCAAAACCGAGATATACCTGCACGCCGTACAACATGCGTTGGAAATGGGCAAACAGGCGATCGTGCTGGTGCCCGAAATCGCCCTCACCCCGCAGACGCTGCAACGTTTTGCCGGGCGTTTCCCCGGGCAGGTTGGCCTGGTGCATTCCGGCCTCTCGTCAGGCGAGCGCTACGACACCTGGCGGCGCGCCAGAGCAGGAGATTTGGGTGTGGTGGTTGGGCCGCGCAGCGCCTTGTTCACCCCTTTCAATCGGCTTGGGCTGATCGTGGTGGATGAGTGTCACGACGATTCCTATTATCAATCCGAGGCTGCGCCGCACTTCCACGCCCGCGAGGTCGCCGTTAGCTACGCCGCCCTTTGCGGCGCACTGTGCTTGCTCGGTTCGGCCACGCCGGATGTGGTCAGCGCGCATCGCGCCGAAATCGGCCTCTGGCAATCGCTCAGCCTGCCGGCGCGCATCCTGGCGCATCGCGACGCCGTTCAAGCGCAAGTCAAGCGTCTGGAGCTTCAGAAGCAGCGCATCGCTGCTCAACAAGCGCGCTACCGAACGCTGGAGGCGGAGGCTGAAACCGCAGATCTGCCGCCCGTGACTATCGTTGATATGCGCAACGAGCTGAAAGAGGGCAACCGTTCCATTTTCAGCCGCTTTTTGCAGGAATCGCTGAAACTGGCGCTAGAGCAAGGCTTGCAGGCGATCCTGTTTTTGAACCGACGCGGTTCCGCCACCTACGTTTTCTGTCGCGATTGCGGGCATACGTTGAAATGCCCGCGCTGCGACATTCCTCTCACCTATCACGAAGACCGCGGCAAATTGATCTGCCACTATTGCAACTATCAGCGGCAGATGCCCGCCGTTTGTCCGGCTTGCGGCGGCGAACGCATCCGTCAGTTCGGCGCCGGCACTCAGCGGGTGGAAGCTGAAGTGCAATCCATGTTCCCAGGAGTGCGCACCCTGCGTTGGGACTGGGAGACCACTCGCCAGAAAGGCGCTCACCAGGCGATCCTGGATCGCTTCGCAGAACACCGCGCCGACGTCCTGATAGGGACGCAAATGCTGGCTAAAGGTCTGGATTTGCCGTTGGTCACCCTGGTGGGCGTGGTGCTGGCGGATGTGGGGCTGAACCACCCGGATTATCGCGCCGGCGAGCGCACTTTTCAGGTGTTGACCCAGGTGGCCGGGCGCGCCGGACGCAGTCCGCTGGGCGGGCAGGTGATCTTGCAAACCTTTCAGCCAGAGCATTACGTCATCCAGGCCGCCGCCCGACACGATTACCGCGGTTTTTATCGCCGCGAACTGGCTTTCCGCCGCCAGCAAGGATACCCCCCTTTTGCAAACGTGGCGCGCCTGGAATATCGCCATTATGATCCAGAACGCGCGGCTCAGGCGGCGCAGATCATGGCAGAGCGACTGCACACCTGGATCGAACAGGAGGGGGCGCGCCTGACCCGGTTGGTGGGCCCGGCGCCGTGTTTCTTTGCGCGCATCGCCGGCGCATATCGCTGGCAAATCGCTTTGATTGGCCCAGACCCCGCTGCATTGCTGCGGGGAAGAGATCTTGGAGAATGGAAAGTTGAAGTAAATCCGCCAAACTTGCTATAATTAGCTCTGCCCATCTTCTTGGGATAGGCTTATATCATTCAGGCGGCGTTTGTGCCTGCGGCGGACTTCCGCCAAACCTATAACGAAGTTTTAAATAATTTCGGCTACCTGTAACGCGAGATTTATCTCGCAAGAACCGCTGGAATCACCAGATGCAGGGGAGGCGAAACAAATTTCGCGTTATGCAAGCCCATATTTGGGGTTGCGGAATTATTCTAACATCATACTCAGGAGAAAGAGATGCAGCCGCTGCGTAAGGAAATATTGACTTGGGACGATGTAGATCGTTTGATTGACCACCTGCTGCCCCAATTCGAGGGCGAATTCGAAGCCATGGTGATGGTCACACGCGGCGGCATCATTCCAGGGGGCCTGTTAGCCGAAGCCATGGGAATCACCCATATCCTCACCGCGGCAGTGGACTTCCCCGCCCAAATGGAGATGGAAAAAGCCAAGCTCATGGCCTGGCCACAGTTCATCCAATTCCCAGACGACCGCGCACTGCGCGGACGGCGCACTTTGGTCGTGGATGACGTCTGGGGTTCTGGCCGCACTATCACCGCGGTAAAAATCCGTGTATCTGCCTCCGGCGGCATTCCCAATACCTGTGTGTTGCATTTCAACCCCTATCGCAACCTGTTCGGTTCAGCCCGCCCAGATTATTACGCCGCTATCACCGACGCCCACATCATTTACCCCTGGGAAATTGACCGTCGGCCAGACCGCGTCCTCACCGGAGATTTATAAAGCTCTCGGATACGCTCCGCCAAAATGGGAGGAGCTGCCTACAAAACAGACACCGCTTGCGCCAGGGCACGACGGAAACCAGCCCGTTCAAAATGCCGCCGCCAAGCATCCCGAAACGAGGCCATCAAACGGTGGCGCTCGGCGTGGCAGAAAGCCAGATAATTCACCACTTCTTCGATATTCCGCCGCTCATGGATTGGCAAGGCGGCTTGTTGACTCTCCCACTGCTCAATAAACTGACCCAGAATTTGCGTTGCCACTTGAGCGTCGTTCAGGTCGCCCAGATGATCCTGAAGCAGTTTCAACTCATTAATCACATACCTGGTTTGCTTACCTAAAACTTCCTCGAAGTATTCCAACGTATAGCGCAATTTCTTGAACTCGATGCGCAACATATGCAACAGTTCGATCGGCGCGTCTTTCAAGAAAGGAGCAAAGGCGCGCGTTTCAGCCAGGCGAGAGTAGATTAAAACCGGCGCAATTTCAGCCACCGTTTGAGGGGTAGGCTGTCCAGCGGGGATCGGTCGCGCTCCGACACCAGGAGTATGCAAAAAGATATTAAACTTGCGTTTGAACTCCATGTAAGCCTTACTATCCAACACCTTCAACATCTCTGTCCGAGCTGCCTCGCGTTCGGCTTTCCAATGATCTAACAGAGGGTTCAGTCCGTCGCGGCGTTCCTCCGGCAACGACTGGGCGTAGCGTTGGGCTTTCTCCATAAAAACATCTAAATCGCGCACCGTCCCCAGGGCGCGGCCGACAGCCTGCAACCCGCGTCGAAAAGGCTTCAGCGCGCCGGGTTCAAAAGCCTCTGCGAAAACCTGCATTGCAGCTCGCAAACGGCGCGTGGCGACGCGCATATCATGCAAAGCTTCGATGTCCTCTCCCTGGCGTGTGCCCGCCTCATGGCTTAGCATACGGGCAAAGTGAAACAACATCACTTTGCGAGCCGCCTCCGCCACTGCGTCTTTGGATTGCAAACCCATTTCTTCTCTCGGCTCTGGGAAAGGTAGAAGTCGGAGTGCAGCCTCCTTCGATTCTAAGACCTCCACTGTGGGATAGCCGATTTTAACCCACAGGCGCGCGCTTTGCTGCGCGGCGACTGCATCCGCCGCGGCATTGGGTCCATCTACCACAATCCACAAACTGCTTTCATGAGGTTCAACTTTCTGGATTACCGTGCTTCCGTCGCCGGAATTGCTCAAACCCGCTGCAATGCGTAGCAAGGCGGCAATCGTCAGAACCTGCCGCGCTTGTTGGGGAGACAAATCCAGGCGTGGTATTTCCTTGCGTTTGAGCCTGCCTTGATGATACGCCAGAACCACCGCCAGGGTATATTGATCCTGCTCCGAGAGTTGCTGCGCAGTTTTCGCGCGCGCGAATTCAAGCGCCGCACGCAGCGGGTGCCTCCTGGCATGGGGAAAGGTGTCGGCGTGAAATTGAGCCGCGAGGCTCAAGATCAAACGACTATCATTTTGCAAATCATGTAAAAAACGGGTGCCATCAAAGATGGCCAGCGCCAGCTCGCGCAGGTAACGCGCCTGCTCCCCATCCGCCAACTCCATCTGCGCCTCAGTAGGGCTGCCGGGCAGCTCAGCCGCCAGACGCAGGCTATCATTGAGCGTTTCGGGCGAGGCGGCGTCGGTATTCTGCGGCGCCGATCCAACGGGCGCGCCATGCGAATTCATGATCGCTTTCTCCTTCGATAAATCCAATGAGCAGATTAGCCCTTCGAGCGCTGATGATATTGCAACAGCCACTCCTGGGGGTTCAGAGGCAGCTCGTCGGCTGCGGGTTCAAGGCGGCGGTAGGAGCCATCTTTTTGCATCAGGCGCACTTTCACATTTGCGTTCAGATAGGTTTGCAGCACATCATCGCGCAGATAGCGCACCAAACGAGGGTCTTGAACCGGGAAGAGCACTTCTACGCGCCAGTTAATGTTGCGTGGCATCAGATCAGCGCTGCCCAGGTAAACTTCCTCCCTGCCGCCATTACAAAAATAGTAAATGCGGCTATGCTCCAAAAAACGCCCCACCACGCTGATCACGCGAATGTTCTCGCTCACGCCGGGAATGCCCGGACGCAGACAACACATCCCGCGCACAATCAAATCCACCCGCACCCCGGCTCGCGAGGCGCTATACAGTTTTCGAATCATACGCGGATCCACCAGAGCGTTCATCTTAAAAATCAGGTGTCCACAGCCGCCGTTTTTCTGTTGCTCGATCTCGCGATCAATTAGCTCGTCCATGCGGCTACGCAAGTTCACCGGAGCAACTAACAGTTTGCGATAATCTTTTTTGGCAGAATAACCGGTGAGGTAATTGAACAGGTCGGTGGCGTCTGCGCCTATTTCCTCATCCGCAGTGAACATGCCGATATCTTCATAGAGCTGAGCGGTCACCACGTTATAGTTGCCGGTCGCCAGGTGAATGTAACGGCGAATATGCTCTCCCTCCTTGCGCACCACCAGGGCAATCTTCGAGTGCGTTTTCAGCCCAAGCAGTCCATAGATGACATGCACCCCCTCTTTCTCCAACGTTTTCGCCCAACCAATGTTACTCTCCTCATCGAAGCGTGCTTTGAGTTCCACCAGCACAGCCACTTCTTTCCCGTTTTCGCGCGCTTCGAGCAGCGCATCTACGACGGGCGAGTTACGCCCCACGCGATACAGGGTCTGTTTGATCGCCAACACGTCTGGATCGCGGGCCGCCAGCTTGAGAAACTCCACCACCGGCTTAAAGGAGTCGTATGGATGATGAACCAATATATCTTCCTGACGGATGGTCGTAAACAAGCTGCTGTCGCGATAATCGTGTCTCAAAGATATGGGAACGGTAGGTCGCAAAGGTGGATCTTTGAGATCCGGCCGATCAATGTTGTACAAAAGCATTAAATCGCTCAGCCCTAAGGGCCCATCCACGGTGTACACATCGCGACGATCCATTTCCAGATTGGCGATCAAGATTTCGCGCATGCGCGTGGGCATGGCATCATTCACTGTCAGGCGCATCACAGAGCCGAAACGGCGTTGCCGCACCACCTGCTCAATGGACTCGAGCAAGTCGCCAGCCTCCAACTCCTGGATCACCATGTCTGCATCGCGCGTCACTCGAAATGGATGCGCCTCGACGATCTCCATACCGGGGAAAAGCTTATCCAGGTTTGCTGCTACGACCTGCTCCAGCCAAACAAAATAATGATGCTGCGGCGGCGTGCCGTCTTTGCGCAAACCGCCGGAGGAGCGCTTGATGGGCAATAAACGCGGCAAGGTCTTGGGCACTTTGACGCGCGCAAAGCGTTCCTGCCCGTTCTCATCCCGAATCGCCACGGCCAGATTCAAGCTCAGGTTAGAGATGTGTGGAAAGGGGTGCCCAGGGTCGAAGGCTAACGGCGTGAGCACCTTAGACACAACTTCTTCAAAGTACTGATCCACATTATCTTTCTGCCGTGGAGTGAGCTGCTCGTAGTTGAGCAGATGAATGCCGGCTTTATCCAATTGTGGCAAAAGTTCATCGCGCAGGCACTCGCGCGCCTGTGTCATGAGCTGCAAGGCGACTTTGCGGATTTCCGCCAGGGCGCGGGCTGGCGGCGTTCCATCGGCGGGTAAATCTATCACGCCGGCATCCACCTGTTTGCGGATGCCGGTGGCGCGCACCATGAAAAACTCATCCAGGTTCGAACCCACGATGGAGATGAATTTCACCCGTTCGAGCAGGGGGTTGCTTGGATCTTGCGCCTCTTCCAGCACGCGGCGATGGAATTCCAGCAGGCTCAGCTCACGGTTGATGTAAAGCTGCGGGTCTTGCAAATCTATGTCTAACTCAGAGGCCTCATCCAGGCTCTTTGTCGCTTCCTCCATAGCTATCTCCGCGCCGTTCACATTCCTGGTTTGCCAAAGGATTTATTTCTTCTTACCCTTCTTCTTGCGCCTCGCTTCATCGCCGAGGGGATCCACATTCAATTCTTGAGTAAGCTTCTCGACCACGGTGCGTAAGATTTTGACGCGCGCATACATTTTTGAATTTCCCTCGATCACCGTCCAGGGCGCTGAAATCGTGCTGGTTTTAAGCAACATATCATTCACCGCATCTTGGTAAACATCCCATTTTTCTCGATTGCGCCAGTCTTCATCGGTCAATTTCCAATTGCGGCGTTGATCGTTCGCGCGCGACTCAAAGCGCCTGAGCTGTTCCTCTTTATCTATATGCAACCAGAATTTGAACAGTATTGTACCAAAGTCCACCAATTGTCTCTCAAAATAATTAATCTCGCGATAGGCGCGCTTCCATTCCGCCTCGCTGCAAAAACCTTCCACGCGCTCCACCAGCACCCGCCCATACCAGCTTCGATCAAAGATCGCAATCTGTCCTGTTTCAGGCAGCTTGCTCCAAAAGCGCCACAGATAGTGATGGGTAGCTTCATCGCCCTTGGGCGCGGCAATCGAATAAACCACAAAGCCACGTGGGTCCAGTTTTTCAGTCAGACGGCGGATAGCGCCGCCTTTGCCGGCGGCGTCCCAGCCCTCGAAGACAATAATCACCGGGCGCTGCTGCACATAAACCTGATAGGCTAATTGGTTGAGAGCGACCTGATACTGGATCAACGACTTTTCATAAGTTTCTTGATCCATCGTCAGCGAAAGGTCCACCGAATTTAACATACCGCCGTCTCCCTGCGCGAAATTTACTCTTCGTCTAACGAGCCGATTTCCACCGTTTCTTCAGGGGTTGATTCGCCCGTTTCATCGGAGGTCTCCCCTTCCTCGATGAAATCAGCCTCGGCTTCCATTTCTTCTTGATCTTCCGGCAACTCAACCGGCGGCCACCCCAATCGCCCCTCCAGCGCCCCGATGACGGTTTTGAAAATCTTTACCCAGGTGAAACGGCGATCGGTGGCTTCGACAATCGTCCAGGGCGCCCACTCCGTCTCAGTTCGTTCGAAGGCCTCTTCGTAAGCCACCAGCCAGTCGTTGTAGCGATAATGATGCTCCCAATCTTCGTCTGTGACGTGCCAGGCGGTCAATGGATCCTTAGACAATTTATTAAAGCGGCGTTTCTGTTCTTGTTTGCTGATGTGCAAGAAAAACTTGAGAATCAGGTGGCCGTCGTCGGCAAGGGTGCGCTCGAAATCCACAATGTCGCGGTAGGCACGCCGCCATTCACTCTCCGGTATTAGATTTTCAACGCGTTCCACCAACACCCGCCCATACCAGGAGCGGTCGAAGATTGCCCACTCGCCGCGCGCCGGTAGCTTAAGCCAGAAACGCCATAACCAGGGACGCTTTTTTTCGTAGGTGCGGGCAGCGCGGATGGGATAGAGTTTGTAGCCACGCGGATCCAACGGGCTGGTCATCTTTTGGATCGAGGTACCTTTCCCGGCGGCGTCCCAACCCTCAAAGAGAATGATGACCGGCAAGCGCGCATCCCAGGAGGCTTTCTGCACCTCAAATAGACGGCTTTCCAGAATTGGCATGATGCGTTTGAACCTTCTTTTCGGCATCTTGCAGCTCAAGTCAACTTTATCGAGCATGGCAGCAGCTCCTCATAACAACTGACCGAGACCACATGACCGGCGCACACCCCCCAACTGCTATTATAATATCACGTATGCAAAATATTATGGCGAACCGTGCGGATAAAGTCGCTGCGCTAAAGGGTAACGCTTATTTTTCGACCCTAAGCCCTGAAGTCCTGGATGATCTGGCGCGCGGCGTCAACCTTCATCAATATCAGCGCGGCGAAATCATCTGCTGGCAAGGCGACGCCTGCTCTGGCCTCTTTATCATTCGCAGCGGAAGCGTCAAATTATTCAAGCTCTCTTCCAGAGGTCGCGAATTGATTATCCGCACCATTGCCGAGGGAGCCACCTTTAACGAAGTTCCGGTGTTCGACCACGGACCCAATCCAGTGAATGTCGCTGCGCTGGAAGAGAGCTACATTTGGGTTGTCAAGGCAGAAGTCATCCGCGACTGCATGGAAAAACATCCTGAAATGTCGCAGGCGGTAATCCTGAATTTATCCAAGAACCTGCGCACCCTGGTGGGCATCGTAGAAGAACTTTCTTTCTATCAGGTAACGAATCGGTTGGCGCGGCTGATCGCCCGCCTGTCGCCAGAAGAATTGGAAGACAAACATCTGACTCAGGATCAGCTTGCAGCGCATCTGGGCACCGTGCGCGAGGTGGTGGCGCGCAGCCTGCGAGACTTAGAACGCAGCGGCGCCATCCGCGTGCAACGTCGAAAAATCCAAATCCTCGACGAGCGCACCCTGCGCGACTGGATAGACGAACCGTGTAACTGAACCTCGCTCGCCCAGCGGCTTGTCCCCAGCCTGGTAAAACAAAAGAGACCGGACGATTGCCTGCCCGGTCTCTTTACGTTATCAGTTCGAAGCGCGCTTACTGGCTGCCTTGAAGAATCTCCGCCGTTCCAGCCGCCTGGATGGCTTTCAATTGCGCCTGGCGCGCCAGATCGGTGGCTTGGGCCAGGATGCGCAACGCTTCCTCCGGGTTGTGGAAACCCATGCTGTTTTCGGCGGCGATGAAGTCCCACATCATCTGCGCCTGGCGATGCAAGCTGCGCGCCTCATTCAATAGCTCCTCATCCACTCCAGAGACGGCGGAAGCCTTTTGGATAGCCTGAATGGCGGCGATCAGGGCGTCTTCCGTGGCGTCCATTGTGGCGCGCACGCCATCCTGGATGATTTTGACCCGTTCTACCACATAGCCGGTATCGGTATGACAGGCTCCACAGGCTGTCTCTGGGTTGAGCAATGGGCTGTGGACATCATGGTTGGAAAACTTTGCTGCACCCTGGCGCACATAAGGCATGTGACAATCGGCGCAGGCCACACCAGCTTTGTAGTGTGTGCTGTCGGCTGTGTAGAACTCATATTCAGGATGCTGCGCCTTGAGCATTGAGGTCTTCGAATCGGGATGCTTCCAATCTTCGAATTTCGATTCCTCGTAGTAAGCCAGGATATTTTCGATCTTCGTGCCTTTCGCCCACGGGAAGGTAAGGTATTTGCCCTCGCCCTGGAAGTAATATTCCACATGGCAATTCGCGCATACCACCGTGCGCATCTCCTGGCGGGTGAAGGTGCGCCAATCCTTGCCTTGCGCTTTCAGCGCTTCCTCGAGCGCTGGGTTGGTCACCACCAGCTTCATTGTGCGTGCATCGTGACAGTTTGCGCAGCCAATGGGTTCGGTGATCTGCCGGCCAAGCTCCATGAAGGGCGTCTTGAAAAACTCGGCAGGTCCCATCTTTTTCCACAAGCTGGGGTTGTTAGCCGACTTGCACGAATAGCACGTGCCGGGGGTAGTTTCATTGACGCGTTGGGTAGCGCGCACATCTTCCAGGCTCTTCAAATGGCCGCGCTCTTCGTTGTAATCTTTGCTAAAACCATAACCGGCAAAAAGCTGCACCAGGCGCGGGTCTTGCTCCAGCTTGGAATATGGATCCGATCCGCCATAGGTGGTGCGAACGTTGTTGGTCTCGGTTTTTAACAAGGTGGTATATTGATTGGGAAAGTTGACTCCCCAATTGGCTGAGTTCGGGTCCATGTCGGCGATTTCCTGGATCGGGATGACGCCGCGCGTTGGCTGCGGCTGGCTTTTCATGAAAAGCAACACCCCAATCAGCGCTGCTGCGAGGACAACAATAATCCCACTAAGCACCCAAATCAGCTTCGAAACGCTCGTTTTCTTTTCCGGCTCAGGGGTCTTCATTGGTTTAACCGGCTCAATTGGCTGAATATCATCTTTCTCTTCTTCGCTCATTTGTATTCCTCCGAATGCTGGTAGGGTAAAATCGAAAGACCGCGTTCGCCATGCGCCACGCTGCGATGGCACTCGAAACAATATCGTCCTGAATCCTGACGGGTATAGCCCATCTCCCAATCCAGATTGACGATCGTGGAAGCATGGCAGCGAATACAATTCTCCTGAACGACTCTGCGGGAGGACTCCTTGGCGCGAATGGCGTCCGGTATATCCCCTAAGAGAAAGGCGCTAACGTGATGGTATCCAGATAGCGCTTTGACGTAATACTTCGGGATGAGGGCGTGCGGGGTATGGCAGTCGTTACAGTTTGCCCATTGCTTGTGCCCGCCGTGGTACCAACTCTCATACACATTGTCCATCACATGGCAGTTGTTACAGGTAGTGGGGTTATTGCCCAGGTAGGCGGTAAAGTCCGTAACATATAGCCCCACGCCAACCACCGCAAGCAGAGCCAGCCCAGCGATCAACAGTGCAATTTTCATCTGTACTCCTGTTTCACCTCACAACGTTGACGCAATATTAAACATTTCGCGCCCACGGATGCTCATCAGGGGCTTATGTCAATATTATACGGAGCTAATGTTACCATAACAAGTCCGTTTTCTATGTAACTTTCGTCACAAACTCTGAGGTAGATCGTTGTTCGCATCTGCCCCTATCCAGCCGACGCCGCGACAATTGTCTACCAGATACCAAAGGTACTCGTAGTAAGCGGATGAAGCATGTATAAACGCGTCACAAATTCACCCCTTTTCCGTCATATTTATCAGAGCGTCGAGGTGTATTTTCAACGCCTGGGGTGTCGTTGGAGATACATCAAGGACGAAGTTTGCCGGTCAGCGCAGCATGGTGGACCTGGTCTGTGCGAGAGACGAGAAACGTGTTTGAGGGGGCAACGCTGATCTGGCAACTCAAAAGGGGTCATCCTGGCAAACTGCCTGAATGACCCCTTCTGTTTCTCCCCAACAATACAGGATCAATAAATGGGCTGACTCGGATCTACTTCCATCGCCCAGGCGTTGATTCCGCCTTGTAAATTCTTCACCTTGCGAAAACCAGCGCTCAGCAACAATTCCAGCGCCCGCGCCGAGCGAGTGCCCGCCTTACAAAACACCACCATCTCCTCGGCGCTATCCAGCTCCGAAAGGCGCGAGGCAAGCTGCCCCAGCGGGATAAGTGTGGCGCCTTCGATGCGCGAGATTTGCAATTCATGCGGCTCGCGCACATCCAACAACCTCAGGTGATTGCCTCTTCTGAGGCGCTCCGCCAATTCGGTAGCCGTAATATCCCAGCCGCCGCCCACCGCGCCGCTGTCATGATCGTGACCTGGCACGCCACAGAAAGCCTCGTAGTCTATTAGCTCGGTGACCTCTGGGTTGGGGCCGCACACCTTACAATTGGGGTTCTTGCGCAACTTGACGAACTCGAAGGACATATCCAGGGCGTTATAGAGCAACAAACGCCCAATCAACGGCTCACCAATGCCCAACAGCACTTTGATCGCCTCGGTGGCCTGCAGTGTGCCGATCGTGCCGGGCAGCACGCCCAGGACGCCACCCTCCGCGCAGGATGGCACCAGCCCTGGCGGCGGCGGCTCCGGGAACAGACAACGATAGCACGGGCCGCGGCGGGCATCAAAAACGCTCACCTGCCCATCGAACCGATAGATAGAGCCATACACATTGGGCTTGCCGGTCAAAACGCACAAATCGTTGGTCAGATAACGGGTGGGGAAGTTGTCCGTCCCATCAATAATCAGGTCGTAACTTTCGGCGATCTGCATGGCGTTTGCCGAGGTGAACGGCTCGTTGTATACTTCCACCTGAATATCTGGATTCAGGTCCAGCATCCGGCGGCGCGCCGATTCGACCTTCAGCTCGCCGATACCAGAGGTGCCGTGAATGACCTGGCGCTGCAGATTGGAAAAATCCACCACATCGTAATCCACCAGGCCAATGCGCCCAATGCCCGCAGCCGCCAGATACAACGCCACTGGCGACCCTAATCCGCCTGTGCCGATCACCAGCACAGACGAGGCTTTGAGCTTTCGCTGCCCCTCCAGCCCCACCTCGGGGATGAGCAAATGGCGAGAGTAGCGCAGGATCTCCTGGCGCGATAGTTCCGGCAACATCTTAAGCCTCGCTTCCTCCGGCAATGCTTGGAATCAGCAACAAACGATCCTCTTCTTTCAAAGGGGTTCCCAGCCCTTGCAGGTCTTTGATGTTGTTTTCGCCCAAAAATAAATTGACAAACGGCCGTAAACCGCCGTTGCTATTATACAGATGCGGCTTCAAAGTTGGGTATTTCTTGAGCAGGTCCTGCAAGGCTTCTTCAACAGTCTGTCCATTGACAGTCACTTCGCTTTGACCATTGGTGTAAGACCTCAATGGCGCAGGGATTCGTAAAGTTGGCATAACAAAAACTCCTCGTCCTACTGATTATTGCTTCAACTCGTTGATTTGACGCAACAGTTTATCTAGCGTTGCCACGCCATGATTGACATAGCGCGGCGCCCCTTGCGCATCAATGACAAAAGTCGTCGGGACGCTCATCACGCCCCATTGGTTCGCCATCTCCGGCTGAGCCGAAGCGTCAATTTCGATCACCTCTAAAGCGTCTCCCATTTGCTCCAGCAGGCGTTGAATGGCCGGGCGTTGCACCGTCTTGCACGGGACGCAGCCCGGTGCAGTGAAGTATAACAATGTCGCTGCGGCAGAGCGTTCTCCAGGCGTTAAAGATCTTCGGAAACGCAGCGCTGGATTGCGAGCGCGGCTCAGCGTTAGAAGACCAAACGCTCGAAAAAGCATCCATCCCAGAAAGATGATACCTCCTGCGAAGAACAAACGCAAGATAACCCCATCGGTGAACAGATCAGGCTTCATGGTCAGCGCGCCTCCGTGGTCGCATTCCGGGGAATACCCCTTCCGGGGGAGATTTGTAAAACCCCGGCACTTTCAATCGGCTCAGCCAATAGTACACCATGCAGCCAACGCAGAAACCGCCGAAGGCGTTCAGCGCCGCCAGCGCCGCCACCAACCATACCAGCCCCCAGCCTAACGCTGAAACGCCACTGAACAGAAAAAGCCAGCCCGCCAGCATAAATGCGCTGCCCAACCCTTGAGCAAAGCGATGCGGCTCCGCGTTATCCAGCAAGACATCTGGTTTGATCCACCCCAGAGGTCTCAGCGCGTAACGATATACGAAACCAAAGCCAGGTTGACCCAGCAGCGCGCCGATCAACATCACCACGCCCACCAACAATGCCAGCCAGGGCAGGTCAAAGATAAACGCCAGCACATTGAGCAGGATAATCACAACCTGGTTGGTCCTCAATGCAGAATGATCTATTTTCGTCAGTCTGTCTAACATGCTTGCCTCTTGATAACGTTTGACAGGATATTTCAAGAACGGTGGAGAGGGTTTTGCGTCTCACATGGGCATTGCCCCAAACCCGTGCTCTTTTCGAAATTCACTCCATCGTCCGAATCATTTCTTCTAAGAATTGCGAGCGGTCTTCGCTAAGCTGCCAGGAGCGGCTCTCCACAGCTTTGCCGGACTGCACGCTGGTTATCACATATGACCAGCCGGGCATCGCCCATTCGCGATCGAACTCGGAGGGCCGGTTGGGATGGTCGGGGTGCGAGTGGAATACGCCAATCACCTCCAACCCCAGCCGCGCTGCCTCCTGTTCGCCGCGCAGATAATCTTGCGGGGTAAGCAAGTAGCGGTTGCGCCGGGCGGAGGGTTCGCGAGCGTTGGGGAAGGTGATCAACTGCGACACGCGCTTATCGCCGTTTTCGATTGCCCCTAAAAGCAAGCCCGCCCCTTCTTCGGGGTACGCCCTTTCGCCGTGAAGGTGGATCTGTTTAAGCAGTTCTTCGGCTATCTTCAACGCCATTTTTTAGTTCACCTCATAAATTCCTCGCCATGTTGGAAGATTGGCTTATTCCCATAACTCTTTATCGCTCAAATACTTATACCCCGCGTCGGGGAATATCGTCACCACAACCCCTTCGTCCAGTTCTTGCGCCACCTGAAGCGCAGCCGCAGCCGCCGCCCCGGACGAAATCCCGACAAACAGACCTTCCTCCCGCGCCAGACGGCGCGTCATTTCATACGCTGCTTCGGTGGATACCGCGATCGTGCGATCGGACAAATCAGGATCGAAAATGCCTGGTTGAATGGCCGACGGAATATGCTTCAAGCCCTCCAAGCCATGAAAGGGCGAATCGGGTTGCACAGCAATCAACTGGATGGATGGATGATATTGACGCAAGTAGCGTCCTACGCCAATCAACGTCCCGGATGTGCCCAATCCGGCGACGAAATGGGTCACTTTGCCTTGCGTCTGTCCCACAATCTCAGGACCAGTGCCGAAATAATGCGCCTGCCAGTTGGCAGGGTTGTCATATTGATTGGCATAGAAATATCGCTCCGGTTGCTCCTGCGCCATCCGCCGCGCCACGCGCAAAGCGCCATCCGAGCCTTCCGAAGGGTCGGTTAGCACGATCTCCGCCCCCAGGGCGCGCAAGATCGCAATGCGTTCTGGGCTGGCGTTGGCCGGCAGCGCCAGTGTGACCGGAATCCCCATGGCTGCGCCAAACGTGGCGTATGCAATACCCATATTGCCAGAGGTAGAGTCCAGCAAGCGCCGGCCCTGCGCGAGGCCACCATCGCAGATCGCTGCGCGCAAGATGTTGAGCGCCGGGCGATCTTTGACCGAGCCGCTGGGGTTAAACCATTCTGCCTTGGCAAGCACCTGCACTTTCGCGGAGAGGCGCGATGTCACGCGTTGTAGGCGCAGCAGCGGCGTATTGCCGACCGCGGCCTCCAGGCTGGCAGCAGCCGGGTTGGATAGCTGGAGTTGAGTTTCAACCACGGTTTGCATTTTGATCTTCCTCGTTAAACATAGAACGGCCAAATAGACTTAAACAAAAACGGGCGCTGCGTTGGCGCATCATGCGCTTTCACGCTCGACGAAACTTGTTTCGCAAGCGGGGCCGCAACCGCCCGAATTCAGTCTTTTGGCCGTTCCAAGCAGCAGACGCTGCTCTAAAGGCTACCGGATGACGAGGCGGTTATAGACCCCGCCTCAGACACATGCAAGTGTTCACAGACAGCAAACTCCCAAAGAATTTTTATGACAATCTTGATAATAATTGTATCCGAGAAATAAAATTTGTCAAGGGTAGTATTTCACCCCTTCCCCTCTCCCAACGTTGGGAGAGGGGAAGGGGCAGAGGTTGGGGTGAGGGACAGTTCAAAGACATAGTGAGAACACCACTTGGATATTAATTCCATTGGTTATCAACACTGAATAGGGAGATGACCTGCTTTTGGGTTGGATCCAAATCGTTGCCCCCACCTGTGGCGGGTTGGAACTGGCGAATACCCGCCACAGGTGGAAGAGGCGAACTTCAAGAAAAGGTTAGAGAGGGATAAATCAAAGACACGATTGAGGAGGATACCACTAGGCTGGGGATTCCGGCTCTTCACCGGCTCCAATTCCCAGGGGTACCCACTTTTTCGGGTCCTTCAGACGGTGTTCAATGCCGCTACGATCGTGCACCTGGTCAAAACCTTCCGGTTTAATAAACATCTGCTCGCCTTCCAACAACCCCAGCACGCCGCTCTGCCCCGGTTCAGGGCGTTTTTGTCCTTTAAACTTAGCTGCATGGCTGGGCAGATAGTCAACCGGCTCTTCATAGGTGGTGATGTAGCCTTCATAGTTGCGCAACACCACCTTATGGTCAGACATCGAGATCAGATAGTTGGGCATCACCGGGATCTTGCCGCCGCCACCCGGAGCGTCAATGATGTATTGGTGGACGGCGTAACCGGAGGTATGCCCACGCAGACCCTCCATAATCTCCAGGCCTTTTGCCACCGGCGTGCGAAAATGCCCTGCCCCCTCCACCAGGTCGCACTGATAGAGGTAGTAGGGTCGAACGCGGATGCGCACCAGTTTTTGCACCAGCTCGCGCTGAATGTGTACATTGTCATTCACGCCAGCTAATAACACCGCCTGGTTGCCCAAAGGAATGCCGGCGCGTGTCAGTCGGTCGCAGGCTTGCTCCAGCTCGGCGCTGATTTCATTAGG
>DYGV01000003.1:62983-71037 GCA_020724505.1 Anaerolinea thermophila
TCATCCACAGCGGGTGATACTTTTGCAGCACATCGCACAGTTCGTCCGTCACCCGCATGGGCAGAAAGACCGGCACGCGCGAGCCAATGCGCACGATTTCGATGTGTGGGATTTCTCGCAAGCGACTGAGGATCTCCTCCAGGATCTTGGGCGCCAGCACCAACGGATCGCCGCCGGAGAGCAGCACATCTCGCACCTGCGGGGTGCGTTTCAGATACTCCAGTTGCATTTCGAACTCGGCGCGCGAGAAGGTCGCCGAGGGGTCGCCGACGATGCGCGATCGGGTGCAGTAACGACAATACGAAGCGCACTGCGTGGTCACCAACATCAACACGCGATCCGGATAGCGATGCACCAGCCCCGGCACCGGCGAATGGCGGTCTTCGGCCAACGAGTCTTCCATCATGGCGGTGAACGGGGTCAATTCCGCATCGGTGGGCACCACCTGCTTGCGGATCGGGTCGTCTGGGTCATCTGGATCAATCAACGAAATAAAATAGGGTGTAATATCCACTCGAAACAGTTGCTTCGCAGAAAGCGCCCTGCGTTCGCTTTCTGTCAAGCGGATAACCTTTTCGAACTCCTCGACGGTGTTGATGCGGTTGCTGAGTTGCCAACGCCAGTTGTACCACTTATCGTCAGGCACATCGGCGTAAATGGGAGCACGTTTGGAAGGAAAAGAAGAGGTCATAATCGAATCTCCTATCAGAAGAACACATCACAATCCACTGCCCGCGGATAACACTAAAATCGGGCTTGAAGCGTTCGAGGCGTCCACCGCCATCGGACGCACGAGATGCGTAGAACGGTTGCGGCCGATGCGGAATCCGAGAGGTTCGTCCCGCGGCTAAGGCGGGTCATGATCGGTGCGAAAGAATCCGCAACGTAAACCTGAGCGCCACATATTGCCCATATCGTGATTGAATTTTAAATTAAACCGCTCTGTGGGTCAAATTATCTGTGCTAATGTGAGCCAAAGATCCCACGAAAATCCTTAAGGCGCTAACATCACCTCAATGCTGGATAAATAGGCAATG
The DNA here is from genome assembly GCA_020724505.1 of Anaerolinea thermophila. Lineage (GTDB taxonomy): Bacteria > Chloroflexota > Anaerolineae > Anaerolineales > UBA4823 > RBG-16-57-11. The sequence continues at coordinate 64,021 of DYGV01000003.1, forward strand.
TCCGAGATTGGTTCGCCTTCTTCAAAAACCACCAGCAACGCCGAAGTTAAATCGGTCACGGTATAAGGCACTTCGGCAATGAAAACGCCATAGTCGCCGGGGATGGTCACATTCACACGCGCCAATCGCTGCCCCAAGATGCGACCCTCCTCGCTGATAATCATTACCCGCAAGGGCTGATCGGGGCGATTTGGCAAAGCGCGGCCGGAGACGATCAGTTTTCCGCCCTGGATCAACGCCTTTGGGGTTGGCTCCTGGATCACCAGCCGTTGTTGAAGCGCCGTCGCCGGGTTGAGTTCCGTCTGACCGCTGGAGAGCAAGATCAGGTTTACCGAATTGACGTCTATGAGCCGCCCGTAAACATCTTCCAAACTGACCACCAAGCGCCCCAACTCGCCGGCGCCGCTGATTTCGAAATCCAGGTTCACATCAACCCGCGCAGCCTGCCAGGGGATGTTTTGGAATGTGCGCAGATAGCGCGCCAGCAGCCGGCCATCTTCGCCGAAAAGTTCGATGCGCAGCACCTTCCCATTGCCGGAGGTGAGGCGCGTGGTCACCTGGATCGGCGAGATCACCCGCGACATCTCACCCAGGCGGTAGATTTGCAATGGCGCGTCGGGGATGGGCGGCGCCGGGCTGGGCGTTAGCAACGACGGATCAGGAGTCGGCAAGGTCAAATGGATCGTGGGCGTCGCGCCGACGGTGGGAGGCGCAAGGGTTGTGGTTGCGGGCGCGCCTGTGTGGGTTGGCTCGTTGGAAGAGGCATCGCTAACGGTCTGGGTCATAGGGCTTGCAGGTGGAGCAGGCGTCTCAGTCACTAAATTTGGAGCGGAGGGTCGAGGGGTTTCGCTGATCTCTTCCACGACCGCGGCGGACATCGCCGCGCCAGGAGCGCCGGAAGGCTGATTGGCAGGCGCAGGGGTAAACACGGGTACTCCCTGCGCCTGCAAAGTCAGCGCCACGACGGTCGGCATATACTCCGTTGGGATCGGCGTTGGCAAGTCGGAATTTTCCAGGCCAACGCAACCGCTCAACAGGCCGCAGAAAGCCAGGGCGATGAACAGCCAATACTGAAATTTCACGAAGCGATGTCGCCGTTTAGCCCGTAGATTTGGGCGAATTTCGTATTCAGATAGCGTATATACGGCGCCGGGTCAATCTTAGAACCGGTCACTCGCTGCACCAGATCCTGCGGCTCGAACTTTGCCCCATGTCGGTGGATGTTTTTACGCAGCCAGCCCAGCAAAGTCGAGAATTCGCCGCGGCGGATCTGATCGCTCAAATCGGGGATCTCTTGTTGTATGCGCTCCCACAGTTGGAGCGAGATCAGATTCCCTAAAGCATAGGTGGCGAAATATCCCATCAAGCCGCTTGACCAGTGGATATCCTGTAACACGCCCTGCGCGTCGTCGGGCGGCGTAACGCCCAGATATTCCTGCATACGCGCGTTCCAGATCTCCGGCAAATCCTTGACCTGGATTGTGCCTTCGAGCATGCCAATCTCAATTTCCAGGCGTAGCATAATATGCAGGTTATAGGTCGCTTCATCCGCCTCCACCCGAATCAAGGAAGGCGACACCCGATTGACGCCCTTATAGAACGTTTCCAGGTCCACCCTGCCCAGTTGTTCCGGGAAATATTCTTGCAGACGTGGGTAAAACCGCTCCCAGAATGGCAGCGAGCGACCAACCAGGTTCTCCCACATGCGGGATTGCGACTCGTGCACGCCCAGCGATGCGCCAGAGGCCAGCGGGGTGCGCGCCAGCGCATGATCTACCCCCATCTCATACAGCGCGTGGCCGGCCTCGTGCATCGTGCCGAATAACGCGGTGTTCAGAAAATTGGGATAGACGCGAGTGGTGATGCGCACATCGTCAATGCCAAAGCTTTGGGTGAAGGGGTGCGGCGATTTATCCTGGCGGCCGCGCTTCCAGTCATATCCAAAGGCGGTGATCACTTCCACGCCGAAATCCCATTGCTTCTTTTCATCGTATTGCAGATGCAGGAAGGACGAATCCACCTGCGGTCTTTCGGCAATAGCCCGCACCAGAGCCACCTGTTTTGGACGCAGGGTGTTAAAAATCGCCTGCACTTCGGCGGTTTTCATCCCTGGCTCGAAATCGTCCAGCAAGGGATCGTAAATATGGTCATAGGGGGCAAAACATTCTGCATAACGCCGGCGCAATTCCACGATCTTTTCCAAATGCGGCTGGAATTTGGGGAAATTATTTTCCGCCCGCGCTTCTGTCCATGCCTGGTGCGCCAGGGTAGTTGCCCTGGCAAACTCGGATACCAACTCCGAGGGCACGCGGGTACGCTTCTCGTACTCGCGCCGCGTGACGCGAATCAGACAGGCGTCGTCGGAATCGGGGTCAAGCGTCTCCGCATAGGGCGTCAGCTCATCCAGCAGCCGGCCGATCTCCGCCGAGGTAAACTTGAGGTGGGCAAGGGTTTCCAACGTGCTCAGTTGGTGGCCGCGGCCTTCCGCCCCGCCAGGGGGCATGTAGGTTTGTTGATCCCAAGAGAGCAACGCAGCCGCGCTTTGCAAATCAGAAACCTCGCCCAGCAGGTCCTTCAGTTGTTTCAGTTTTGATTCCATCATTAGGCAGCTCCAAATCAGATTAGATGTTCTATACCACTTTCCAGCGCAGCGCTCCCCCCTGCAACGCCGCCAGCACTTCGTGGGCAATATCTACCGCGGCGCGCGCCTGCGCCTCTGCGGTCTGCGCGCCGATATGAGGCGTAGCGATGACTTTGGGGTGGGCTGTCAGAGCGCTCTTTCCCGGCGGCTCCTGGGCAAACACATCCAGGCCAGCACCCGCCGCTTTGCCGCTCTCCAAGGCCGCTAATAGCGCTGCTTCATCTACGATCCCACCCCGCGCGGTGCAAATCAATCGCACGCCGGGCTTCATTTGCTCGAAAGCGCGTTGATCCACCATGCCGCGCGTTTCAGCCGTCAATGGAACATGGATGGTGATAATGTCCGATTGACGATAAAGCTCCGCTAATGAAACCGGTTGAGCGCCGCGTTGAGCGATTTGTTCCGTGGATAGCAACGGGTCGTAGCCCAAAATTTTCATCTCAAAGGCTGCCGCTCGCCGCGCCACCGCGGCGCCAATCGCCCCCACGCCGATCACGCCCAGCGTCTTCCCGCTCAATTCGAAGCCGATCAGTTCTTTCTTTAGCCAAAGTCCCTGTTTCATGGCGGCATCGGCGCGCGGCGTTTCCCGCGCCAGCGATAAGATTAAAGCCATTGTCAATTCAGCCACCGCCAGCGTGGTGGAGGCCGGCGCATTCACCACGCATACACCGCGTTCCTTCGCCGCCTGTAGATCAATATTATCCACGCCCACACCAGCCCGTCCAACCACGCGCAAGCGCCGTCCAACCTCAAAAACCTGGGCGGTGACTTTTGTCCGCCCGCGCACGATCAACGCCTCGTAATCGCCGATCATGCGCAGCAGTTCCTCTGCCTGCACACCCTCTTGAACCGCCACATGCGCCGAACGGCGCAAAATTGCCAATCCGCTTTCTTCCAAACCATCTACGACCAAGACATTAAATTCGGCCATTCTTTCACCTACCGTCAGAATAAGGTAGAAGATCTTCGCCCAGAATTTTGAGCAGGCCCTCAGATTTTACCGCACATTCCTTCGATCTGTTGGGATGTAACTGCCTCTCTCGCCGGGATCCCAGCGACGTGGTATATTGGCGATGTTCGGAGGTGTTGGGCTATGGATAAGAATGTGTTTATCGTCATCTTAATTACCGCCCCGTCGCTGGAGGTGGGGAAACAGATTGCTCGCCGACTTATCGAACAAAACTTGGCTGCCTGCGTCAACATCATCTCGCCGGCGCTTTCGATTTATCGTTGGGAGGGTCAGATTCAAGAGGATGAAGAAACCTTACTGATCGTCAAAAGCCGCGCAGAGCTGTTCATAGATCATGTAATCCCGACGGTTAAGGCAATCCATCCCTATCAGGTCCCCGAAATCATCGCGCTTCCCATCCAAGCTGGTCTAGACGCTTATCTGGAATGGCTGCAAAAAGAAACCCGCCTCAACACAAAGTAAGGTTTTCAGGATACTGGTTGAAGTAAGCTTTCGCCTCTCTCCCGCTTTTCCAACATGCCGATCACCGCCTCCGGCGCCTGCGAAGCGGCGAAGAGAAAACCCTGACCAAAATCGCAATCCATTGAACGCAATTGCTGCAATTGGGTTTCATTCTCCACACCTTCGGCGGTGGCGCGCATCCCCAGCTTATGCGCCAGTTCGACCATGGTGCGTGTCAGTTGTGCGCTGTTCTCATCCTGGTCAATCAACTTAATATAGGCGCGATCAATTTTCACGGCGCTGAACGGGAAACGTTTCAAGTTCAGCAAGGAAGAAACGCCTGTGCCGAAGTTGTCAACTTCCACATGCACGCCCATTTCTCGCAACGCCTGAATGATCTGCACCACCAGTTCGTAGTTGGCAGATACGATGCTTTCAGTGACTTCCAGCGCCATAGCATTGGGGCTCAAACCGGTCTTCTTTAAGATTTGTTGGATGTTGTGGACCAGATTGGGCCGCGCCATAAGGCTGCTGGTGAGGTTGACATGGATTTGCAGCGGCGGGGTAAAACGATAGCGCGACTGCCATTCACGCATCTGGCGGCAGGCTTCTTCGAACACCCACCAATCAATAGGAATGATCAACCCCGCTTCTTGCGCCAACGGGATAAATTCGCTCGCCGGCAACATCCCATATACCGGATGATGCCAATGCACCAATGCCTCGAAACCAATCAGTTGACCACTGCTGAGCGAAAGAATCGGCTGATAAAAAACCTGCAACTGGTTTTTCTCCAGCGCCTGTTGTAAATCCGATTCCAGCGCCACCCGCCGTAAAATACGCTCACGCATTGCCGGATCAAACAGTTCATAAGTTCCCTTCCCTTTGGCTTTAGCGGCATACATGGCGATATCGGCGTCGCGCAGAATCTCCTCCGCCTGCGAATAACCGAGAGAACTCAACACAATGCCAATGCTGGCACTGGTGGAGACATAAGCCTGATATTTTTCCAGATAAATTGGACGCGAGAGCATTTCGATAATGCGCCTGGAAACCGTGATGGCGTAATTGGGGTCGCGAATCTTTTCTAACAAGATCACGAATTCATCGCCTCCCAGGCGGGCGACGATGTCGTTCTCACGCAATTGCGACTGCAACATGCCTGTCACAGCAATCAACAGCTCATCGCCTGCAGGATGACCCAGGCTATCGTTGATGTCTTTGAAGCGATCCAGATCCAGATACAGAACCGCAAAGAGATACCCTTTCCCAGCGCGAGAGTTTTCGATGGCCTGATTTAACCGCTCCTGAATGCTGGCGCGATTGGGCAAGTGGGTCAAGTCATCGGTGAAAGCGTTGTGCATCAGCCTGGACTCCACTTCTTTACGCTCTGTAATATCGGTTTGAGAGCCGGCGATCCGCCCCGCGCTGCCATCCGCCCCGCGCACCGCAATGCCGCGACTCAGCATCCAGCGGTAGGCTTTGTTTTTATGCAAAACGCGGTGCTCGTGTTCGAAATGCGGCGTCGCGCCGCGCAGGTGCGCCGAGAGCGCCTGGCGTAAGCCATCAATATCTTGAGGATGGACGCGGCCGAACCATTCCTGAGGGTCGGCGCCGATTTCATCCTCTTCGTACCCCAACATATTCTTCCAGCGCGGCGAGAAATAGATATGGTTGGTTTTCAAATTCCAATCCCAGACGCCGTCGTTCGCGCCCTGCACCGCCAGCGCATAGCGTTCCTCGCTTTCTCGCAACGCAGCTTCAATGCGCCGACGTTCAGCCAGTTCGCGGCGCGCTTTTTCATATAACTCGGCGTTTTCCAGAGCCACCGCCGCATAACCCACCAGCGAGGTAAGCATGACTTCATCTCTTTGGGTGAATGGCCGTCGGCTCATCCGATTATCTACCGTAAGCACGCCCAATGGCCGACCGCGGGAAAAGATCGGCACATACAACAGGCTATGTACCAGCAAACCCGTGCTGATCTTCAACTGACCAGCGCTGTTTTCCATAGATTGACGCACCGGCCGCCCCGAACGAATGGCCACTCCGATCAGCGAGTCTTTTACCGGCAGTCGCGTGGTTTTGATCAGGCTTTCATCTATGTTTTTTACCGCTCGAAGATAAAACTGTCCGCTGGCGCTATCTAGCAGCGCCAGGAAACCTTCCTCAGCCTGGGTCAACTTCACGCTGGCTTCCACGATGCGCCGCAGCACCTCATCTAACTCCAACGTAGAGGTCACCATCTGGCCAATCCTGGACAGGGCGCTCAACCATTCCACCTGTTCTTTCAGTTCGAGGGTTAGCCGCTCCGCTTCCCGGCGCAACCGAGACTCGGTTAAAGCACGAGTAATGCAGGCTTCCAGTTGATCCGCCTCAACTGGCTTGACCAGATAATCTTGCACCCCCAGGCGGAAAGCCTCGGCGGCGATATGTTCAGAACCATGGGCGGTGAAAAGCACTGTGGGAATGTGGATGCCCTCGGCGTTTAACTGACGCAAGATATCCAGGCCAGTTGCATCGGGCAATTCAAGATCAAGCAAAATCAGAGAGGGGGGCGAGGTTCGAATAGTTTCCAGCGCGCTTTTTCCGTTATACACTGTGCTGGCGCTATACCCCATGGATGGCAACAGGCGATATGCAATAAAATCGCCCAATTGACGGTTATCATCAACAACCAGAATGGTCTCTTTGTTCACAGTCCCCTACACGTTGCAACATAATTGACCCATTTATAACATTATCACACGAACCCACACATGTTGTAAAGAATTATATACCACATTATTCGTAACGCAATGCTTCTACAGGTTCAAGCCCCGCCGCCCGATTGGCCGGGTACAGACCGAAAAACAATCCCACGGCGGTTGAAAACAACGTGGCTAACAATATGGTATCTACGCCGATTTGCGGGTTGAGCGCCGTACCATTTGCCGCGGCGATGCGGGCGACAATGTTCGAAATC
>DYGV01000120.1 GCA_020724505.1 Anaerolinea thermophila
ATTGAAGCCGGAGCGAGCCGCCAGACTAACACGATCGAATGATCCTTGAAACTCCTGGATGACCCGGCTAAGCTCCTGATACTTGCCCAGGCTATAATACCGTTCGCCGCGATCAAAATCTCCTAAAAACCAAGCTGGGGTGCTACCGCAATCGCCGATCTTTGAAAAAGCGTGTGGATTGTTGCCCATTTCCAGCCCGCGGCGATAGATGGCGCTCATGCGCTCGCTGATAGGGGGAATGATGGGCAGTTTCTTCCAGTCATTTGCTCCCAGTGTGGGCGTTGCCGTAGGGGCGGCGGGCGCACCAGGGGTACCCTGGCGAGTTGGGGATCGCTGTGGTGTGGGGGGTGAAGCGGATGCAGTATGGCTCGCGTCCCGATCAGTTTGAAGCGATGGAACGGTCTGCGTGATCGGAGTGAAGGTAGGGGTGGAGCTGCTGGTTTGGCTGACGCTAACTTGCGTGACGGGTAGCGCGCTCGGTTGTGTTGCATCCACTTTTGGCAGCACGGGGACGGCGGAGGAGCCGCTATTGCAGCCTGAATTCACAACCATTACCAGGAATAGAATAGTTTGTGCAATTACCCGAATTCTTACCGACTTGTTCATGGGGGTAATTATATACCAGCGTTTGGATAGCGTAAAAAGCGGAAACGGCGGGTTGCTATTTTGGGGTTTCACCGCCAGCGATAATTTCCTGGATAATTGGAAACAGATATTCTGCAAATTGTTGACTGCCGGCGGCGCTCAAATGGACGGCGCTGTTGGTGAACTCGCTGCCAGGAATGAGATTCCAGGCGTCCAAGTAATGCCATCTATGCCTCGCAGAGGCTTCAGCCATCAGAAGGCGGTAGTCGTCATAGGCCCAGCGAGGGTAATAGAAGTTGTAGCGCAGGTCGCTGTTTGCGCCCTGGCTGATGAACATCGGCTCATTTATTAACAAAACAGGCGTATCTCCAGCCAGTTGTATGCCTGCTTCCAGTACATCGAAGGCTAATTGAGACGCGGGGAGCTGCGGCGGTTCGAACTCGTGAAAGTTTGGATCCGCTGGCAGATCCTCCATCCGGGGCGTGTAGTCGTGAGGGATGTCCTGGTCAATGCCTGTGGCTGCCCATAGCACGCCGTAAAGCTGCAATCGGATCAGATCCGCCAGCGGGCGGCGCGCGCCGATCAGGGTGCGTTGCCAGAAGCCGAGGTCTTGAAAAGAGGGATCGTTCACATCCAGATTTAGATGATAGGTTTGGATCAATTGCCGCACTGGTTCTGGGTTGTTTTGTACGAGTGGTGGGTATAACTGTTTGTCATTGGGGAAAGATTCCAGCGTCACCAGCCAGATGATCAGGTCGGGTTCAAAGCGCATAGCGTAGGAAAGCAGCAACAAATCTTTGGTCAACGACATCACCGGATATCCCAGGTTATAAAACCGCACCTGCTTGCCCGAGGCGGTCATTACAGCCCTTCGGTTAAGATAGGTCGTTAGAGTATGTTCCACCGGAAGCAAAAAACCCCAGGTGGAGGAATCGCCGATTAAAATGACACGATATTCATTTGCAGGTTTGGCTCTCGTTGAAATTTCATGAGAGGCAAACATCGCATTCAAGTTGTACAGACTCAGGTTATAGGCGCGTTCGGGATGATCGCCATAAGGCAGGCGTTGCCGTCCGGGGAAGAGGAAATTATAGGCTGTAATTCTCCCCAACTCATCCATTGGATACCAGCCGGCGAACAATAGATTAGCCAAACAAAATAAGATCAACCCTTTAAGGATGACATTTCTGAAGAAACGCCAGCCGACACCAGGAGCAGCGGAGGCAGCATCAGAGGCAAGAGAAGGCGAGGATTTTACGTTTTGCGTCATCTCTGGCATAGGAATTCTGTCAATAACCGGCAAGTTTCTGAAAGACCTGCCAGGCCAGCGGTAAATCCGGCAGGGCGAACCACACCCAACCCAAAGTAACGAATAGAAATGTAAGCATCCATCCGCTAAACTTGAGAATTCGAGCTAGTGCGGGGCGCGCTTCGATGAGCGCAGAACGCGGGCGCATCCAATCGGACCAACGATTATGGATGAATAGACCAGCGCCATGCCACAGACCCCAAATGAGGAAATTCCATGTGACACCATGCCATAAGCCGATCAGCGCCATGGTGATTGTCTGTCCAACCAAGATGATCAACCAGGGCGGCAACTTCTCGGGGCGCATGCGCAGCGCACGGGTGAGCGGATTGAATAGATAGGCACGAAACCATAACGCCAGTGTCATGTGCCAGCTATTCCAGAATGCGGTTAGATTGGTTTTAAGGTATGGGCGATCGAAGTTTTCGGGGAGGCGAAAACCCATCAGGTTGCCTAAGCCGATGGCAATATCGGTGTAACCGGAGAAGTCTAAATAAATTCGCAATGAGTAACCGAACAACAGAACCCAAAGCCATGCTGTCGAAACGACTTGGGCGGCATTTTGCGGGTTCAGGGAGATGAGCGCCAAGCTATCTGCCAGAGCAAACTTCTTGAACAAACCCATCAAGATGCGTTGGAAACCCGCTGAAGTCAAGGCAAAGCGATCCTCTGGGTTGGATCTGACCAGAGTAAAACGGCTCTGAAGATCGCTCTCCCAGCGTTGCCAGCGGTCAATTGGTCCCGATACATATGCGGGGAAGAATAATGCGTAGGTAATAAAGTCGGCTAACGATTTCCCTTGAAATTTACCCGCTTGGTCGTCTCGCAAGACATGGATGAGCCGGAAAGCCAGGTAAGAAAATCCTAGCCAGCTCAAGTCGGAGGGGTTGGCCAACTCGATGGACTGTCCGCTCCACGAGCGAAGAAAGGCGCTGGCAGATTGAGCTAGAGGCGGCGTCTTGAGCAGGATAAAAACACCCAGCAGGATCAAGAGCGCAAGACGACTGAAGATGGAAACGGCGCCCGGATAAAGCCAGCTTAAGGCGAGTAATCCTGCCGCTGGCAATAGCGCAATGACGACGAGCAAGATAGATGGCGGGCGAGAAGCTGTGAGACAGCACAGTGGCCCCAGGTAGCGCGTCAGGCTCAGCAGCAGGATTACGCCGACGACAGCCGCCAGGCTTGCCAGAACTTGTCGCCTCTCGGCAGAGACCGCAGGTTGTGTGCTTGTCCAAACCGCGACCGTTATTACCACCGAAGCCGTGGGCAGCCAGAAGTCAAGGTTTCGAACCGGCGTGGATGGTTGCAGCCAATAAATAGAGAGGATGCTGGCGATGAGCGCCACACCGGTGAACCATTTCTGGCGCGAAACCTGCCCCAGTAAAAGTGCAATCAGGCTGAGCGCCAGCACCTGGATCAAGCCCATCTAAAACCCCTGGTAAATCCACTGCGGCGTCTGATCGGCGGTAAGAATCAGCAGTGCGATCAAGATCAGACAAAGGAGCAAGGCGAGCAGATTCTCGCGGGTAAATAAGATGTTGAGTATCCTCTTCATTATCATAACGCGTGGAATCAAGGTTGGTGATAGCCACACATACGCCATTCGCCCCCTTCTTGCCGTACGCGATAAGTCTGGTTAGCGACATCAATTTGTAAATCCTCTGCGCCGTAGTTGGCGATGATGGAGCCGGTGCAGGCGATCAGGGTATATTCGCCCTCTTGACCGCTTGTCTGGCATTGCAGGTCCTGCAAGTTGAGCTTGACCGCGGCAAAGGAATCGTATTCCACGCGCGCTTGGGCTTCCCAATCGGCGCAGGAGAGGTTGATCATTTGGTTGAGGTTGCGCTCCACCAGCGCCGCCAAATAGCCTTCGACAGCTTTTGCCGGATCCGTTGTTTGAGCGGCTGAGTTACAGGCGACCATTATTATCATCAAAATTGAGGTGATTAAACTTATTCGCCAAATTGTGCGATGATTCATCTTCGTGAACCTCGCCAGCAAACATCAGATTTGGAGTGCGCAGGATGTTTGTCTGGCGCGGCTATTGTACCAAGAATTACGTACGCCAAGAACGCCGCCGTAGGGGTTTGATGTGAAAGTGGTAAACTATCCCTAACTGTATTGGTTGGATGGAGTAAAAACTGGCGAGTTGAATGAATCTAGAGGAGGAAAAGCAGATGCCCCGCAGGCGAAAACTTGCTTCTGTCAGAATGAGCCCCCCTCAATTGGAGCCGCTGCGCCAGGCGGCAGGCGCTGGGCCGCTGTTGATCCTAACCCATGATAATCCAGACCCGGATGCGTTGGCGGCAGGCAAAGCGCTGGCGACGCTTTTCGAGCGCGCCTGGGGTATTCCTAGCAAGCTGGCTTACAGCGGACTGGTGGCGCGGGCGGAGAATAAAGCGGTACTGCGATTATTGACGCCGGAATGGCAACAGGTGGAGACGTTGGAGGATTGGTCAAGGTATTCTGCCATCGCATTGGTGGATACTCAGCCGGGAGGGGGAAATAATAGCCTGCCTGCGGTAGTCACACCGCAGATTGTAATAGATCACCATCAATGGGGATCTGCGGAGATGGATAGAGTTCAATGGGTGGACATTCGCACCGATATCGGCGCAACTGCATGTATCGTTTATTTATATTTAGAGGCGATGGGAATTGAGCCAGATGCGCAATTGGCTACGGCGATTTTCTATGGCATTCAGACAGACACGCGCAGTCTGACGCGCAGCACTTCGCCGATAGATCAGGAAGTCTATTTTAAGATGCTGGCGCGGCTGGATCGCGAAAGGCTGGTGAAAGTCGAAAGCGCCGGTTTGCCGCGCGAATATTTCCGCACCTTTGTCAAGGGCTTACAATCCGCGCAGGTTTTTGGTCAAGTCGTGGTATCTTACCTGGGAGAGATGCCTCGCCCGGATTTCACCGCCGAACTGGCGGATGCGCTGGCGCGTTTGGAGAATACTCAGGCCGCCCTCTGTCTGGGATACCATGACGATAAGATGTATCTATCCTTGCGCACTGTACCTCACCTGGATGCCGGGGCGCTGATTCGTAAGATTATTGTGCCAACCGGGCGCGCCGGCGGCCACGGAATGATTGCTGGTGGCCGTGTGTCGTTAGCAAGCCAGCCACCAGACGCCCTGGCAAATGAGATGATCAGGCGCTTTCTGGAGATCATGAAGGACATTGGGGGACCGCCGGAAACGCTCTTGTAAAGTGAAATTTGAACACTGTTCTATCTGCAAGGTGACATATGTCAATTGTCAAGCTGGTTCGTTTCATGGATAATGGAAAAAGGTTATCCGTCAGATAGATATAAAAAAGAACCAAACCCTAAGGAGAAAGCCATATGACTGCGCAAATCATTGATGGAAAGATGATCGCCGAGCAAGTCCGCAAAGAAGTTGGCGAGGAAGTCGCCAAGTTGGTGGCAGCGGGCAAGCCAAAGCCTGGTCTGGCGACCGTTTTGGTGGGGGAAAATCCGGCCTCTAAAGTGTATGTCAGCTCAAAGCAGAAAGCGTGCGCTGAATTAGGCATGGAATCTTTTGGTTTCCACTTGAGCGAAGATGCGACGCAGGATGAAGTGGAAGGGTTGGTGCGCGAATTGAATGCTGACCCACGGGTGAACGGCATCTTGGTTCAGTTGCCTCTGCCCTCGCACTTAGATGAGGAGAGCGTGTTGCGTTCTATCAGCCTGGAGAAGGATGTGGATGGCTTTCACCCTATTAACATTGGCCGGTTGGCGCAGAAAGGCCGCGATCCGCTATTCGTGCCGTGTACGCCGCTGGGTTGTATGGTGATGTTGGAAAAAATTGGCGTTAAACTGGAGGGGACAAATGCAGTCGTATTGGGGCGCTCCAATATCGTAGGGATGCCAATGGCGTTGCTGTTGGTGCGTGCAAATGCTACTGTGACCATCTGCCATTCACGCACAAAAGATCTCCCCGGCGTGGTGCGCTCGGCGGATGTTTTGATCGCTGCGGTGGGCCGGCCGAGAATGGTGCGCGGCGATTGGGTGAAGCCAGGAGCGGTGGTGATTGATGTTGGCATTAATCGAATTGATGATCCCACCCACCCCAAAGGTTCTCGGTTAGTGGGAGATGTGTATTTCGAGGAAGTGAAGGAAGTAGCCGGCGCGATCACACCGGTGCCGGGCGGCGTTGGACCCATGACGATTGCGATGTTGATGAAAAATACACTCCATGCGGCGATCCTGGCCAACGGTCCAGCCTGATTCTTCGCCGATTGCGGTATTTTTTTATCCGAAGGGACCACTTGCGCCATGCCCCGAGAGAAGTTTCGGGGCGCGGCATTTTAACGGCTTAAAATTTATAGCGGGTTTAGTTTGCGTGAAAGACGACCTTAAGGTATAATCACCCTTCGTCTGTCATCAATGCTGATCAGGCGCTGCAAGCTCGGATTCGGGGTTGGGCGGCCTGCAATCTTCGGTAAGCGAGGTTATTAGAACGATATGGTAAAACGCACTTATCAACCAAAAATTCGACGTCGTCTGCGCGTGCACGGTTTTCGCGCTCGCATGGCCACTGCAGATGGTCGCAAGGTGTTAAAAGCGCGCCGCGCGAAAGGTCGTTACCGCCTGACCGTGGATATGAACCGACACGTCAAGAAGATTAATTGGAAGAGCTAACCTGTCAGATCGGTCGGAAACTTTGAGTTGTCATCCTCTGGACAGCGAACCCAAATGCCTGTGAGCGTGCGCATGGTGTGGAAGCGTGAAGCGGCGGTTTCGACTGACCAGATCCAACGATTTTCAGCGGGTGCGGCGGTTTGGCAAATCTTATGCCCACCCGCTTATGGTGTTGATCGCTCTACCTAGCCAAGAAGAAACATCGCGCGTTGGCGTGATGGCCAGTCGTTCGGTGGGGAAAGCGGTGCAACGAAATTGGGCAAAACGGGTGTTGCGGAGCGCAATTCAGCCTTATCTACACAGCCTCAAACCTGGCTGGAATGTTGTTCTGATTGCTCGCAGCCCATTGACGAAAGCAACTTTTCAACAAACGCAAGCGGCTTTGCTGACTTTGATGCAGCGGGCAGCGCTTTTGCAAGACGGAAATGACATTGGAAATCCCTGATGCTGAAACCGGCGGCTCACCGGAAGAATCTCATCCCGAACCGAGATTGCGTGATCTCCCGCTTCAAATAAATTTTCTGCCGCGCCTGATTGTGCTGGCTTTGATCCGTTTCTATCAGGCGACAATTTCGCGCGCGCTGCCGGCAAATACCTGCCGATTCTATCCTACCTGTTCTCATTACGGCTATCAGGCTATCTATCGCTACGGACTGATAAAGGGTGGTCTGATGGCGATCTGGCGGGTCCTCCGCTGTAACCCATTCAACCCAGGTGGTTTTGATCCAGTACCTTAATATGATAAAACGTCCTCGCCTCATCCTGTTTGTTGTTCTATTTGTTCTAAGCGGTTTGCTCACTGCCTGTTCGGGCCAGGCATTTGAAAGCTGGCCGGGTTTCACCGCCGACTCGCAAAGCCAAACGGTTTTTCTCGCCTATGGTCCGCATGTCTATCAGCTCAATTTGACCAATGGTGCAGAGATCTGGCGTTACCCTGCCAAGGCGGACGCTAAGATCAATTTTTACGCTCCGCCGACCCTTGCCAGCGCGGAAGAACTCCTGGTTGGAAGCTATCATCACGTTTTCTATAGTCTGAAACCAGGCTCTGATCTGCCCAACTGGTCTTTCACCGGCGCAAAGGATCGCTTCATCGCCGCCGCGCTGGTGGTAGGCGATGTCGTCTTTGCCCCAAACGCTGATGGCCGCTTATACGCCCTGGATCGAAGCAACGGAAGTTTGCTGTGGGATTTTCAGACCGGGCATTCTCTGTGGAGCACGCCAGTGGTGGATGGCGAGAGGCTGTATCTGACGTCCATGGATCATCATATTTACGCTTTGGATGTGCAAAGCGGGCGCGAGATCTGGCGTACGGAGGATCTGGGCGGACAAATCGTGGCCGCGCCAACCCTCGGTTCAAATGGGACGCTTTATTCGGCGATCTTTGGCTCCAAGACGGACGATCCTGCTCGCAGTTCGCAATTGATTGCAGTGGATGCGGCTACAGGAAGTGTCAGATGGAAGTTGCCGATCGTCGGTTGGGTATGGTCTAGCCCCTTGCTTCAGGAGGGTGTATTGTATTTCGGAGACACCGCGGGCGTCTTTTACGCGGTGGATGCAGAGAAGGGCGAGTTGCTGTGGAAATACCAGCCGACTGACCCGCCGGCTAATCATTCGATCATCGGCGCTCCGTCGCTGGTTGGGGATGCCGTTCTATTTGGCTCCAAATCTGGTGTATTATATGCTTTGAGCGCTGCAGATGGTCGCCTGTTGTGGGAAAAGTCAATCGGCGGTCAACTGTATTCGAATTTGACCACAGTGGGCGATTTGACGCTGTTGGCGCCCGTAAATCTGGAAAGCGCGGTTCTGTTGGCGGTGGATCGGGATGGCAACATCCGATGGCAATTTGCGCCGCAGAAATAACCCTGTGAAGTTTAATTTGTACAGATGTGGAGTCTGGCAGGCATGAATCTTTGGAATGTTTTTATTATTGAGCCAATGCTAAATTCTCTGCTGTGGATTTACAGCGTGCTGGGGAATTTTGGCGTGGCGATTATCTTGTTCACGATCCTGGTGCGCTTGATTACGCATCCGTTGACAGTTCAGCAGATGAAAAGCACGAAAAAGCTCCAGGAACTTCAGCAATCAAAAGAATGGCAGGCGTTGCAAAAGAAGTACAAAGATGATAAGCAAAAGTTGCAGCAGGAGCAAATGAAGCTCTACCAAGAGTTGGGGATCAACCCATTTGGCTCGTGTCTTCCGTTGTTGATCCAGTTTCCAATTATCATCGGCTTATACCAATCCATCACCCGCGCGCTGGCTTCTGCTCCGCTGGCTATGGAATCGCTTTACAGCAATTTATATTCGTTCACCAATGTATCGAAGCTGTTGCCGGTGGATAATCAATTCCTGTGGATGAATCTCAGTCAGCCGGAGCGTCTGTATATTGCCGGGTTGAATTTTGGTATCCCGGTCCTGGCGATTTTGGTTTTGGTCACCACTTATTTGCAATCCAAGCTAATGACCCCGCCTTCCCAGCCGGGTGACCAAAGCGCTCAGATGACCCAGGCGATGAATCTGTATATGCCACTGTTGATGGGTTATCTGGCGTTGACTTTCGCCTCCGGTTTGGCGCTCTATTTCGTCGCCAGCAATCTGGTATCCATTGCTCAATATGCCTTGATGGGAAAGTTGAACTGGAGTAACCTGCTGCCGAGCAAAAAACCAAGCGCCCGTTAAATTGCCCTGATAGAGAGAAAAGCGAGAGGCTATTATGAGCGAAAAACGTGCGAGTTTAGAAGTGATTGCCCCAAGCGTGGATGAAGCGATCGCCAAAGGATTGGCAGATCTGGGTTTGACAGAAGATGCAGTTGAAGTAGAGGTGTTAGACTCGGGCAGCCGTGGTTTGTTTGGGCTGGGTTTTCGCCAGGCGCGAGTGCGCCTGACGCTCAAGGCGCCGGAGGTGAGCGCCGCGCCAGAAGCGTTGGTGGGTGAAACAACACCCCCGCCCATGGAAGCCGAATTTTCCACCATGGACCGCGTCGCTGAACCGGCGGTTGCTGTATCTCCTTCGGAAAGCGTTTCGCCGGTGAGACGTTTTGAAAGAGATGAAGCGCTTTTGCAGGTTTCGCGCGAGACGGTGGAAGAATTGTTGGCAAAAATGAGCGTGCGTGCCAGTGTGACGGCGAACTACGTTCAGGCGGAAGATGAAAACGATAACCCTCCTGTGCAGGTGGATGTGCATGGCGACGATCTGAGTATCTTGATTGGTCCGAAGGCAGAGACCTTGAACGCGCTGCAATATATCACCAATTTGATTGTGGCGAAGGAGATGGGTCGCGCAGTGCAGGTGATCGTGGATGTGGAGGGGTATCGGGCGCGCCGCGCCCAGCAGATACGTCAACTCGCGCGGCGCATGGCAGAACAGGCTGTGCGTACCGGTCGGCGGCAGGTCTTGGAGCCGATGCCGGCCAACGAGCGTCGCCTGGTGCACATCGAATTGCGCAACAATCCATTGGTGTACACCGAGAGCATCGGCGACGAGCCGCGACGCAAGGTAACGATTATTCCTAAATAGAATAGAGCGCTAGCCGAAAAATTGATGAGATAGCGCTTGACCGCCTGGGAGTCAGGTGGTAAAATCCCGTCGCTTTGTGATGCCCCCATCGTCTAGGGGACCAGGACGCAGCCCTTTCAAGGCTAAAACGAGAGTTCGAATCTCTCTGGGGGCACAAATCGAACTGCTTGACCTGCCGGTCGAGCAGTTCTTCGCATTAATTCGATTTGAGAATCGGGACAGACTGAGAACTTGTATTCAATTCATGCAGGGGACACAAGAATTGTGATATCCTCACAACCAATGTGACGAAAGTAATTCAAACTACGGATAAAAAGCACTTGGCTATTTACCCCCCCCTGGTGTATAGTAATCGAAAGGGAAATCTGATGAAAAGTAGGAAATCTCAAATAGCCTTGTTCCTGCTGCTGGCACTCGTTTTCTCCGCTTGCATTAGTAACCCTCGACAGACTGTTCGAGCTACACAAACGATCTTTCAGACAGAAACTGCGACACCTAGACAGGCGACTGCCACCAAGTATCTTAATACGGTCACACCTATCTTACCGACGCCATCGGATGATGTTGGTTATTATGAGGGCATCATCGTCATTACTCAATACTACACGTACTTGGATGCTGGTTTGTACGAGCAGGCATATCGGTTGTTCAGTGTTTCCGCACAAAATGCTCGTAGCTTAGAGGATTATATAGATATGGCATCCCATGTATTCAAGACTGTGGAAATCGAATCTGTATTACCTTACTATATCGCAGTCGAACAACAGGGAGGGAAAGCGAAGCCTGATCCAATCAACAAAAGACGTTTTGCCGTGCAGATCAGGTCGTGGGGTGAAGGAAATGCATCGGGTTCCCAGCCAAATGGCGCACTTCAGACTCTCTTCTTGGGATTAGTCCGGGAGGGCGACAATTGGAAAATTGATTCCTTTGCGACCGCGCCGTTGCCCTAATTAAGCGTGAAAATCGTTCTATCCCAGGCAATAATTAGAACAATCGATGACACCACAAACAAGGGGGGATGCACTAATGAAACATTTTCGCATTACTGCCGCGATTATTGCGCTGATTTCAATTTTCGTATTAACGTCTCGAATCCAGGCTAACAGTTTAGACCCATCTGCCACAACAGAGAAGAAAGAAATTCAAAGTGCAATTGAACAATATTTCGATGCGCGTTATAGATCTTTCGGCTCCCTGCAACTGGAAGATCTGAGTCCAATAATGGATAATTCTCCTCAAAGCAGTTCCTTTCTCAATTCAGAATCCGACAAGTTGAAAATTGAGATACAACATGCAAAGCTGAATAAACTCGGTTATGCGGAATATAAGTATTTCCTGGATTTTACGGAAATTTTGGTCGACGCATCCTCACAAACAGCTACAGCCTCCATTTTTGAGGGGCATGATGTAGTGTTTGAGATTTCCAAAGAGATCTCGCCGTTGCAACCAGTTGTCTCGACCATGCGGAATCTGCAACATACAATTGGTTTGCGAAAGGTGCATGGGCAGTGGAAGATTTTCTCTGATAATTATGATGACTACTTGTGGCGTCTACTAAAATCAACAAAGATTTCCACAGATGAATTGCTTCGATTACTGGAAGAATCGCAAAAGGAAACCGAATTGAGTGAAAACGTAGTACAGTCGTCTGCTGCATGCTCTCTCCCGAATGACGAATCATCCCACTCATATAATCGAAGTGGTGCCGTAGCTTACGCCCATTCTTGGGCGACAGCCCAGCGACCCTATAATACCAAATATTACGATTTCACAGATTTCGGTGGCGATTGTACGAATTTTGTAAATCAAGCCATTCACGAAAGTAGCGACGCCGAGATGGTTTTTGGCGGCCTCCACGGATATGGATCGTATGGCTGGTATTTTTATAGCAACAGCGATTATGCAAATGCCTGGACGTTTGTGCAGCCTCTATATGAATTTATCACACAATATTGGGTTTGGCCGCGGCCCGGCATTGACGACCCTGAGGGACCAGGCGGACCTGAAGGATGCGAAATGACCCAAAACGATGTCTACGAAGGAGACCTGATTCAGTATGATTGGACAAACGATGGAACCTGGGAGCACAGCGCGATTATTGTGATGTCTCAAGACCTGGCCCAAAATTACCGTTTTCATTGGGTGGCCGGGCATACCCCCGATGTTGACAATTATCCATTCACTTCTTTCGATTATTCAAATAAAGTGTACCGCTTTATCCATATTGAGCGCATAGATGGATATGTTCACGTTTATCTACCAATTGTTATCAAGCAAGGGGAAGGAGATGGCGGCGCTGGAGCTGCAATGAACCCAAAACAAAATCCGTATCCGGCTCCTTTAGTAGACCCTGTGGGCGTTGGTGAAATGTCAACCCCATCGCTATATCCTGCTCCTTGAGAATAAAGATATATTAACGTCACGTAGTTCGAGTCAGATCCGCTTAGGGGCACTTATAAAGAATCGAACTGCTTGACCTGCCGGTCGAGCGGTTCTTTTCGTTAATCCACTTCGAGAATCAAGATGGCTTGAAAGATTGCATTCAATTCACAGGGGGACACAGGAAATGTGATATTCTCACAACTAATGAGACGAAAGTAATTTAAATTAACGTGAGTACGGGTTAGGCGGGCAGGCAAGCCAGCGCCTCCCGACCTAGAGA